>NZ_JBIDAJ010000041.1:0-63143 GCF_043202395.1 Streptomyces sp. NPDC048197
CTTCACGACCACAACCAGGTCGTGAAGGCCGACGTCACGCTCGGGCCCGAATTAACCAACAGCGTCGGAAACCTCCGGCCGGGCCCTCGCTGCGTCCTCGGGCCGGGGGCGGCCGAGGCACGGCGCGGGGCCCAGGACTGGGTGCGGCAAGGGCGGGAACCCGCCACCCCCACCCCCCCCGCCCCCCCCCCCCCCCCCCCCCCGCCGCCCCCCCCCCCCCCCCCGCGGGGTCCCCCCCCCACGTCACGCTCGGGCCCGAATTAACCAACAGCGTCGGAAACCTCCGGCCGGGCCCTCGCTGCGTCCTCGGGCCGGGGGCGGCCGAGGCACGGCGCGGGGCCCAGGACTGGGTGCGGCAAGGGCGGGAACCGGCCACCCCCTCCCCGCCGTCTGTGTCGACGCTGCCGACTGCGGCTGCCGGGGGAAGCAAGCAGCCTGCCGGGTGCGGCGAGCAGCCTGCCGGGCGAGAAGCCCAGGTCAGACATGGTGCAGGAAATGGGGCGGGGAACGACATGGCTCTGGCGACGGTCCGGCCACGAGTGCGACGGGCGGCGGCACGGGCCGGTGGACGGCGGCGGGCACACCGGCAGGCGCTACTGGTGGTCCTGATGCTGCTGGCCGTCCAGCTGGTGTCGCTGGCCCGCCCGGCGTACGCCTGTGGGTGCGGCGCGATGGTGCACGACCCGAAGACCACCATGGCCGTGGGCCGGGAGACCTCGGTCGTGCGCTGGGACGGCAGGACCGAGCAGATCGTGATGAGCCTGCAGGTGAACGGCACCGCCCCCGACGCCGCGTGGATCATGCCCGTACCGCACCGGGCCACGGTGAAACTGGGCGATCCGGCGCTCTTCGACCGCCTCGCCACGCTGACCGAACCGGCCGTCGCGCAGCGCCACTACTTCTGGCCGCACGGAGGCGACTGGCCCTTCGGGCACAACGGGGACGCCGCCGAGGCCCCGCCGCCGTCGGCGGGCAGCCCCGGCGTCGGGGTCGTCGGCCGCGAGCGGCTGGGCCCGTTCGACGTCGCCCGGCTCACCGCCACCGACCCCGGCGCACTGCGCAACTGGCTGAAAACACATGGTTTCCACCTCCCCGCCCCCCTGGCGAGCGCCCTCCGCCCCTACGTCTCCCAACACTGGGAGTACGTCGCGATCCGCCTGGCCCCTGCCGAACGGGACCGCACGCTCTCCGGCACCCTCGATCCGCTGCGGCTGACCTTCGCCAGCGCCCGGCTCGTCTACCCGATGCGGCTCTCCGCCCTGGCCACGACCCCGCAATCCCTGGGCCTCTACGTCCTCGCAGCGCACCGGATGGAGCCGCGCGGCACGATCGGCGGCTCCCGCCCCGAGGTCTTCTTCGCAGGCCGCGTCCGCCCCGAGGGATCCCTCAAGGACCTCGCCGGCAGCCACCCGGCCTTCCTCACCGCGATCGACCAGAGCTTCCCGCAACCGCACCGCATCACCGGCGACCACGAACTGCGCCGCACCGCCCACGACACCCCCTTCCGGCGGGTCCGGTACGAGTACGCGCTGCTGACGGTGGCCGGCGTCCCGGCCTGGATCGTGACGGTCGCCGGGACCCTGCTGCTCCTCCAGGCAGCAGCGGCAGCCCTGGCCCTGTCGGTCGCCGCCCGCAGGCGCCGCCGCATGCCCGCCGCCACCGGGTGAGCGCACCGAGCAGCCGCCCGGCCGCCCCTTACGCCGCCTTGTCCGCCCCGTACGGCACGATGGGGCCATGAGCATCGTGAAGATCAACGTCCTGACCGTCCCCACCGAACAGCGCGAGGTCCTGGAAAAGCGCTTCGCCTCCCGCGCGGGCACGGTGGACTCCTCGGACGGCTTCGAGTGGTTCGAGCTGCTGCGCCCGGTGGAGGGCACCGACAACTACCTGGTGTACACGCGGTGGCGTGACGAGGAGTCATTCCAGGCGTGGATGGAAGGGCCCATGAAGGCAGCGCACCAGGGCGGCGACCAGGCCGGCGGCGAGCGGCCGAAGCCCGCCGCCAGCGGATCCACCCTGTGGTCGTTCGAGGTCGTTCAGCAGGCAGCTCCTAAGAAGGCGTGACCGAACCGACCGCCGGAGTGGGGCGGCAACCGGTGAAGTGACGCGAACGACGCGCATGAAGTGACGCGAACGACCAGGACCTCTTGGCAGCACTGCGGTGTCGAAAGCCCGCTGCGCCAAGAGGTCCTGTCATGCATGTCCCGTCGTCACGATCCGGTTGCCGCGCCGATGATGAGGAGGACCAAGAAGATCGCGTAGCCGACGCAGCCGATGATGCCGGTCACCAGCCCCGCTATGGCCAGACCGTCGCCCTTTTGCCCGGTGCGCTGTATCTCGCCGCGCGCTCTGGTGCCCAGGACGATGGCAAGCGGCCCCGTGACGATGCCTATGAAAGGGATGACCAGCGACGCGATTCCGGTAACCATGGAAGCCACGGCTTTACCGCTCGTCGGCTGTGGTTGTGGTGGGTATTGCGGATACGGAGCAAACTGCCCCGGCGGGTACTGCTGCGGGTACTGCTGCTGGGTAGGTCGGTTCCGAGGATCCTGGGGCTGCTCGGTGCTCATGGCGCTCTTTCCTACTTCCGTGAGGCCTTTTCCGCCCTTCCCCCCTGCCGAAAACAGATAGGTATGCGCTCTTACGACCGTCTCTCGGGGATACCGGTCGTGCAACTTGATCGCGTGACCGGTTTTCGCAACCGGTCGTCCCACCCTCAACCGGTCCGGTCCGCAATTCCGTTGCGGCCGACCCGGTCCCGGCCGCAACAATGACGCCATGAGCGACGCCGCCACCCTCCGGCCCCCCACCCCCACCCCCACTCCCACTCCGGCTTCCACTTCCACTCCCTGGACCATCTCCACCGAGCCGGTCGATTCGCCGGACGCGCGGGCGCTGCTGCGGGAGTACTACGCCGAAGTGGCGGACCGGTACTTCACGCTGCACGAGGACCGTCTCTCGACACCGCAGGAGATCGACGAGGGGGTGGCGGAGTATCCCGTGGCAGATCTCGCGCCGCCGCACGGCGTGCTGTTGGTGGCCCGCCGCGGCGGTGAGACGGCGGGCTGCGCCGGCGTACGGCTGCTGGACGCGTGCACGGCCGAGCTCAAGCAGATGTTCGTGCGGCCCGCCGCGCGCGGCCTGGGGGGCGGCGGCGGGCTGCTCATGGCCGCCGAGGCGGCCGCGGCCCGGCTGGGTGCAAGGCGGATCCGGCTGGACACCCGCCTGGACCTGACGGAGGCCATCGCGCTCTACCGGCGGCACGGTTTCGTCGAGATCGCTCCGTACCACGACGACATCTACGCGGAGATCTTCTTCGAGAAGCACCTCGGCAGCGGCGATGGCAGCCACAGCGGCCACGACGGCCCCAGCAACGGCACAAGCGCCAGCAGCGACAGCAACGGCGCCCCGTCCGGGGGCCGTCACTCCGCCTAGCGGCTCACCGCGCGAGGCCCGGTGGCCGGGGCGGCCGGGGGGAGGCGGCGGGGCGCGGCACCGGCTGCCGGACCTGGCCGACGTACGGCTCCTCCGCGTCCGAGCCGCACAGCTCCGCCGTCAATTCCCTTACCAGCTCGGTGAGGTCGGTGGGCCGGTCCTTGGTCCACCAGTCCCCCAGCATCTCGGCCAGCGACTCCTGGCGGGCCGCCGACAGCCGCTCCGTGACCTCCCGCCCCCGGTCGGTCAGCAGCATCAACAGCCCGTCGCGGGTGGCCAGTCCGCGCTCCTCGACCTGGCGGACGCTCTCGGCGAGCACGCCGAGCGGGACGGTGGTGCGTTCGGCGAGCAGTCCCGGTTCGACCGATCCGTAGCGGTGGATGCGCAGGAGCAGCCAGCTGGCGGCCGGTTTGAGGTCGAGGCCGGCCCGCTCGGTGATCTTCTCGTAGATGTGCTTGCGCCCCTCCATGCTGCCGAGTTTGGACAGCGCACGGGCGCACTCGTCGCGGGACGACCGCTCGACGGGGTTGGACGACAGCACCTCGGTGGTGTCGGGGGCGGTCACGCTGCTGCGCAGCGGCTCCTCCTTGAGGAACCAGGCCAGCACGAACGCCACGAAGACGACCGGCACGGCGTAGAGGAAGACGTCGGTGATCGAGTTCGCGTAGGCGTGCAGCACGCCGGCCGCCTGCCGGGCCGGCAGCCGGGCGACGGTACGTGGGTCCTGGGCGATCTTCGCCGGGTCGACGCCGGGCGGCAGTTGCTGTCCGGCCAGTGCGGCCGCGATCCGCGGTCCGAGCTTGTTGGCGAAGACCGTGCCGAAGAGGGAGACGCCGAACGAGGCGCCGATGGAACGGAAGAACGTCGCGCCGGACGTGGCAACGCCGAGGTCCTGATAGGCGACGGCGTTCTGCACGATGAGCACCAGCACCTGCATGACCAGGCCGAGTCCGAAGCCGAAGACGAAGAAGTAGCCGCTCATCTCGGCGACGCCGCTGGACGGGTCGAGCCGGTGCAGGAGCAGCAGTCCGAGCATCACCACCGCGGTGCCGGCGATCGGGAAGACCTTGTAGTGGCCGGTGCGGCTGACGATCTGGCCGGACGCGGTGGACGAGAGCAGCATGCCGAACACCATCGGCAGCATGTGCACACCGGACAGCGTCGGTGAAACGCCCTGGACGATCTGCAGGAACGTCGGCAGGTACGTCATCGATCCGAACATCGCAAAGCCGATGACGAAGCCGATGACGGCGGTGAGCGAGAAGGTGCGCAGCCGGAACAGACGCAGCGGAATGACGGGTTCGGCGGCCCGGCGCTCGATGAGGACGAAGGCCCCCAGGAGGACGACGCCCAGCGCGCCGAAGCCGATGATCTGCCAGGAGAACCACGGGTAGCTGACGCCGCCGAGCGAGGTCATCAGGACGAAGCAGGCGGCGACCGCGGCGATGGTGACGGTGCCGAGGTAGTCGATCCGGTGCGGGGTGCGGTCGCTCGGGATGTGCAGGACGGCGGCGATCACGGCGAGCGCGACGATGCCGATGGGGACGTTGATGTAGAACACCCAGCGCCAGCTGAGGTGGTCCACGAACACCCCGCCGAGCAGCGGTCCGAGGACGCTCGTGGCACCGAAGACCGCGCCGAACAGCCCTTGGTACTTACCGCGTTCGCGGGGCGGCACGATGTCGCCGACGATCGCCATCGACAGCACGATCAGACCGCCGCCGCCCAGTCCCTGGACGGCCCGGAACGCGATCAGCTCGCCCATGTTCTGCGCGATGCCGCACAGCACCGAGCCGATCAGGAAGATCACGATGGCGGCCTGGAACAGCTTCTTGCGTCCGTATTGGTCACCGAGCTTGCCCCAGAGGGGCGTCGCTGCCGTAGAGGCCAGCAGGTAGGCGGTGACCACCCAGGAGAGGTGGTCGAGGCCGCCGAGTTCGCTGACGATCGTGGGCAGCGCGGTGGCGACGATGGTCTGGTCGAGCGCCGCGATGAGCAGGCCGAGCAGCAGCGCGCCGATCGCGACGAGAACCGTCCGCTGCGACCGGCGCTCTCCCGGGACGGCAGGAGCGCTGGTGTCCGGCGCCATGTGCGTCTCCTTCGTTGCGGGTACGGCGGTTCGGGTCCGGGTGCCCGCCTTCCGGGCTTCCAGACGTCTTCCGTCGCGTTCCATGGTGGGCGGTTCCGGCCGATATGGCCCGCCGAGCGGTGATCGGCACCCGTCGTCGGACGGCGGACACCTCGGGTATGCCGGGCGGATGTCCGCGAGCACCTGCGCGGGCGCGGCAGCGTCTGGATAATCGCTGCCTGTTCGGGCCTCCAGGGAGGAGCGCACTCGTGACGGCATTACGGACCTGCCCGCACTGCTTGGCCCCCGTACGGAGCAACGGCTGGCCCACGTGCCTGTGTGCGGCGGCCGATGCGGACGACTTCGATCCGCTGCGCGTACGGCCGTACGTGTCCCTGCCGGAGGAGGCACCGCCCGACGGGACGCGGACCGCCGACGGGCCGACCGACTCACCGCCGGGGACCGGCTCCCGGCCGGAGACCGGCTACGGGAGGGAGTCCGACCCCGGTGCGGGCCCGCCGGCCGGGGGGACGGCGGACGCATGGGAGGACTTACCCGGGGTCGACGCCGCCGTGCACATAGCGAACGGCCCGCCGCCCCTCCCTGCCGCCGCCTCGGAGCCCTTGGTGCCCCGAGCGCGCCGCCCGGCCGGACCGACCTCGCGGACGTACCGCTCCGCCCCCGAGGCTCCGCCCCCGCCCGCCCCCCCGTCCCCCGCTCTTCCGCCGCCTGCTCGCCCGCCCCACCGCCGGCGCGCACTGCCCGCCGTACTGGTCGCGGCCGGCGCGGCGGTGGCCGCCACCGCGGTCCTGATCAGCACCGATGCGCTGTCGGACGGCAAACAGGACCGCGCCGCCCCGCCCGACCGCGGCAGCGTCGCCCCCACCGCCGCCTTCCCCACCGGCGGCGCCCCTTCCGCCACCCGGAACGGCACCCCGGCTCCCCCGTCCCCCCACCGCTCGCCCTCCTCCGGCGCCACCGGCATCGCCACCCCCAAGGCCACCGTCAGGCTCTCCCGTACGGCCGCGCCGCCGCCCGCGCCCACCAGGGCCTCCGGCAGCGTCACCGACTCCCCCGGTGGCGACGACCCGAGCACCGCTCCCACCGGGCCGATCGTGCTGCGCGAGGGTTCCAGCGGCCCGGAGGTGACCGAGCTCCAGGGGCGGCTGCGCCAGCTCGCCCTCTACCCGGGCGCCGGGGACGGCCGGTACGACGCGGACGTCCGGGACGCCGTCTCGCGCTACCAGCGGGCCTACCGCGTCACCGGCGACCCGGACGGCGTCTACGGCCCGCGAACCCGGCAATCACTGGAGGCCCGCACCCGGGAGCCGTAGGGAGCCGGGTGGTCGGCCGGGCCGGGCCGGCCACCCCCGGTTGTCGCACCGCTCCGCATTTTGTATCGTGAGAAAACAAAGTGGTTCCGCCCGCACTCCCTGACCGGCGGGCGGAGCCGCTTGTCCTCCCTGCGCCCGTACGGTTCCGCGCCGCCCGAGCGCACGTAGCGCCCAGGAGCTCCCGCCGATGACGGCCACCACCACGCTCACCGCCCGCGCCCTGCTGCTCGACATGGACAGCACGCTCGTGAACTCCGAGGCCGTCGTGGAGCGCTGCTGGCGCCGCTGGGCGGCCGAGCAGGGGCTGGGCGCGGACGAGGTCCTCGCGGTCGTCCACGGCCGCCAGGGATGGGCCACGATGGCCGCGCTGCTCCCGGACCGCCCGATGGAACGCAACCTGGCGGACAACCGGCGGATGCTGGCGCAGGAGACCGCCGACATGGACGGCGTGGTGCCGGTCCCCGGCGCGCCCGCCTTCCTGGCCGCCCTCGCGGACCTGCCGCACGCCCTGGTGACCTCCGCGGACGTCCCGCTCTCGGACGCGCGGATGGCGGCGGCCGGGCTGCCGATGCCCGCCGTACGGATCACCGCCGAGAGCGTGAGCGCCAGCAAGCCGGACCCGGAAGGCTTCCTCAAGGGCGCCGCCGAACTGGGCTTCGCCCCCGAGGACTGCCTGGTCTTCGAGGACTCCGAGGCGGGCATAGCGGCGGGCCGCGCGGCCGGCATGCGGGTGGTCGGCGTCGGCGACCGCGCCGCGGCGTACGCCCCCACCGCCCACGTCCGCGACCTCACTCACCTCCGCGTCGAGGCCCTGCCGGACGGGCGCATCGCGGTCCACGTCGAGGACTGAGGCCCCCGCCTCCGGGCGGAGGGCTCTGGCCACGCTCGGCCACGCCCCCCACCCCGGCCCGCAGGCCTCAGCCCGCCAGTGCCTCGTAAAGGCTGAACGCCGCCAGCAGGGCCATCACGCCCGCCGCGATCTTGGTGATGAGCCTGAGCGGGACGTGCTTCATGAGCGTGCGGCCGCCCAGGATGCCGAGCCCGGCCACCGCCCACAGGCCCAGCACCGCGCCCACGCCGACCGACACCGGGTCGTCGTAACGGGCCGCGAGATTGGCCGTCATGATCTGGGTGAGATCGCCGAACTCGGCCACCAGGATCATCATGAAGCCCGCCCCGGCGACCTTCCAGAAGCTCTGGTCGGCGGGCGTGGCCACGTCTTCCTCGTCGTCGTCCTTCTTGAAGAGCAGCACCGCCGCGCCCACCAGGAAGAGCACCCCGACCACGCCCTGGACGACGCGGTGCGGGAGCAGGGTGAGCACGCTGCCCGCCACGATCGCGAGCGCGACGTGCACCAGGAAGGCGGCGGCGACCCCCACGAAGACGTACGAGGCGCGGTAACGGGTGCCGAGCATCAGCCCGGCGAGGGCGGTCTTGTCGGGCAGTTCGGCGAGGAAGATGACGCCGAAGACGACGGCGGCGACGGTCAGGCTGAACACGGGGCGGAATACCTCGATCGGTTGGGCCGCACCAAAAGGGGCCCGGGAAAGGGGTCGCTTCGGCACGGCAGCGTCGGACACTGCGGCCGAAGGTCTCGCTGGCGCGCTGCGTACCGCCCGGCGGTATCCGCATCGCGCTCCGGGCGCCGGCCCCCCACGAGGGAGGGCAGTATGTCGACGGTCCGGCGGAGAGCTACTCCCCTTCTGCTGTCCTCAAGGGTACGCGGTGCAGCAGTCCGCGCGCGACCAGCTCCAGCACCACCGCACAGGCCGCCACCTGCACCGCCAGCAGGGCGATGAGCACGAACAGCTGCACCGCGCCCGCCTGTACGGGCGAGGCGCCGCCCAGCAGCATGCCGACGAACGCCCCGGGAAGTGTGACCAGCCCCACGGTCCGGGTCTGGTCGAGCCCCGGCAGCAGCGCGTCCGACGCGGCCCGGCGGGCGACCTCCATCCGCGCGTCGCGGTCCAGCAGCCCCAGCGCGAGCCCCGCCTCGAACTCGCCCCGCCGGGTCTCGAGCTCGTCCAGCGCCCGCCGCCCGCCCAATACGGTCGCGGTCAGCGCACCGCCGATGAGGATGCCGGCGACGGGGATGAGACTGAGGCCCCGCGGCGGCACCAGACCGGTCGCCAGCAGCAGCCCGACGACCGGGACCACCCCGGTGGCGATCGGCACGGCGGCCCACCACCAGGTGCGGTTCTGGGTGATCCGCCGGCCCGCGGTCCGTACCGCGACCGCAAACATCAGCACCAGGAAGCACAGCAGCCACGGAAGTGCGCGCACCACCCAGCCGATGAGGTAGGAGACCGCGGCGAGTTGCGCGGCCGCCCGTAGTCCGGCGACCGCAATGGCCCGGCCGTGGCCGAGATGCGTCAGGCCGGCGACGGCCACGGCGGCGACCAGGAGGACGGCGAGAACGACCCCGAGGGTGGTATTGACCGGCAGCAGCACGCGCTCACTGTAGGGCGGGCGGGAGCGGACGCAGGCACCTCGGCCGACGCGGACACCTCAGCGGGCCAACCGGAGTGCCGTCGTGCACACCACCGGAGCGCCGCCTTCCACGCCAACCGGAGTGCGGCCACCTACTTATGGCGACCCGTCAGCTCTTGATCTGTCGTGAGCATGTCGTCACTCTGTTACCTGGTGCCCACCCCGTGGCAACCCCACCTCACCACCATGGGCCCGCACCGCAGTCAACTTCCCCCCACTCCAAGGGAGTTCCGATGGCAAAGACCGTGTCGAAGGTCTACGCGCGTCGAGTGTCCATCGCCGCGGGTTCGGCCGCGGCGCTGTTCGGCACGCTGGTGCTGAGCGGACAGTCCGCCCAGGCCGCACCGCCCAGCCCGCCGAGCGCGGCCACCGCCCGTACGTACCTCGCCCAGATCAAGCAGCAGCCCGAGGGGCCGCAGGACGGCTACAGCCGCGCCAAGTTCCCGCACTGGATCGACCAGGGCAAGAGCTGCAACACCCGTGAGGTGGTGCTCAAGCGCGACGGCAAGAACGTGCACCAGGACGGCAGCTGTGCGGCCGTGAGCGGCACCTGGGTCTCGCCCTACGACGGTGCGACCTGGACCAAGGCGTCCGACATCGACATCGACCACGTCGTCCCGCTGTCGGAGGCCTGGAAGTCGGGCGCCGCGAAGTGGACCACCGCCCGCCGCCAGGCACTCGCCAACGACCTGACGCACTCCCAGCTGATCGCGGTCACCGACAACGTCAATCAGGAGAAGGGCGACAAGGACCCGGCGAAGTGGCTGCCGCCGAAGACGTCGTACCGCTGCCAGTACGCCCGGATGTGGGTCTGGGTGAAGCACGAGTACGGCATGACCGCGGACTCCGCGGAGAAGGCCGCCCTGAAGAAGATCCTGGACCGCTGCTGAGGGTCCCCGGGAACCCTGGAGGGCCGTCGCCGCCCGCCGACCGGACACCCGGTCGGCGGGCGCGCCCGGTGGGCGTTCCCGGCGAACCAGGGCGACCTGCCCGGCCGCCGGTCACCGCCCTGTGGAACCGGTGTGATTCTCGGCGCACCCGGGTGCCGCGGCGGCGCTGCGGGCGGTGATGATGGGGCGCATCTCGCCGCCCGCACTCTCGGACGGCGGCGCCCGCGCGCCGGCCGTCCACCGCCCCAGGGAGACCCCCTCTTGGCCGCCGACCACATCGCCGACCGCCACCCCCGCCCCGTCGCCGCCCTCGCCGTCGTCGGTGCGGGGCCGCGCGGGACGAGCGTGCTGGAGCGGATCTGCGCCTCGGCCGCCGAACTGGCCCCGGGTGCCCGGCTGACCGTTCACCTCGTCGATCCCGCCCCGCCCGGCGCCGGCCAGGTATGGCGCACCGCCCAGCCGCCCGAGCTCCTGATGAACACCGTCGCGTCCCAGGTCACGCTCTTCACCGATGACAGCGTCGAGTGCGCCGGCCCGATACGCACCGGTCCGAGCCTGTACGCCTGGGAGGGGTGCGAGCTCGGACCGGACGACTATCCGGGGCGCGCGCTGTACGGGCGCTATCTGGAGTGGGTCTTCCGCCGTACGGTGCGCACCGCCCCGGAGGAGGTGACCGTCGAGGTCCACCGGGCCCGCGCGGTACGGCTGGCCGAGGCTCCCGACGGATCGCAGTCGCTCACCCTGGACGACGGCCGGACCCTGCACGGCCTGGGCGGCGTGATCCTCGCCCAGGGCCATCTGCCCACCCGCGCCGGGCCCGAGGAGCAGCGGCTGGCCACGTACGCCGCCGGACACGGCCTGCGCTATCTGCCGCCCGCCAACCCGGCCGACCTCTCCGCCGACCTGGAGGCGCTGGCCCCCGGCCGCCCGGTGATCCTGCGCGGTCTCGGCCTCAACTTCTTCGACCACATGGCGCTGCTGACGACGGCCCGCGGCGGCAGGTTCGTCCCCGGCGCGGACGGCCGGCTGCGGTATCTGCCGTCCGGACGCGAGCCGCGGCTGTACGCAGGCTCCCGGCGCGGCATTCCGTACCACGCGCGCGGTGACAACGCGAAGGGCGCGCACGGCCGCCATCTGCCGCTGCTCCTGACGCCGGACGTGATCGCCGCCTTCCGCAAGCGCGCGGACTCCGGCGATCTGCCCGACTTCCTGACGGAGGTCTGGCCCCTGGTGGCGAAGGAAGTGGAGACCGTCTACTACGAGGCGCTGCTGGCCCGACGCGAGGCGACGGCCCCGCACCCGGCCACGCGTTCCGGCGAGTCGCATGCCTCCGACGACTCCGCCCCCGCCCGGAAGCACCCTGAGGACCCCACCCCCTCCCGATACCGCTTCCGTGAGCGCTTCCTCGGTACCGCGCACCGCGGCGCCGAAGAGGCCGCCGTATTGGACGCGTTCGGCATCGCGCCCGCCGACCGCTGGGACTGGCACCGGATTTCCCGGCCGCACACGGAGCACGGTTTCGCCGACCGCGGCGCCTTCCGGGAGTGGCTACTGGAGCATTTGCGGAAGGACATCGCGCACGCCCGGCAGAACAACGTCTCCGGGCCCGTCAAGGCGGCCCTCGACGTCCTGCGGGACCTGCGGAACGAACTGCGGCAGATCGTCGACCACGGCGGACTGGCCGGCGCCTCCCGGCGCGATCACCTGGACCGCTGGTACACCCCGCTCAACGCCTTCCTGTCCATCGGGCCGCCGCGCCGCCGGATAGCGGAGATGGCGGCCCTCGTCGAGGCGGGCGTGCTGGAGGTGGTCGGCCCCAGGATGGCGGTCCGAACGGGCGCCGCGGACGGCAACGGCCCCGGTTTCACGGCCACTTCGCCGGACGTACCCGGGTCGGAAGTGACGGCGACGGCGCTGATCGAGGCCCGGCTGCCGGAGCCCGACCTGCGGCGCACCGGGGACGCGCTGCTGTCCCGGCTGCTGGCCGACGGCGGTTGCCGGCCGCACACGGTGGACGGCTACGAGACCGGCGGTCTGGACGTGACGCCGAGCCCGTACCACCTCATCGAGGCGGACGGGCGGCCGCATCCGCGGCGGTTCGCGGTCGGGGTGCCGACGGAGGGCGTGCACTGGGTGACCGCCGCGGGGGCCCGCCCGGGGGTGGGTTCGGTGACGCTGGCCGATACGGACGCGGTGGCCCGGGCCGCGCTGAGGGCCGCGCTCAGGGCCGCGCCGACCGGCCCGGAGACGGCTGGCGCGGGCCAAAGATCACGTTTAACCAAAGGTTGAACTTGCAAGTACTGGTTAGGTACCCCTAACCTATGCTCCGCGGTTCCCATCGTCCCCAGAAACCGTAGGAGCTCCCCACATGTCAGCACCGCTGAACTCGTTCACCCAGAGAGCGACGCCGCACGTGCTCGCACTCTTCCGCGTCGTCGTCGGCCTGCTCTTCGCCTGCCACGGTGCCTCCTCGCTCTTCGGCGTCCTGGGCGGCGCGATGGGCCAGGGCGGCACCGTCCCCACCGGCGCCTGGCCCGGCTGGTACGCCGCCGTCATCCAGCTGGCCGGCGGCATCCTGGTGCTGTTCGGCCTGGGCACCCGCGCCGCGGCGCTGATCAGCTCCGGTTCGATGGCGTACGCGTACTTCTCCGTCCACCAGGGCAGCGCGCTGTGGCCGATCCAGAACGGCGGTGAGGCGTCGGCGATGTTCTGCTGGGCCTTCCTGCTGATCTTCTTCACCGGCCCCGGCGCCTGGGCGCTCGACCGGGTCTTCTTCGGCGACCGCAACCAGGAGCCGGCCCCGGCCGCCCAGGGGGAGCCCTCCGCCATCTGATGCCCCCGGGGCAACAGCTGCGCCTACTTCCGCGGCCCGTACGGCACCTCCGCCGTACGGGCCGCGGCCTCTGCACACGTACGGGTCGTGGCGTAGGTACGCGTACGGGCGGCGGCGTGTGCACGCCCCGCGGGCGGGGGCCGGACATCCCGGCCGAAATGGCCAGGCGTACGCTGTATGGCCGTAAAGCCGCCCCTGCCGCACCGAGCGACGTCGCGGCGGGGTTCGGACCGGGAGAAGGACGTTGTTGGAAAGCCTGGGGTCCCTCAGCGGCACCCCTTGGTTGTATGTGATCGTCAGTCTTTCGATCCTGCTCGATGTGTTCGTCCCGATCCTGCCGAGTGGCGTCCTGGTGATCGCCGCGGCCACCACGGCCGCCGGCACCGCGGCCACGGGCACCACGGCCGCGAGGACCACCACCGCCGGCGACGCGGTCGAGATGGCCTCGTCCGTCCACGGGGGCACCCACCTCGCCGAGATCATCTCCCTGGTGGTCTGCGCGGCCACCGCGTCGGTACTGGGCGACATGGTCGCCTACCGGCTCGCCTGGCGCGGCGGCGACCGCTTCGACCGGGCCATCAGCCGCTCCCGGCGCCTCACCGCCGCGCAGGAACGCCTCGGCGCGGCGCTGACCCGCGGCGGTGGCGGCCTCGTCGTACTGGCCCGCTTCGCCCCGGCCGGACGGTCCGTGGTCAGCCTCGGTGCCGGCGTCGCGCACCGTACGGTCCGCGAGTTCCTCCCCTGGTCCGCACTGGCCGGCCTGGCCTGGGCCGCGTACAGCGTGAGCCTCGGCTACTTCGGCGGCCACTGGCTCGGCACGTCCTGGATGAGCACCGCGCTCTCGGTCGTCGCCCTCTTCGCCGCCGGATCGGCCGCCGCCTATCTGGTGCGCCGCCCACAACGCCACACCGCCCACTGAGGCGGGGGCGAGGCGGGGGCGGGGTCGCGCGGCAAGGGCGGAGGCCCGGGCCCCGGGCAGCGGCCGGCCGGTCGAGGCCCGTCCGCCCGCACGGGCGGAAATCTCCTGGCACGTTGTCAGACCCTGCTGCGACGATGAAGGACATGACCAGCAGCACCGACGACGCACCCGAGCCGGCCCCCGCAGCAAGCCCGTCCGCCGCAGCGAGCCCGGCCACCATGGCTCGGCCCGCCCGGCACGTCCGCCCGGAAACCGCCGAGGACATACCGGGCGTCCGCCGGATCAACCTCGCGGCCTTCGAGACGGCCGAAGAGGCGGACCTCGTCGATGCCCTGCGCCGCGACCGGTCGGCCTGGCTGCCCGGCCTCTCGTACGTCGCCGACGCCCCGGACGGCACCCTGGTCGCCCATGCCCTGCTGACCCGCTGCCATGTCGACGACGTACCCGCCGTCGCGCTCGCCCCCTGCGCGGTGCTTCCCGCGCACCAGAAGTCCGGTGCGGGCAGTGCCGTGATCCGGGCGCTCCTCGATGCGGCGCGCGCGGCCGGCGAGCGCACCGCGATCGTGCTCGGCCACCCGCCGTATTACCCACGCTTCGGCTTCACCCCGGCCGCGAGCCGGTTCGGCATCCTTCCCCCACAGCCCTGGCCGGACGAGGCCTTCCTCGCGCTCTCCCTCGACGGCTCCGTACCCCCGCGCGGCACGGTCCGCTATGCCGCCCCCTTCGGCATCGACTGACCGAGGCGGCACCGATACGGAGTAGAGTCGAGCGTCACAGCCCGCCCACCGCCCAGCCGCGCATGCGGCGACGCCACCACCACAGTCGCCCACCGCGGGCGGGGCAGGCACCGCCCGTCGGCGCCCCGGGCCGGGTCCGAACCACACACGCGAGGCACATTCGGTGAACCAACCGCCGGTCGTCCATTGGACCGAGGCCGACCAGCCCCGTTCCGCCCGTTGGCACTCCGAGAACGGCTCCCCGCCACCCCGCCGCATCGTCATCGCCGACGACCGGACCCGGGCCAACGACGCCTACAAGCTCGCCTGTGAGGGCACCGCCCTGCTGTGGCGCGGCGACTTCCACAACGCCCGCCAGCTCCTGACGGCAATGGCCCGCCGCATCGACCGCCGCCCCCGCAAACCGCTGCCCGCCGACGCCACCCAGGCATTCCATGTGCACCGCGCCGCGCAGAACCACCGCGCCCGCATCCTGGGCATGCTGCTGATCCCCCTCGACGCGTCGTACGCCGTCCCCCTGCACCGCGCCCCCGACGTCCGCGAGGCCTGCACCAGGGCCTACGGGGCCCCTGCGCAGGAGCTTTCCCTCCTCTCCCTCCGTGAACTCCTCGCCCTGATCGGCGCCAACGAATGGCGCAAGAAGGGCGTGGAGATCCCGGCACTCGGCGGCGACCGCATCCATCCCCACTACGGCGTCTTCTCCCCCGCCCGCGGCGAATACGTCGACCTGGTCGCCGAGGCCCCCCTCCCCTCCCAGGACCTGGCGTTCGACATCGGTACCGGCACCGGCGTACTGGCCTCGGTCCTCGCCCGGCGCGGCGTACGCCGGGTCGTGGCCACGGACCAGGACCCCCGTGCGCTGGCCTGCGCCCGCGAGAACACCGAACGGCTGGGCGTCGCCGACCGGGTGGAGGTGGTCGAGGCCGACCTGTTCCCGTCCGGCCGTGCCCCACTGATCGTCTGCAACCCCCCATGGGTGCCCGCGAAACCGACCTCCCCCGTGGAGCACGCGGTCTACGACCCCGGCAACCGCATGCTGCACGGCTTCCTCAACGGCCTCGCCGACCACCTCACCGAGACCGGCGAAGGCTGGCTGATCCTCTCCGACCTCGCGGAACACCTCGGCCTGCGCCCGCGCGCCGAACTCCTCGACACCATCGCCCAAGCGGGCCTCACGGTCCTCGGCCGCCTCGACATCGCCCCGCGGCACCCCCGCGCCCGAGACGCCTCGGACCCGCTCCACGTGGCCCGCATGGCCGAAGTGACGTCCCTTTGGCGCCTGGGCCTTGCCCACCGCGCGACGCCCTCAGGCACGCCGTAACCCGTAGCGCTCCGGCAGCAGGAGCGGCACTCGCACCGCACGCGCGGCGCAGCGCGGCTCCCGCCCCTGCTGCTCCTGCCGCCCCTGCTGCCGCGCCCTACGACTCCCGCAGCCCCGCACACGCGGTCCGCACATAACGGCGCCAGTCCCCCGCGTCGTGACGGATCACCGCCGCCAGCCCGCACACGATCATCACCACATCGCCGACCTCGGCGTCCGCGCGCACCGTGCCCTCTTCCTTCCCCCGGGCGAGCAGCTGGCCGGCGACCGCCTCGGCCTGCACCCGCCCCTCCCCCGTCGGCTCGGTGGATCCGAACGCCGCCTCGATGGACGCGGACAGCCCTCGTTCCGCGTCGAGCACCTCCCCGATGTGCTCGACGAACGCGACCAGCCCCTCCGCCGCCGTCGCACTCGCCAGACAGCGGCCGCGCCCGAACTCCACGATCTCCGCCTGCCGTTGTTCCCCCACGGCGGCGATCAGGGCGGCCCGGCTGGGGAAGTGCCGGTAGACCGTGCCGATGCCCACCCCTGCCGCCCGCGCGACCTCCGGCATCTGCGCCTCGTCACCGCGCGCACGGAACACCTCCCGCGCGGCTTCGAGGACCCGGGCGCGGTTGCGTTCGGCATCCGCGCGCGGCCTGCGCTGAGGCACCGAAGGGCCTGAAGAGGAATGGGAGGAGTGGGGGGACGACGGGGACGAGGAAGCCGAGGAGGACGAAGAGGGTGCCACACGCCGATGCTACTGCTAGGGTCGCAATACGGAATCGGATTCCACTTCCGATTCCGTATTGCACTTCCTGCCGCGAAAGGACCAGCCCCCATGCCCCACTCCGCGAATCACTCCACGACTCACCCCACGCCCCATCCCGCACCCTCCACCTCAGCCACTCCCTCCCCAGCCCGCTTCTTCACCCTCCGGCCCGGTGAGCGACGGCCAGGACGCGTCCCCCTGCCGCCCGGCCTCGCCGTCAAGGCCCGCACCAGCGACACCGAGGGCCGGCTCGCCATCCTGGAGAACGAGCTCCACGTGGACATCCCGCTCCACGTCCACCACCAGGCCGATGAGTTCGTCTACGTACTGGAGGGCGAGATGGAGGTCGACTTCGACGGGGCCACCCACCGCCTGACCCCCGGCATGTGCGTGCTGCTGCCGCATGGCGTACCGCACGCGCTGCGCAACGCCTCCCAGCCGCCCGCCCGCTGCCTGCAGATCTCCTCGCCGGGCGGCTGGGACACGTTCATGGAGGACATGTTCGAGGCCGGCCCGGTCGCCATGAAGGACGGCCGCCCCGACCTCGACCGCCTCAACACCATCGGCGCGAAACACGGCATGGAGTACCGGACCTGACGGCCACGACCAGGGGGGGCGCCCCCCGGGCCCTCCCATCAGGCACCATGGGCGCACCATGGACCTCCAGCAGCTCCTGTCCCGCGCCCACCGACTCGCCGGTTCCGCGCGCCCCACCGAGCGCCGGCTGCTCGGCATCACCGGCCCACCCGGTGCCGGTAAGTCCACCCTCGCCGCCCACTTGGTGGCCGGGCTGGCCGGCCGGGCGGCGCTGGTCCCGATGGACGGTTTCCATCTCGCCGAGGCGGAGTTGCACCGCCTCGGCCGTACGGAACGCAAGGGCGCACCCGACACCTTCGACCCGGCCGGATACGCGGCACTGCTGAGCCGCCTGCGCTCCCCCGAGCCGGACACCGCCGTCTACGCCCCCGCCTTCGACCGCCGCATCGAGGAACCGGTCGCGGGCAGCATTCCCGTAGCGCCTCACATCCCCCTCATCGTCACCGAGGGCAACTACCTCCTCCTCGACTCGGGCCCCTGGTCGCGGGTGCACGCCCTGCTCGACGAGGTCTGGTACGTGGAACTGGACACCCAGGAGCGGGTCCGCCGGCTGATCGCCCGTCACGAGCGCTTCGGTCGCCCCCGCGACGACGCCGAACGCTTCGTCCACGCCTCGGACGAGGCCAACGCCCGCGTAGTGGCGGCGACCCGGCACCGCGCCGACCTGGTCATCACCTTCACCCCCGAGGAAGCCCCACCCCCACAGACCGACTGACGTCCCTCCCCGCCCTGCCCGCCATCCCGCCTCGTCCTGCCCCACCCAGCAGGCCGAGCACCGACAACGCGCCCCACCCCACGGACACCGCCACCGCCTTCCGCCTCCGCTCGCGGTCCGGCAGCGTCAGACCGAGCAGGACGGCGTCCCCGAGGTCCGCCGCAATCCGGACGTACGCGGCGGTACGCAGCGCCGGGCCCTCGGGCGCCAGCGCCAGTGCCAGCCCACTCGCCGCATCCCGCCAGGCCAGCGGACGCAACGAGATCCGGGTCGCCGGCGCGACCCGCCCCTCCTCGTCGACCAGCCCCGAAGGCCGGGCCAACAGATCAGGGACAACCGACACCGCCACCCCGTACACAGAGGTGGCCACGCCCACCACCCTCAACAACCTCACCCTCACACCCAACTCCTTCCTGTCCCAAGCCCCTTCAAGCCCCTCCAAGCCCCTTCGCGCTCCCCCAAGCCCAGCCTCTCCGCATTCACGCCCCTCCCCAAACGACATCACCGATGTCATCATGACATCATGAGTGTCATTAAGAGAGATCGACGCGAAACCAACACCAATGCCAACACCAACGCCAATGCCAACACCGACAACGCCGACTCCGGACGGGCGACCTCCACCGAAGAATTGCTGTACGGCGTCATCCGCCGCCTGTGGCCACTGCACCGCACGGTCGTCCGCGCGGTGGAGCGCAAGCTCGCCGGCACGGGCCTGACCGCAGGCGAACACGCGCTGCTGGACGCCCTACGCACCGACGGCCCGCGCACGGTGCCGCAGTTGGCGCGCACCATGGGGCTCGACAGACAGCCGGTTCAGCGCTGGGTGAATCACGCCGCCGAACTGGGCCTGGTCGTCACGGCCCCCAACCCCGCACACCGCCGCTCGCCCCTGATCGAGCTCACCACCGAGGGCACTGAAGTAATACGCGGCATCCAGGACTTCGAAGCCACGGAATTGCGGCACCGCCTGGCCGACCTGCCCGCCGCGGACGTACGCACCGCGCTGCACGTACTCGACCGGATCGGCGAGGAATTCCACCACCTGACGTCCGCGACCTCCACCCCCACAACGGCCTCCGATATCCCCCGCACCTCAGCTCGTCGCGACAGTCCGGGCATTCGCGAGACAGGTGATATCAAGGATGATCCGGACACCCTCGGCGGCCGCCGTGCCCCACGTAAAGGACGGTCGTGACATGACCCAACCCCTCACCGACTGGTCCGAGATCGACAACGGGATCGTGCCGGTCGAGGACGGCGAGCTGTTCTACGAGACGGCCGGCTCGGGGCCCGCCGTGGTGCTGCTGCACGGCGGCATGCTCGACCAGCACATGTGGGACGAGCAGTTCAGCTGGCTGGTGAACTCCGGCGTGCGCGCGATCCGCTACGACTCGCGGGGCCACGGCTTGTCGTCCACAGTCACCGGCGACTACGCCAACCACGACGACCTGATCGCCCTGCTCGACGCCCTCGACGTCCCCCGTGCCGTACTCGTCGGCCTCTCCCACGGCTCACGGGTCGCGCTGGACACCGCCATTGCCCACCCCGACCGGGTCGCGGCCCTCGCACTCGCCTCCCCGGGGATCAGCGGCCGCGCCTTCACCGACCCCTTCATCCTGGAGCACATCAAGGAGCAGGTGGCCGCGATCGACGCACCGGACGGCGCGGAGCACTATGTCGAGCACTTCCTCCGGATGTGGGTGGACGGCCCCCATCGGCAACCCTCCGCCGTCCACCCGGGGTTCCGCGAACGGATGCGCGCCTCGGCCGAGTCCAACGTCATGGTCCACGCCGACGGCGCAGGCGCCGGCATCCCCCTCGAAGTCGGGGCCATCGACCGCTTGGACGAGATCCAGGTCCCCACCATCGTCCTCGACGGCGACCTCGACAGCACGGACATCTCCTCCAACGCCCATGCCATAGCACTGACCGTCCCCGGCGCCCGAAGAATCCGCATACCGGCCGCCGGCCACATGGTGAACCTGGAGAACACCCCCCTCTTCGACCAGGAACTCCACACCTTCCTGTCGACCTTGAGCCACTCCCGCTTGGGTTACTAGCCGGGCACCCCCCAGAAACAGAGCCCCCAAGCAACCCCGGGGCCCTCCCCTACCGACGCCTCACTACGTCGCCGAGCCGGCCGCCGCCCCCGTCACCAGGTCCGGCCCCCAACGCTTCAACGCCCCCGCCAGATCGAGCGGACGCAGCCGGTCAGACTCGTCCGGCCCCGGCCAGTCCTCCCGCGGCACCCGCCACATCACCTCGAACTCGTTGCCGTCCGGATCCTTGCCGTACAGCGACTTGGAGACGAGATGATCGCTGGCCCCGACCAGTGCGCCCCTCTCCACCAGCCGCGACTCAGCCGCCGCGAGCTCCCCCAGCGTGCCGACCTCCCACGCCAGGTGGTACAGCCCGACCCGCCCGCCCTCCGGCCCCGGCGCCCCCGCCCCCACGGCGAACAACCCCAAGTCATGATCGTTGAGCGACCCAGGAGCACTGAGAAACGCCGCCCGCCCCGGCACCTCAACATCCACCACAAGCCCCAGCGCCTCGGCGTAAAAGGCCACCGACCTCGCCACATCCCGCACATACAACACCGCATGATTGAGCCGCCGCACAGCCATAAACCCCTCCTCGACCCAAGCCCAATTACTACATTTACTTGAAACTTCAATTCTTCCGTAGCCTCACGATACCCAACGCCCCCACCCGCACAACAGCGCCCGGCCCCACCGCCCAGCACCCCCAGCACGCAAAAACCCCCGACTCGAACGAGTCGGGGGCTTGCTGACCTCAAGGTCGTCATGGTGGGCACAACAGGATTCGAACCTGTGACATCTGCTTTGTAAGAGCAGCGCTCTACCGCTGAGCTATGCGCCCTGGCCGAGCCGACAGACTACCTTGCCGTCGGGGTTGGTCTGCAAACCAGTGGGCGAGCTGCGAACTTACCGGCCGGTGTGTTCGTTTCCGGTGGGTGCGAGAATGACATTCGGTCCTGGGGCGATCCGGTCGGGAGAGGGAAGTGACGGCGACACATACGCAGCCGCTTGAGCAGCGAGAACGTCGTCGTGCGCGGGGTGGCCCGGTCCGTGACGTGGTGGGGCTGATGTTGTTGCCGTTGCCGCTGGTGGCGGCGGTGGCGACGATGTCGTTCGCGGGTGGCGGCACACGTCGGTGGTTCGGGCGCGGGGAGAGCCAGCGGGCCGACGCGCAGGCCGCGAAGGATGCCGCGGCCGCGGCGTTCTACGAGCTGGACACCGCGCAGCGGGATCTGCGGATCACCATAGAGACGATCACCGCGGTCGACAGTTCGCCGCGGGCGCGCCAGGCCGCGCAGGACTACGAGGACTTCGGGCGGCGGATCGACGAGGTCAGCCAGGCGTACATCACCGCGGTCGACTCCCATGACCTGGACCGGGACGATCTGGACGGCGGTGCGGTGGCGCGGGCGCGGGCCGATCTGACCCGTGCCAAGGACGAGCTGAACCGGGTGAAGGGCGAGCTCGACCGGTTCGCGCAGGGACTGGCGCCGCTGCTGCAGTCGGCCGAGACCCAGCTGGCGCAGCTCGCCCCCGCCGTCGAGCGGGCTCGGCAGGCGCTGATGGCGGCGAGCGATGCGCTGGACACCGTCCGCGCCCAGGGGCTGCGGGCGGACGAGCTCGCCGCTCGGCTGGCGGCGCTCGGACCCGAGCTGACCAAGCTCAATCAGGGCGCCGGGCAGCATGGTGTCCAGGAGACTATCCGGCGCGCGGACGACGTACAGCGCAAGGCCGGGGAGATCCGCGCCGAGGCCGAGCGGCTGCCGGCACGAGCGGCGGAGATCGACAAGCGGCTGGTGTCGTTGCGGACCCGGGCGCAGGCGATCACGACGCGGGCCGGGAAGGTCGAGCCGATCCTCAGCGAGCTGCGCCGGCGCTACAGCGCGGCGTGCTGGCAGGACCTGCAGCACGTTCCGGAGCGGGCCGCACAGTCCGTCGAGCAGGCCGAGGTCAAGCTGCGGGAGGCGCAGCAGGCTCGGGACGAGCAGCGCTGGGCGGACGCGACGAGCCGGCTGGCGACCGTACGGGCGCTGCTGGACACCACCGACGAGGTGGTGTCGGCGGCCGGTGACCGGCTGCAGCGGCTCGATGCGGTCTCGTTCGACCGGCAGAAGGAGGTCGACCGGACGCGTTTCGCGATCCGGGACGCCCAGCGGCTGGCGATGGCCGGGCGCAGCACGCCGGATCCCCGGCACGCGCAGCCGCTGGACGACGCGGTGTCGCGGCTGGACCGTGCGGTTGCGGGACTGGAGGGGCGGCATCCGGACTGGTGGCACTTCCTGACGGAGACCGAGGCGGTACGGCAGACGGCCGCCCGGGTGGTGCAGGAGATTCGTGAGGGCCGGGGCGGCAGCACGGGGACGGGGCCGGGGACGGGCGGCTGACGTCGGGCCTGTCGGCTTGGGGTTGGGGCTGTGGCCGATGGTGGGGATGCGGCTGGCGTTGGGCCTGTGGCTGACGTTGGGCCTGTGGCTGACGTTGGGCCTGTGGCTGACGCCAGCCCGTCGACTGGCGTCCCGCCGGCGGCTGGCACCAGCCCCTCGGCTGGCGTCGCGCCGGCGGCTGGGCGGCTGGCAGCTGGGGGCCGTATCGCTACGGCCCAGTAGCGCTGCCATGGCGCTCCCACGGCGCTCCCACGGCGCTCCCTCGGCGGTCCCATGTGTCGTCCCCGGGCGGGAGTCCCCGGCCGGGACCGCACGGGAGCGATGGCGTGATGCGGCGGGTGGGCGGATCCTGGAGATTGGATTGAGTACGGCCCAGACGGCACCTCTGTGCAAAGGAGGCCGGACATGGCTACTGGGGCTCCTGGCCAGGCTCTGCCCGGGGGGCGGTTCCACCGGGCGAAGCGACACACCCGTCTCGATGAGCATCTGCCCGTGGACCACGGGCTGAGCAAGGTCTACCGCATCGGCGCCGGGGTGATGGGCCTGGTGCTGCTCGCATTCGGCATCCTCGGACTGACCCACAACATCGGCTTCTTCGACACCGGCGGCGACACCGTGGCCGGGCTGCAAACCAACGGCGCCCTGAGCGTGCTCTCGATCGTCGTCGGCGTGATCCTCTTCGTCGGCATGGTGATCGGCGGGAACTTCGCCTCGAACCTCAACCTCACCTTCGGCATCCTCTTCCTCCTCAGCGGTTTCGTGAACCTGGCGCTGTTGCAGACCGACGCGAACTTCCTGGCCTTCAAGATCCAGAACGTCCTGTTCAGCTTCGTGGTGGGCCTGATGCTGATGGTCTTCGGCATGTACGGACGGGTCAGCGGCGGCCTCCCGTCCGACAACCCGTACTGGCGCGCCCGGCACCCCGAGGAAGCGGAGCGCTTCGACCGCGGCGAGTGGCGTCCCGTACCCGGTATGACGGCCGGACGGCAGGCGATGCTCGTCAAGATCCAGGGCGCGTCGCACGCCGGGCGCGGTTCGTTCGGGCCCGGGACCAGTGGGAGCGGCATCCGGCGCAGCACCAGTGGCAGCGGAAGTGGCGGTGGGATGACCAGTGGCGGTAGTGGCGGTGGCGGTAGTGGCGGCGAATCGGGGCCGTCCGGCCGGTCGAGCGGAACGAGTGGATCCTGAGTGGATCCGGTAAGGCGGGCGGCGCGAGTGGTTACGGCGGCAACGAGCCGTGAGCCGACCGTGATCCGGCGTCGCGTGGAGGCGTCAGGGCGTGCCGAGGAGGGATCGGGGTTCGGCACGCCCTGACGTCGCATACGTCAGACGTCAGCCGTTGCGTGCATCAGCCGCCTTACGCATCGGATGTCGGGCGCGTCGGGCGTGCGTCGGGAGCTTCGGCGTCGGGCGTAGCGGTGACGTCAGGTGTGGAGATCGGTGACGTCGCGCATATCGGTGACGTCGTATGCGTCGGACCTGGGGCCGGGAGCAGGAGCCAAGGAAGCAGGGAAGCAAGGAAGCAGGGAGTGGCAAGCATGAACCGGTCGGGGCAGCCCGCCCCCGCCGCGGGGAGCAGTGTGCAGCACGCGGCGGTCGAAGCGCTCGCCAAGCGGATCCTCACGGGTACCCACGGTGAGGGTGAATCCCTTGTCATGCCGGAGCTGATGGCGGAGCTGGACGTCAGCCAGACCGTGCTGCGGGAGACGGTCAAGGTGCTGACCACCAAGGGGCTGCTCGGCACCGACCAGCAGCGCGGGACGTTCGTCCTTCCCCGGGCGGAGTGGAACCTGCTGGACACGGACGTACTGCGCTGGAAGCTCGCGGCCGGGGTGTCCTCCGACTTCTTCGCGGACGTGCTCGAACTGCGGCGGTCCATCGAGCCGGCCGCGGCCGCACTCGCCGCGGAACGCCGTACCGAAGGGGATCTGGCGGCCCTCGACGCGGCGCTGAACACCATGGCCGCGACCGACGACGACCCGGAGCTGCTTGTCCGAGCCGATGCGGACTTCCACACGGCGCTGCTGATCGCGTCGAACAACCGGTTCTATGCGCAGATGCACCGGGTGATCGTGCCGGTGCTGGTCCAGCGTGACCGGGCGGTGCTCGGTGCCGACGGCGCCTTCGAGCACCCCCACGCGATGCACGCCACCGTCCGCGACGCGGTGCGGGACCGGGACGTGGACGGCGCGTACATGGCGATGCTCGAACTGCTCGACAAGTCCGCGCGCGAGCATCCCTGAGTGCCTCTGTGGTGGCGGGATTGCGGGGCGAACGGGGAGCTGCACGAGGCTACGCGGCCACGCGGCTCCCCCTCCCTTTGTCCCACCACCGCCTGTCACCGTCCCGGCGCCCCGTTACGACGCCCCGTTACGACGCCCGCCACACGGGGCAGAAGCCCCCGTCGCAGAAACCACCGCCACAGAACCACCCGACAGCACAGCGCCCCCACCCCGCCCCCACCCCGCTGCCCCAGGCCGGCCCAAAGATCCGGAGGTCCCCCATGAAGATCAGCCGTATCGAGACCTTCCTCGCCCCGCCGCGCTGGATGTTCGTGCGGGTCGAGACCGACGAGGGTCTGGTCGGCTGGGGTGAGCCGGTGGTCGAGGGGCGGGCGGAGCCGGTACGGGCGGCCGTGGAGGTGCTGGCCGAGTACCTCCTGGGACAGGAACCGGAGCGGATCGAGGACCACTGGCAGGTCATGACCAAGGGCGGCTTCTACCGCGGCGGGCCCGTCCTGTCGTCCGCCGTCGCCGGGCTGGACCAGGCACTGTGGGACATCAAGGGCAAGCGGCACGGCCTGCCCGTCCACCAGCTGCTGGGCGGACCCGTCCGGGAGAAGATCCGCACCTACGCATGGGTCGGCGGCGACGAGCCGGAAGCCATCCGCGACGCCGTCACCGCGCAGACCGAGGCCGGCTTCACGGCCGTCAAGATGAACGGCTGCGGCCGGATGAGCCCGGTGGCGACCCGCGCCGAGGTACGGGCATGCCTGCGGCGCGCCGAGACCGCACGGGAAGTCCTCGGCGACGACCGGGACTTCGGTCTCGACTTCCACGGCCGGGTCTCCCCCGCCAACGCCCGCAGGCTCCTCCCCCTGCTGGCCGAGCACGCACCGATGTTCGTCGAGGAGCCGGTGCTGTCCGACTACATGCAAGCCCTCCCTGATCTCGTCAACGCCTCCAACATCCCCCTCGCACTCGGTGAACGGCTCTTCACCCGACGGGAGTTCCTGGCTCCGCTTCAGGCCGGGGTGGCGATCCTCCAACCCGACATCTCGCACGCCGGGGGCGTCTCCGAGCTGCGCCGGATCGCCGCGCTCGCGGAGACCTACGGGGCGCAGCTCGCCCCGCACTGCCCCCTCGGGCCGGTCGCCCTGGCCGCCAGCCTCCAAGTCGCCTTCAGCACCCCGAACTTCCTCATCCAGGAGCAGTCCCTCGGCATCCACTACAACCGGGGCGCCGAGCTGCTCGACTACGTCGTGGCCCCGGAGCCGTTCCGCTTCCACGGCGGCGCACTGCTGCGGACCGAGCGTCCCGGCCTCGGCGTGGACGTCGACGAGGCCGCCGTACGGGCCGCCGACGCGCGCGGACACGCCTGGCGGAACCCGGTGTGGCGCCACGAGGACGGGTCGTTCGCGGAATGGTGAGCCGAATGCTCCCCTTACCGATGAGCCAAACGGTGCCCCGCCCAGTGGGCCGCCCGGTGACCCGACCGGGCGCCGCAGGTCCGGCGCGGCTGTCAGTCCGGACCGGAATAATCGGAGGCGGAGGCAGCACCCGCGCGACCGGACGACCCACCCGCCTGGCATCTGCCGGGCGGGAACGGGAGAAAGTAGGAAACGCCATGGACTTCAGCACAGCGCTCCGCACCGAGCGGCTGGTCGCCATCATCCGGGGCAGTGACGCGGAGGCGTCCTTCCGTACGGTCATGGCGCTCGCGGAGGCGGGGCTGCCGCTGGTCGAGATCTCGCTCAGCGGCAAGGACGCGCTGGGCGTCATCCGGCGGGCGCGCGCCGAGCTCGGCGACGCCGCCTGGATCGGTGCGGGCACCGTCCTGACCGGCAGCGACGCCCGACGCGCCGCGGAGGCGGGAGCGAACCTCATCGTCACGCCCGGTCTGGGCGCGGGGCTGGAGGAATCCGTCCGGCAGGGGCTGTCGACGCTCGCCGGGGTGCTGACGCCGTCCGAGGTGATCACGGCGGAGGCGCTGGGCGTCTCGGCACTGAAGCTGTTTCCGGCGTCGGCGGGCGGTCCGGCGTATTTGCAGGCGCTCCGCGCGCCCTTCCCCGAGCTTCCGTTCGTGCCGGTCGGCGGGGTGGACGCGGCGATCGCGCAGGCGTACTTCGACGCCGGGGCGGTGGCCGTGGGGGTGGGCTCACCGCTGGTCGGGGACGCGGCGGACGGCGGTGATCTGGACGAGCTGCGCAAGCGCGCGGCGGAGTTCCGGGCGGTATGCGCCCGATGACGGGAGAAGTCCCGAGGACGGGAGAGGCCCCGGTGACGGGAGAAGGCCCGGTGACGGGAGAGGCCCCGAGGGCAGGCGAGGGCCCGGTGGCCGGGCAGGCGGGGACGGAAGCACCGGGCCCGGGGCCAGGGCCGGAAGAAGAGGCAACAGGCCCGCGTCCCCTTCCCCCGCCCCGGCCCGGCCGGCCCGATGTCCTCACCTTCGGCGAGACCATGGTCGCGCTGCGCGGCAGCGGCCCGCTGAAGCTCGGCGGCACGATGCAGGTGTCCGTGGCCGGGGCGGAGAGCAACGTCGCGATCGGCCTGGCCCGGCTCGGGCACGCCGTGAGCTGGGCGGGAGCGGTCGGCGACGACGAGGCCGGGCAGTTGGTGCTCCGTACGCTGCGGGCAGAGGGCGTCGGAGTGTCCGGCGCCACCGTCGACCCCGGTGCGCCCACCGGACTGCTGATGTTCGAGCCACGGCTGCCCGACGTCACCCGGGTGCACTACTACCGCGCGGGGTCGGCCGGCTCCCGGCTCACGGCGCACGCGGTCGAGGCCGCCTTCGAAGCCGCTCCGCCGCGCATCCTCCATCTGACGGGCATCACCCCGGCCCTCGGCCCCGCGGCCCTCGCGGCGTCCCGGCACGGTCTCGAACTGGCCCACCGGGACGGCTCGTTGATCTGCCTCGACGTCAACTTCCGGGGCCGCCTGTGGACCGCCGAGGACGCTGCCGCCGTGCTCCGGCAGTGGATCCCGTTCGTGGACGTGCTGATCGCCTCGGACGACGAGCTCCCGCTCTGTCTGCCGGAGGGGGCGCACGGCGTGGAGGGGCCCGGGGCGCGCACAGCAGACGGGGCCGGCGCCGGGCGGGTCGCCGCGCTCGCCGAGCGGGCCGCGCCGCTGCTGGAGCAGGGCGTCGCCGAAGTGGTGGCGAAACTGGGCACGGACGGGGCGGCGGTCTTCACCGGCGAGGAGCCCCTGCACCGGCCCGCCACACCGGTCCGCGCCGTGGACGCCGTGGGCGCCGGGGACGCGTTCGTGGCGGGATATCTCTCGGCGCTGCTGGACGGTGCGGGGCCCGCGGAGCGGCTGGAACGGGCCGTCACCACCGGGGCGTTCGCGGTCGCCTCGCACGGCGACTGGGAGGGCGCCCCGACCCGCGCGGAGCTGGGCCTGCTGGGCGCGCCGCCCGGCACCGTCGTGCGCTGACCGGCGCCGCGGTTAATCTGTGGCCATGCCTCGTTACGAATACCGGTGCCGCCCCTGCGGCTCCATCTTCGAGCTGAACCGGCCGATGGCCGAGTCCTCCGCCCCGGCCGTCTGCCCGGAAGGTCACGAGGACACCGTCAAGCTGCTCTCCACGGTCGCCGTCGGCGGCTCGGCGGCCGCCCCGGCCCGGAGCGCGCCCAGCGGCGGGGGCGGCGGCTGCTGCGGAGGCGGCTGCTGCGGCTGACCCACCACGGCCCGCCCCGCGGCGGGCCGTACGTCATGCCGTCACCGGGCAGCCGATCAGCCGCCCGCCGCTCCCCCTCCCCCCGCTTCCCCCTCCCCTCCCCTCCCCTCCCCCTCTCCCTCCCTCGCCGCCCCCGCCCCGTCGTCCCGCTACCGCTTGCGGGCCAGCGTCACCCCGTCCGCCACGGTGAGCATCACCGCCTCCATCCGGGCGTCCGCCCGCACATGGTCGTTGAAGGCCCGGATCGCCAGCGCGTTTCCGGTGGCCGCCGGGTCGACGACCTCACCGCGGTAGAGGACGTTGTCCGCGACGATCAGGCCGCCCGGCCGCAGCCGCGGTACCAGCTCTTCCCAGTAGGCGATGTAGCCGCCCTTGTCGGCGTCGAGGTACGCAAGGTCGATGTGCGGTTCGGCCGGCATCGCCCGCAGCGTCTCCAGGGCGGGCGCGATCCGCAGGTCGATGCGGTCCGCGACGCCGGCGCCGGCCCACGCCTCCCGGCCGTACGCCGTCCACTCCTCGGAGATGTCGCAGGCGATCAGCGTGCCGTCCGCGGGCAGCGCCTGGGCCATGGACAGCGCCGAGAAGCCGGTGAACGTGCCGACCTCGACCACGTGCCGGGCCCCGATCAGGCGCACCAGGAACGCCAGCAGCGCCCCCTGCTCCTCGGCGGACTGCATCCCCGCCGCCTCGGGGAACTTCTGGTGGGTGAGGTCCACGATCTCGCGCTGTGCCTGGTTCAGCGGCGGGTTGTGGGCGAGGACGTAGTCGTACATCTCCGCCGTGATCGGTGTGCTCTTGGACTCGGCCACTGGCTCTCCTCCGGGTCAACGATCGGGTGTCGGCCGATCACCGGAAGTGCGGCCGACCGCCATCGCGAGACTAGCCGAGGTCCGGGGCCGCCCACCGGTTATCCACAGCCCCGAGGAAGGCCCGGACGATCTCTTCGCCCGCGGCGGCGCCCCGGGCGTCGAGCGCGGTGACGTGGTCGGCCCGCCAGCCGGAGTCGGCCAGTTCGCCGTGGCCCGGCCGCCAGCCGCGGTCCGCGGCCAGCAGCAGGTCCGCGTCGAGCAGGGAGTCACCGGCGGCGAGCACCTGGGACGCCCCGGTCCGCCGGGCCACCTCCGCCACGGCCGCGCTCTTGGTCAGCGGCCGGGGCACCGCGTAGATCTTGCGGCCCTGCAGGGAGACGGTCCAGCCGCGCTCCTCCGCCCAGCGGGCCAGCTCCTTGACCCAGGTGTCGGGCAGCAGCGCCCGCTCCACGACGAGGTAGGCGAAGAGGTCCTCGGCGACCCGTTCCTTGAGCAGCCAGGCGGGGTCGGCGGTGCGGACCAGGTGTTCCCGGACCTCCTCCAGCGGCGCGCACTGCGCGGCGATCCGCTCGGCGACGGTGCGCCGCCAGTCCGGGTCGGACTCGCCCCGGACGAGCAGCTGGCCGCCGTTGGCACAGATCGCGAACTCCGGTGGCGGGCCGGGGAGGTGGATGCGGCCGTACTGCTCGCGGGTGCGGGTGGTGGTCGGTACGAAGGTGGTGCCGGCGGCGAGTTCGGCGAGCAGCCCGGCGGCCGTCTCCGTCATGTAGGAGAGCGGTGCGCCCTGGTAGACCTCGACGCACAGCAGCCGTGGGGCCTCGGCGTCGGGCACGGCGAGGCCGAGGGCCGCGGCCGAGTAGATCAGGGTGCGGTCGAGATCGCTGGCGACGACCGTGTTCATGCGGAGACCACCGCCTTGCCGTCGGTGCCGGTGGCGCCGCGGGTGAAGCGCGGGTGGATCAAACCCACGCAGCTGTAGGGGAGTTCGTCGACCTCTTCGACGGGCACGCCCCGTTGTTCCGCCAGGAGCCGGACGTGGTCGAGGTCGGTCCCGGCACCGCGGCGGGCCAGGATCTTCCAGGGGACCCGGCGCAGCAGTACCCGGGTGGTCTCACCGACGCCGGGCTTGACGAGGTTGACGTCGTGGATGCCGTACTCCTCGCTGATCCGCTCGACGGCCGCCCAGCCCTCCCAGGTGGGGGCCCGGTCGGCGCCGGCCAGCTCCTTCACCTCCGCGGTGACGTCCTCGGCGACCTCGTCGAAGCAGGCGCTGACGGTGTCCAGGAACGCCCGCGAGACATCGGCGCCGGCCAGTTCGCGGTAGAACTTGGCGCCGTGGAAGTCGTCCGGGCCGACCAGGTCGTCGCGCAGGACCGTGCGCGATATGAGGCCGGAGACGGTGGAGTTGAGGCAGGCGGACGGGATGAGGAAGTCGTCGCGGGTGCCGTAGGTCTCGACGCAGCCGCCGGGGTCGGCGAGCACGGCGATCCGCGGGTCGAAGCCGGGGAAGTCCGTCAGCGCCTGGGCGAGTTCGCGGGTGATGGCGCCCTTGCCCGTCCAGCCGTCGACGAAGACGACGTCCGCGGGGTCGTGGTGGGCGGCCAGCCAGCGCAGTGCGGTGGTGTCGATGCCCCGGCCGCGGACGATCGAGACGGCGTAGTGCGGCAGGTCGAGGCCGTGTGCGTGCCGGGCCCAGCGGCGCATCAGCACGCCGACGGGGGTGCCGGCCCGGGCCAGGGACACCAGTACGGGGCGGGGGCTGCGCTCGGCGAGCACGGTCTCGGTGACGGTACCGACGGCGCGCGCGATCCGGCGCGCGGAGCTCTGCAGTGCGCTGTGGAACAGCGCCTGGTAGCGCTCGCTCGGCTGGTATTCGACCGGCAGCGACTCGGCGTAGTGGGCGCCGCCGCGCTGGATCGCCTCCTCGCGTTCCTCGGTGGGCGCTTCCAGGGTGATGTCGGAGAGGTCCTGCAGCAGCCAGCCGACCTCATCGGCGTCGTAGGAGGAGAAGGCGGGGCCGCGCAGCGGCTCGGGGAGGGACATGGGGGCCGCCTGGGATTGCGGGATGTACGAGGGGAGGACGGCGAGCAGCAGCCGGTCGGTGTGGGCGGCGAGCCGGTCCAGCAGCCCGCCGGGTGCGTGGAGTTCGGGGCGGTCGCCGTGCGAGTCCACCACGGCGACGACGGCGTCGAAGCGACGTGCCGGGTCGCTGCCGGCCGCGACGTTGTAGGTGTACCGCTCCCCCGGGCCGTCGGCGGGCCGGTCGTGGGCGGGGAAGGACAGCCGGGTGCGTATCGCGTAGCCGGGGTCGTCCACGGCGAGGACGGGTGAGCGGGTGGTGGTCGAGAAGCGGACCTCCGCGTCCGCGCCGAGGTGGGAGTCGAGCGCCCCGGCCAGCCGCAGCGGCGCGTACATCAGCTCCTCGTTGCCGAGGACGAGGATGCGGCGGGCGCCGTCCAGATGCGGGGCGAGACGGGCCGCCAGGCCGGGGAGCACGGCTTCCAGGCGGGCGCGGTGCGCCGGGGTGAAGCCGTGCCGCCCGCCGTCCGGCAGCCCGGCGGGCCAGCCGAGGTCGACGCGTACGGCGGCCGCGCGGCCGTCGTCCCCGGATCCGGGCGGGCTTTGTGGAGCCGCCGGTTCCAGCGGCGTGCGGGCCTCGTGCTCCGCGACGAGCGCCTGCCCGCGGGCCAGGACGTCCTCGGGAAGGCGGACGCCGCCCGCGGCGAGCGTCACGAGGTCGACCCGGGCGCCCAGTTCCGCCGCGAACTCCTCCAGCCGGGCGCGGTCGGCCTCGGAGCGCATGTCGACCAGGGCGACGACGACGTAGTGGTCGCGCGGGAAGCGGGCGTGCAGCGCGCTGATGGTGTTCAGGACCGTCCGGCCGGTGGAGAACTCGTCGTCGACGAGCACCAGCGGCCCGTCCCCCGCGAGGAGTTGCCGGTCCTCGGGGAGCAGCAGGTGCGAGGTGGCGTGGCTGTGCTCCTCCTCGAAGCCCGCCTGGTGGTCCACCCCTTCGACCGGCCGGCGGGTGGAGTGCAGGTACGGCGCGAGCCCCAGGCCGTCGGCGACCGAGTGCCCGAGGCCGGTGGCGGTCTCGGCGTAGCCCAGGACGACGGCGCGGGCGGCCGCCTCGTCACCCAGCAGCGTGCGCACCCGGCGCCCCAGGCCCACGCCCGAGCCGTGCACCACGTCCGGCCGCTGCGGCACGTGCTTGCCCAGCACGTTCGACACGAGCAGATGGGCCCGCTTGGGGTTGCGCCGCAGCGCCAGTCCCAGCAGGCCGGTCAGCTCGTCCCCGCCGCTCAGCGAGACGCCGAGCCGGCCGGCGACCCATTCTCCCGTCCAGACCACGCGTTCCGTCTCCTCCGTCGTACCGTTCATGTCGTGCGCCGTGTCCCAGGTGGTGCTCAGGTCTGCGGCAGGCTCGCCGTCAGCATTTCCACGAACCCGATGCCCTCCCGCGCGACGCCGAACGCCTCGGCGCGCAGCAGGGTGCGCTCGGCCCAGGCGCGGTGCGGCTTCACCTCGTTCATCTTGTTCGTGTACGCCGAGCGCAGGACCCCGCCGTCGCCGCGTTCCGGCCGCAGGATGTCGACCGCGTCGGTGAACTCCTCGTGGCTGACGACCGAGAGGGCGTGCACCGGCGCGACGTGCGAGGGGTGGATGCAGGTCTTGCCCTGCAGGCCGTTGGCGCGGTCGAGCTCGATCTCGCGCAGCAGGCCGTCCATGTCGTGCTCGATCAGCGCGGTGCGCAGTTCCTCGGCGCGTCCGAGGAACGGCGAGCGGCGCAGCTGGGGCTTGAACATCCGCTCGTGCAGCCGGAAGTACTCCCAGACCGGGCCGGTGACGGTGAAGCCGGTGCCGTCCGCCCGGCCCAGCACGTTGACCACGTCGGCGATCACGGAGGCCACGATCTGGACGTCGTACGCGGTCATGTCGGGCGCCCTGCGCAGCCCGTAGGCGGAGCAGAAGTCCGTGACGCCCAGGCGGAGGGCGAGGACGCGGTCCCGGTATTTGTCGACGGTGCGGGCGATGCCCTGGAGGGTCTCGGGGCGGCTCTCCAGGTGGAGCAGTTCCGGGGACTCCAGTACCGGCATCGCGAACAGCCGCCGGTCGGCCGCGGACTCGGCCGCGGTCAGCGCTTCGAGGAACGGCACACCACGTTCTTCGGTGAATTTCGGAAGTACAAATCCGGACAGCCGGCGCGCGGCCGGTCCGATACGGCGGATCAGATCGGGTATCTGCCCGGGCGCTCGTACCCGGATGAACAGCAGCGGGAGGTCCGTGCCCGCCTCGGCCGCCTCGTCGAGCAGTCCGAGCTGCCGGACGAGGTTCTCCTCGCCGGCCGCGACGTCCGCGTCGCCTATGGAATCCTCCAGACACAGCACCATGGACAGCACGCCGCGCCCGGCCTGTTTGAGGATGTCGGCGGCGAGTCGGGGCCGGGTGGCGGGGCTGTAGAGGGTGGCGCCGAGGGCGACCGCGAGGGTGCGGGCGGGGGAATCGGCGGTGAACTCCACCGGCTCTTGGTGGAACAGTGTCTTCCGGATAGCGGGCGGAAGATGCCCAAAATGCCGCATATAACTCCCCGATTACCTGCGGGACCCGGGCACCCCCGCTGTGTCTCGCTGTCTGGATCCAGCCGGTAATCGTACGTCCGGCGGGGTGGGGTTGGTTCCCGCGTGCGTGAAAATCACGTAACCCTCGCGAGGCGCCCGGATGTCGGGACGGACGCCCGACGCACCGGGTCGCGTGCCCCGCGTTGTCCCTGCCACCTCCGGGAAGGCAGGATTGCGGCATGACGCACGCGATGTTGAAAGGGTCGAACGTACCCCTCGACGCCACGGCCGTCCGGGCCGTCCTGCGCTGGACGCCCGGCGCCGACGTCCCCGACGTCGATGCCTCGGCGCTGCTGGTGGGGCCCGAGGGGCGCGTGCGTTCCGACGAGGACTTCGTCTTCTACAACCAGCCGCGGCATCCCAGCGGTCTGGTGCGGCATCTGCCCAAGGCCCGGCTCGACGAAAGTCTGGCCGAAACCATCGAGGCGGATCTGTCCGGCCTGGATCCGTCGATCGAACGGGTCGTACTGGCCGCATCGTCCGACGGCGGCGCCTTCGCGGGCGTAGCCGACCTGCGGGTTCTGCTGTATGACGCGGCGGCCGGCGACGGTGAGCCGATCGCGGTCTTCGACGTGGTGCCCGAGACCGGCGACGAGACCGCGCTGATCTGCGGGGAGTTGTACCGCCGTGCCGAGTCCTGGAAGTTCCGCGCCCTCGGGCAGGGGTACGAGAGCGGCCTGACGGGCTTGGCCAACGAGTTCGGCATCTCGGTGGAGGAGAACGACGAAGCGGCCGGCGACGCCGCGGATGCCGGGGCACCGGCCCCCGCAGCCGCACCGGAAGCAGCGGCGTCCGCCTCGGCCGCCACGACGGCGGTCACCCCGCCCACGCCGAGCGGTCCGACCGGTACCGGCGCCGTCACCCCGCCGCCGAGCACCTGGCCCGAAGGGGCGTCCGGCCCGGCAGCCGCGGGCGACCCGGAGAGCTACCCGCTGGCGGACCCGGAGGCCGTCACCCAGCACGTGGCGGACGCGATGCCCGAGCCGTTCTCGGCCGCCCCGCTCCCCCCGGCCGGCGCCCCGCCCCAGGCGCCCGCGGCCGCGCCGACGACCGGCGGCGGTTACGGCTACCCGGCGCACGTCCCGCCGCCGCCCACCCAGCCCCCGGGCCGGCCCGGCTACGGCTACCCGGGCCCGCCGCCGCAGTACGCACCGCAGCAGCCGCCCGCGTACGGCTATCCGCAGCAACCGCTGGCCCCGGCCCCGGCGTACGGCTACCCGACCCAGCAGTACCCCGCGCCGGACCCGTCCTTCGTGCTGCCGCCGCAGGGCCCCCAGTTCCAGCGCCGCTAGCCGACGGCCGGCCCGGGCGGGCGGGGTGCGGGTCAGACCTTGGACTTGTACCCGCGCCCCCACTGGAGGCCCCAGCCGTACAGCCGGTCGAGCTCCGCCTGGAAGCCGTAGACGTACTTGACCTCGCGGCGCACCGTGAGCTCACCCTTGGCGTTCTCCAGCGTGAAGATCGCGCAGGACCGGGCCTGTGGCGCCCGTTCGTCCAGCTTGACCTCCACCCGCGGTCCACTGCTGGGGTAGAGCGTCACGACCGCATGTGTGCGGTCGAACGCCGGTGTGCCGTCGTAGATGTAGACGAAGATCAGTAAGCGCTTGATCTCGTCGCGGTGGTCCAGGTTGATGTACAGCGTCTCGCCGGAGCCCGAGCCGAACCGGTCGTCCCCGCTGAGCTGGACGAACGGCGGGCCGTTGAGGTCCCCGAGGAAGTTGCCCAGCGGCTGCACCACGCCCTTGGTGCCGTCCTTCAGCTCGTACAGGCAGGCCAGGTCCAGGTCGACGTTGACCACGGCCGGTCCCTGCGCCTGGACGATCTCGGGCTTGAACAGCTTGCCCGGATGCCGCAGCAGCCCGCCCCTGCCCTGCCCGCCCCGCTCGTGGAAGTCGGAGGTCCGCATCTGCCAGTGCAGATTGACCCGCAGATGACCGGCCGCCGCGCCCTGCTTGGTCAGCGAGATGACCGGACTGCGTTTCGTCAGCTCGACGACGTACGACGCCCCGCCGCTGTCGAAGTCGAATTTCTGGGCGCCACCGCGCCACAGGTTCCCCAGGAACGACACCTTGCCCACCCCATTGCTCGGCCCCAATTACCGCGGGGCGGCCCGGGGTCCGTACCCCGGGCCGCCCCGCAGAGAGCGTTCCTCATTCAGCGACGCGTCACACTCCGGACACGACTTCCGGTTTTGCTCCGGAGCTGTCGCCCGGCTTGCCCTCGCGCCGGTTGCGGACCACCGACGAGGCGAACGAGAGGCCGATCAGCACCACGCCGATCAGACCGGTGATGACCTCGCTGATCTCGTACTTGATCGTGATGAGCAGGATGACGGCGAGCGCGCCGATGGCGTAGTGCGCGCCGTGCTCCAGGTAGACGTAGTCCTCCAGGGCGCCCCTGCGGACCAGGAAGACGGTCAGCGAGCGGATGTACATCGCCCCGATGCCCAGGCCCAGCGCCATCATGAAGATGTCGTTGGTGATGGCGAACGCGCCGATGACGCCGTCGAAGGAGAACGACGCGTCGATGACCTCGAGGTAGAGGAAGAGGAAGAACGCGGCCTTGCCGGCCAGGCCGACCGCCGAGCCGGCGCCCTTCGTCGCGGCGGCCGCGGTGGCCTCCTCGCCGTCCTCGTCCTCGCCTTCCTCGTCCTCCTCCAGCTTGTCCTCGAAGTAGCCCGAGATGCCGCCGACGACGAGGTAGGTGATCAGGCCCGCGACGCCGGCCAGCAGGACCGTGGCGGTCTTGTCACCGCCGCCGTGCGCGACGTTCGTCGCCACTGTCATCGCGGTCACCAGCAGGACCACCAGCGCGATGATGACGGAGAGCATGTCGAGCTTGCCCATCTTGGCCATCGGCTTCTCGATCCAGGAGAGCCACTTGTAGTCGCGCTCCTCGAAGATGAAGTCGAGGAAGATCATCAGCAGGAACATCCCGCCGAAGGCCGCGATGGCCGGGTGGGCGCTGGTGACCAGCTCCTGGTAGTGCGCCTTGTCATTGAGGGCGAGCTTGACCGCCTCGATCGGCCCCAGTTTCGCGGTGATCGCGACGATGACGACCGGAAAGACCAGCCGCATGCCGAACACCGCGATGAGAATGCCGACGGTGAGGAAGATCTTCTGCCAGAAGGCATTCATCTTGCGCAGGATGCCTGCGTTGATGACGGCGTTGTCGAACGAGACCGAGATCTCCAGAACGGACAGGATCCCGACGATCGCGAGCCCCTGCCACCCCCAGAGCACGCCGGCCAAGGCGAGACCGACCACCGTGATGGCGAACGACCAGCCAAAGGTTTTCAGGAGCACTGCCTACCCAATCCCTCGCTGTGTGGGCCCCCCGCGCGCAGCGCGCGGCGCTTTACGAAACGTTGACCCCGAAGTCTAGAGCGATGCCCCTCAGGCCTGACGCGTACCCCTGTCCTACCGCCCGGAACTTCCATTCGCCGTTGTAGCGGTACACCTCACCGAAGATCATTGCGGTTTCGCTCGAAGCGTCCTCGCTCAGGTCATAACGGGCGAGTTCACTGCCGTCGGCCTGATTGACGATCCGGATGAAGGCATTGCTGACCTGGCCGAAACTTTGTCCGCGCAGATCCGCCTCATGGATCGAGACCGGAAAGACGATCTTGTCGACCTGCTCGGGCACCTGCGAGAGGTCCACCAGGATCGATTCGTCGTCGCCCTCGCCCTCACCGGTGAGGTTGTCACCGGTGTGCTCGACGGAGCCCTCGGGGCTTTTGAGGTTGTTGTAGAAGACGAAGTACTCGTCGCCCAGCACCCGGCCCGACTGGCACAGCAGCGCGCTGGCGTCGAGGTCGAAGGGCGCGCCGGTCGTGGACCGTGCGTCCCAGCCGAGGCCGACCGTGATCTGGGTGAGATTCGGCGCGGCCTTGGACAGGGAAACGTTGCCCCCCTTGGCGAGCGTGACACTCATCGTTCGCTTCCTCCCCGGTGTCGTACGGGCCCGCCCTGGCGCGGCCCGGCTCCTTCACGCGCGCCCGGCGCCGCACTCCCCGGACAGGGGCGTACGGCGCCGGGCGCGGTCACTCTCCTGGCCGGGCGGCCACCGTGGTGACTGCCCGGCCTGACGTCGGCGATCGGCTCGGGGCCGGTCGGTCAGACGTTGACGCCGAAGTCCTGGGCGATGCCGCGCAGGCCGGAGGCGTAGCCCTGGCCGATGGCGCGGAACTTCCACTCCGCGCCGTTGCGGTACAGCTCGCCGAAGACCATGGCGGTCTCGGTCGAGGCGTCCTCGCTCAGGTCGTAGCGCGCCAGCTCCTTGTCGTCGGCCTGGTTGACCACGCGGATGAAGGCGTTGCGGACCTGGCCGAAGCTCTGCTGGCGGGTCTCGGCGTCGTAGATCGACACCGGGAAGACGATCTTGGCGACGTCGGCCGGCACGGCGGCGAGGTTCACCTTGATCTGCTCGTCGTCGCCCTCGCCCTCGCCGGTGATGTTGTCACCGGTGTGTTCGACCGAACCGTCCGGGCTCTTCAGGTTGTTGAAGAACACGAAGTTCTGGTCGTTGGCCACCTTGCCCTGGTCGTTCGTCAGCAGGGCGCTGGCGTCCAGGTCGAAGTCCGTACCGGTGGTGGTACGCGCGTCCCAGCCCAGACCGACGATGACCGCGGTCAGATTGGGGGCTTCCTTCGTCAGCGAGACGTTGCCGCCCTTGCTGAGGCTGACTCCCACGAGTCCTCCCGTAGATTCGAGGGGTACGTAGAGATCTGCGCCCCCATCGTGCATGGCATCGGATCAACGAATTGATCCTAGTGACCGGTTCCCACCGATTGCAGATATCGCACCTGGATCGCCGCGGATGTCGGCGCGGCGGGCACCGGCGGGTGGGAGCGCGCCCGGCTCAGAGGGTTTCGAGGGCCTTGACGTAGTCGTTCAGGTCGCGGGCGTCGGGCAGGCCGTTGACGACCGTCCAGCGGACCACGCCCTCCTTGTCGATGACGAAGGTGCCGCGCACCGCGCAGCCCTTCTCCTCGTCGAAGACGCCGTAGGCGCGGGAGGCCTCGCCGTGCGGCCAGAAGTCCGACAGCAGCGGGTACTCCAGGCCCTCCTGCTCGGCGAAGACGCGCAGCGAGAACGGGGAGTCGTTGGAGACGGCCAGCAGCTGGACGTCGTCGTTGACGAACTTCGGCAGCTCGTCGCGCAGGGCGCACAGCTCGCCGGTGCACACGCCGGTGAAGGCGAACGGGTAGAAGAGGAGGACGACGGCCTTCTCACCGCGGAAGTCGGAGAGCTTGACCAGCTCGCCGTGCTGGTTCTTCAGCTCGAAATCCGGAGCCTTCGTGCCGACCTCGATCGCCATGGGGGTGCATCCCTTCCGCTCACGCTCAACAGAACGCGACCACCCTACGCGCCGGGGAGCCTCGTCGGGGATTCGGTACGAGCGGGGCCGAGCCCCCTCCGGAACAGGGCGGAGGGGGCTCGGTGGCGAGTGAGGGGGCCTTAAGGCTCAGCGCTTGCCGGACTTGGGCGTGACCAGCCGGCTGCCCGTCCAGTCCTTGCCCGCGTTGATGCTCCGGGTCTGCGACAGGCCCGCGGTCTGCGCGGCTTCGTTGATGTCGCTGGGCTCGATGTAGCCGTCACGGCCGGTCTTGGGCGTCATCAGCCAGATCTGGCCGCCCTCGTCGATCAGACCGATGGCATCCACCAGCGCGTCCGTGAGGTCGCCGTCTTCATCGCGGAACCACAGCAGAACGACGTCGGCCACATCGTCGTAGTCCTCGTCGACGAGATCCTGGCCGATCACGGTCTCAATGGCTTCGCGGAGATCCTGATCGACGTCATCGTCGTAGCCGATCTCCTGGACCACCTGTCCGGGCTCGAACCCCAGCCTGGCGGCAGGGTTGGTCCGCTCCTCCGCGTGGTCCGCGGTCGCGCTCACGGATTGCCTCCTGTCATGTTTCGGAAAATGCTCGGGGACCCCGCGCGTGCGCGGAGCATTGGGCGTAGTCCACACGGGCCGGGCGGATCGCGCAAGTACCCGGCGGTCCAGACCGCCGAAACGGTGACGTTTCGCGGCGTCTCGCCGCAACCGCGACCCCCGGGAGACAGGGTGAAGTGATTCACACCACAGCGTTCTGCGGGGTTTATCGGGTAGTCGCGCGCGACTGGTCCCTTCGGGGGGTGGCCGGGCCCGGTACCGGATCTCATTTCGGAGGGCGTACGTCCGTACGCGAAGCACTTTCGACGTGGGCGTATGGTTGCGATTTGGCCGACCTGAGAAATCGGCCTTTTCAGCGCCATCTCTCAGCGGATGGTTACCCATCGGTAGAGGTGACGTATCGCTGTGGCTCGGTACACGATGGAAGACGGCGCGACACCAAGGCAGAGACAGCATTCGTCCCGTGCACGGCATGAATAACGTGCGGAGCACGACACGACCCGAACACGAAGGAACAGCGTGGCTTCCGGATCCGATCGAAACCCGATCATCATTGGCGGCCTTCCCAGCCAGGTCCCGGACTTCGATCCCGAAGAGACCCAGGAATGGCTCGACTCGCTCGACGCTGCCGTCGACGAGCGAGGCCGGGAACGTGCCCGCTATCTCATGCTCCGGCTGATCGAGCGGGCCCGCGAGAAGCGCGTGGCCGTGCCGGAGATGCGCAGCACGGACTACGTCAACACCATCGCGACCAAGGACGAGCCGTTCTTCCCCGGCAACGAGGAGATCGAGCGCAAGGTCCTCAACGCGACCCGGTGGAACGCCGCCGTCATGGTGTCCCGCGCCCAGCGCCCCGGCATCGGCGTCGGCGGTCACATCGCCACCTTCGCGTCCTCCGCCTCCCTCTACGACGTGGGCTTCAACCACTTCTTCCGGGGCAAGGACGAGGGTGACGGCGGCGACCAGATCTTCTTCCAGGGCCACGCCTCCCCCGGTGTCTACGCCCGCGCGTTCCTCCTCGACCGGCTCACCGAGGCCCAGCTGGACGCCTTCCGCCAGGAGAAGTCCAAGGCCCCCAACGGCCTGTCCAGCTACCCGCACCCGCGGCTGATGCCGGACTTCTGGGAGTTCCCGACCGTCTCGATGGGCCTCGGCCCGCTCGGCGCGATCTACCAGGCCCGGATGAACCGCTACATGGAGGCCCGCGGCATCGCCGACACCTCCAAGTCGCACGTGTGGGCCTACCTCGGCGACGGCGAGATGGACGAGCCCGAGTCGCTCGGCCAGCTGTCCATCGCCGCCCGCGAGGGCCTGGACAACCTGACCTTCGTCGTGAACTGCAACCTGCAGCGCCTGGACGGCCCGGTCCGCGGCAACGGCAAGATCATGCAGGAGCTGGAGTCGCAGTTCCGCGGCGCCGGCTGGAACGTCATCAAGCTGGTCTGGGACCGCAGCTGGGACCCGCTGCTCGCGCAGGACCGCGACGGCATCCTGGTCAACAAGCTGAACACCACCCCCGACGGCCAGTTCCAGACGTACGCGACCGAGACCGGCGCGTACATCCGTGAGCACTTCTTCGGCGACGACCACCGCCTGCGGGCGATGGTCGAGAACATGAGCGACGACCAGATCCTGCACCTGGGCCGCGGCGGTCACGACCACAAGAAGATCTACGCGGCCTATGCGGCGGCCAAGGCGCACAAGGGCCAGCCGACCGTGATCCTCGCGCAGACCGTCAAGGGCTGGACGCTCGGCCCGAACTTCGAGGGCCGCAACGCGACCCACCAGATGAAGAAGCTGACGGTCGACGACCTCAAGGGCTTCCGTGACCGGCTGCACCTGCCGATCCCGGACAAGGACCTCGAGGACGGCCTGCCGCCGTACTACCACCCGGGCCGCGACTCCGAAGAGATCCAGTACATGCACGACCGGCGCAAGTCGCTGGGCGGGTACGTACCCACCCGTGTCGTGCGCGCCGAGCCGCTGCAGCTGCCGGACGACAAGGCCTACGCGGGCGCCAAGAAGGGCTCGGGCCAGCAGAAGATCGCCACCACCATGGCGTTCGTCCGCATCCTGAAGGACCTCATGCGGGACAAGGAGATCGGCAAGCGCTTCGTGCCGATCGCGCCCGACGAGTACCGCACCTTCGGCATGGACGCGTTCTTCCCGTCGGCCAAGATCTACAACCCGCTGGGCCAGCAGTACGAGTCGGTGGACCGCGAACTGCTCCTGGCCTACAAGGAGTCGCCGACCGGCCAGATGCTGCACGACGGCATCACCGAGGCGGGCTGCACGGCCTCGCTGATCGCGGCCGGCTCCGCCTATGCCACGCACGGCGAGCCGCTGATCCCGGTCTACGTCTTCTACTCGATGTTCGGGTTCCAGCGCACCGGTGACCAGTTCTGGCAGATGGCCGACCAGCTCGCGCGCGGTTTCGTGCTCGGCGCGACCGCGGGTCGTACCACGCTGACCGGCGAGGGCCTCCAGCACGCCGACGGCCACTCCCAGCTGCTGGCCTCGACGAACCCGGCCTGTGTCGCCTACGACCCGGCCTACGGTTACGAGATCGCGCACATCGTCAAGGACGGTCTGCGGCGGATGTACGGCGAGAACGCCGAGGACGTCTTCTACTACCTGACCGTCTACAACGAGCCGATCCAGCACCCCGCGGAGCCGGCCGACGTCGACGTCGAGGGCATCCTCAAGGGTCTGCACCGCATCAAGCCCGGCGAGAAGGGCGAGCACGCGGCCCAGATCCTCGCCTCCGGCGTCGCGGTGCCGTGGGCGGTCGAGGCCCAGCAGATCCTCGCGGACGAGTGGAACGTCAAGGCCGATGTGTGGTCGGCGACCTCCTGGAACGAGCTGCGCCGCGAGGCGGTGGACGTCGAGGAGCACAACCTGCTGCACCCGGAGGAGGAGCAGCGCGTCCCGTACGTGACGCAGAAGCTCCAGGGCGCCGAGGGTCCGAAGGTCGCGGTGTCGGACTGGATGCGTTCCGTCCCGGACCAGATCTCCCGCTGGGTGCCGGGGACGTACCAGTCGCTGGGCGCCGACGGTTTCGGCTTCGCGGACACCCGTGGTGCGGCCCGTCGCTTCTTCCACATCGACGCGCAGTCCATCGTCCTGAGCGTGCTCACCGAGCTCGCCAAGGAGGGCAAGGTCGACCGTTCCCTGCTGAAGCAGGCCATCGACCGCTACCAGCTCCTGGACGTCGCGGCCGCCGACGCGGGTGAGGCCGGCGGCGACGCCTGATCCCCCCGCGGCCTGCCGCCGCACCGCTTCCCTCGCGCCCCCCGGCCGGTGCCCTCCACCGGCCGGGGGGCGCGGTGGTGTGCGGCCCGGCGGGCCGGCACCTCGCGGTGGGGCCGCCGCTGCGCGGATCATCGCTCCCACACCTTGAACGCCCTTACCTGGTAAGGGGATCGGGGCACCCAGGTGCCGCCGCCGGGGTAGGTGTTGTACTCGGCGGTCTCGGCGCACTCCGCGCTCTGGTACGTGGTGACCGGCCGGCCCATCCGGTTGGCGAACGAGGCGGCGCTGACGCCCTTGGGCAACGTGATGCAGCTCTCGATGTCCGTGTCGGACAGTTCGAAGGTCCGCCGCTTGCCGGCGAAGTCCGCCCTCGGCCAGAGGCACAGCTGTCCCGCCGCGCACTCGCCCGAGGCCGCGGCGGCGCGGCCCGTGGTGGCCGCGTGCGCGGGGGCGGTGCCGAGGGCGGTCGGGAGGGTGAGCGCGGCGGCCAGGGTGGCGAGGCCGGTGAACAGGGCGGTGGCGGTGGTGGTGGCGGACGTGTGCAGACGCAGACGCATAGGAATCTCTCCCCCGTGAGGTACGTGACGTGCCGCGGCGGGCGGGCTGCCCGCGGCGGGTTCGTCATCGACCTTCGCCGGGCCGCGGTGCGATTGCCAAGGCCCGGCCGGGTCCACCACCCGGATCAGGTATGTGGACAAGCGGACCGGCCGGAAGTGGGGCTGCGGCGCACGAGGTTGACGTGGCGCGGGGCGGCCGGAGGGGCCGCGGAAACCGTTCTTCGCGGCCCCCTGGCGGGGACGGGGGCAGGGTCGTCACCTGTAATGCGCGCAGGGGCCGGGCCGGTTCCCGGCACGGCTCACCAGGATGAGGGATTCAGCGTTTCGGAAAGGGTCAACTGCCGCTTGGTGCCTGGGCGGTGGGCCGTGCGGCGGCCCGGAATGCATGGTTGACGCGGCCGGACCCGCGGCTGCGCACCGCGGTCAGGCGACGGCGGGGCAAGGGACGGTGGCGTACGCGACGGCGCGCGGCCGGCCGAGGAGTGCCTCGGCCGGCCGCGCGCCGGGTGCTGCGGGTGGGCCCGGGGCGCTCATCGGCCCCGGCGGCCCGGATCAGATGTGGCCGACGCCGGCACCCGCCTCGGCGTTCGCTCCGCGCTTGGTGAAGAGCGCGACGATCGCCGCGACGACCGCGACACCGCAGGCGACGGTGAAGGCCAGGCCCATGCCGGACACGAAGGTGTCGTGCGCGACCGAGGTGATCTTCTGCGCGAACTCCGGCGGGGTGTGCTTCGGGACCGGCGCGATACCGGCCGAGACGGCGTCGGAGACCTTCGACATCTGGGCGGGCGGGATCGGCGGGAGGCCGGCCGAGTGCCAGTTGCCCGGCAGCTCGTTCTCCACGCGGGAGGCCATCACCGCACCGAGCACGGCCGTTCCGAGGCTGCCGCCGACCTGCATGGCGGCCTGCTGGAGGCCGCCGGCGACGCCGGAGAGCTCCAGGGGGGCGTTGCCGACGATGACCTCGGTGGCGCCGACCATGACGGGCGCGAGCCCGAGGCCGAGCAGCGCGAACCACACGGACATCGGCCCGGTGCCGGTGTTGGTGTCGAGGCCGGACATGCCGTACGTCGCGATTGCGGTGAAGACCATGCCGCCGACCAGCGGGATACGCGGGCCGAACTTGGTGATCAGGGCACCTGCCACCGGCGACGCGACGATCATCATGCCGGTGAGCGGGAGGAGGTGCAGGCCGCTGTCCACGGGGCTCATGCCGTGGACGTTCTGCAGGTAGAACGTCACGAAGAACAGGCCGCCCATGAAGGCGAAGGCCATCAGCACCATCAGGATCGTGCCGGCGGTCAGCGGCACGGAGCGGAACATCCGCAGTGGGATGAGCGGTTCGCGGACCCTGGTCTCCAGGAGCGCGAACAGCGCGAACAGGACCACGGCCCCGATCAGGAAGCCCCAGGTCTTCATGTCGCCCCAGCCCCAGTCGGTCGCCTTGATCAGCGGCCAGATGAGGCAGAACATCGCGGCCGAGAGCAGCACGATGCCGGGGATGTCGAACGAGCGGGGGGCGTTCTCCGCGCGGTGGTCCTTGAGGATCACCAGGCCGAGGATCAGGGCCAGCACGCCGACCGGGACGTTGATGAAGAACACGGACTGCCAGTTGACGTGCTCGACCAGCAGTCCGCCGACTATGGGGCCGCCGGCGGTGGAGGCGCCGATGACCATGCCCCAGATGCCGATCGCCATGTTGAGCTTCTCGGCCGGGAAGGTGGCGCGCAGCAGTCCGAGGGCGGCGGGCATCAGCAGCGCGCCGAACAGGCCCTGGAACACGCGGAAGACGATGACCAGCGTGACCTGGCTGGAGAAGCCGATGGCTCCGGAGGCGGCGGCGAAGCCGACGATGCCTATGAGGAAGGTCTGGCGGTGGCCGAAGCGGTCACCGAGCTTTCCGGCCGTGATCAGCGAGACGGCCAGCGCGAGCATGTAGCCGTTGGTGATCCACTGCACGTCGCCGAACGAGGCGTCGAGGTCATCTTTGATCGCCGGGTTGGCGATGGCGACGATCGTGCCGTCCAGGGCCACCATCATGACGCCGATGGCGACGGAGAAGAGGGTCAGCCACGGATGGCCTCGCAGCCCCTTCGGGGGCTCCGGTACGGGAAGTTCCGGCGCGGCGTGGGCGACCGGGGTCTGGGAACTCATACCCAGAGGCTAATGACAGCGACTGACAATTGACAAAGCAAATCATGAGTCGGTAACTGTCATCTCCCTCACAGGTAATCTGAGCAGCGAGAACACCACGGAAAGGCGGCGCAGGATGGCCACCTCGACGCCGCAGACGGCCCCCGGAGGCGGACTGCGCGAACGCAAGAAGCAGCGCACCCGTGACGCCCTGATCCGCGCCGCGCTCGAACTGTTCACGGAGCAGGGCTACGAAGAGACGACCGTCGACGAGATCGCCGAGGCGGTGGACGTCTCCCAGAGGACGTACTTCCGGTACTTCGCCAACAAGGAGGACGTCGCCTTCGCGGTCCAGGAAATGGTCGAGGCCCGCTTCCTCGACGAGCTGACCGCACGCCCCGCCTCCGAGGATCCGCTGACGGCGCTGCGCAGCGCGGTGATGGTGGCGTGGGACGACATCGGCGGCGCCATCGAGTCGGTGGTCCCGGTGGAGCTGCACATGCGGACGTACCGGATGATCGAGTCCACGCCCACGCTGGTGGCCTCCCATCTGCGGCGCTCGTCCGAGCTGGAGGAGCGGATCGCGGGGCTGATCGCCCGGCGCGAGGGGCTGGACGTCGATGCCGATCCGCGGCCGCGGGTGCTGGTCGCCGCGTTCTGCGGGGTGATGCGGGTGGCCGGCAAGGTGTGGGGCGAGGGTCCGGAGTGCAGCGTGGCGTCCATCCGTGAGCTGACCCAGTCCTATCTCGACCACATCCAGCCGGCGATCGGCGGCGACTGGCGTTCGGCACGCTGAGGTCGAATCCCCCGCAACTGCCCGTAACGGACAGCCGCCGTTGAGCAACCCATTAACCGCATGATGAGACCGCTCCTGCACGACTGAGCGCAGGAAATCGGCAATTCATGTCCGGTTTGGTCGAAATACCCGCCGCGAAACGTGATATCACTCACGGGCCCGCCAGCGGGCCTTCCCCGTCTCCTAGGGTGGCCCGCGGTGACTTCCTTCCCGGGCCTGGGCCCCTCCTCCGGTTTTCTGCAGTCCACCGCCTGGCGTGCGGCGCTCGCCTTGGCGGTGGTGTTCGTGATGCTCGCCATGACCGGCTGGACGGCCGTCAGAGGCACCAAGGACGACGCAAACCCCCTGGCCACGGCCAGAACCGCCTGGAAGCACGCCACCTTCCTCGGGCGTCCGCTGCCCGACCCCAACGGCTCCCCGGCCACCCTGCGGACCTTCTTCGCCGCGCTCACCGGCGCCCAGCAGCAGCAGCTCGCCAACCGTTATCCGCTGGTCGTCGGCAACATGGGCGGCGCGCCCGCCGCACTGCGTTACCGGGCCAACCGGATGGCGATCGACGACGCCCGCGCCGTGGAGAAGCGGCGGATGGGCGACCGCCGGCTCACGCCCGTGGGCCGCCAGGAAGCCGGCCGGCTGATGCACCGCTTCGAGTCGATGATGAGCCCCGGGCGACAGATCCTCGCCTTCGATCCGGCCGGTGGCGGGCGGGCGGCGGAGGTCTTCGGCAGCCTCCCGGCGGCGAAGCGGGTCTCCGTAGTGGTGCCCGGCGTCGACACCAACCTCTCGACCTTCGAACGGACCGTACGGGCCACCGCGGCGCCCGTCGGCATGGCGCGCTCCCTCTACGCCGCCGAGCGCACCGCCAAACCGGGTGTGCGGACGGCCGTGATCGCCTGGGCCGACTACACCACGCCGTCCGGCCTCGGTGTCCAGGCCGTCACCGGGAACCTCGCCGAGGCCGGCGCGGTCCGGCTGCGCGCCCTGGTGAAGTCACTGCCGTCCTCCGACACCGTCTCGCTGTTCTGCCACAGCTATGGCTCCGTGGTGTGCGGCGTCGCCGCCCGGCACCTGCCGGCGAACGTCGAGGACATCGCGGTCGCCGGCAGCCCCGGCATGCGGGCGGAAAGCCTCTCCGGGCTCGGCACCCACGCCCGGGTCTGGGCGATGCGGGACTCCGACGACTGGATCCAGGACGTGCCGTACCTGGAGGTCGGCGGGCTCGGCCACGGCGCCGACCCGGTCGATCCGTCCTTCGGCTCCCGGATCCTGTCCGCCGACGGCGCCGTCGGACACGCCGGCTACTTCGCACCCGGCACCCGCAGCCTGCGCAACTTCGCTCTGGTCGGGGTCGGGGCGCTCGACTCGGTGGACTGCGCGACCGACGATCCGCACTGCAGCACGGGCCTCGCCTGAACTCCCGTGCAAATACGGCCGGTTCCCGCCGGCACGGCCCGGCGCCCGGGGACGGGCCGTGCCGACGGGAACCGTCCCCGGTGGCCGGCGCGTCAATGGGGCAAGGGCCGGAAGCGGCCGGGCCGAAGGCGCGTGACGCGCGTAGTCCTGGCAGCGCCTTCGAGGTGTCCGGAAGGGGGACGGGCGGGCAACCGCCCGCATACGATGAGCCGCATGGGTGATGTGCTGGCCGGTTTTCATGCCGTCTGGGAGTTCGACACGGACTCCGTACTCATCCGCTTCGAACGGGGGATCCGCAGGCCGAAGCTCTTCCAGGCGCTCGGCGAGCGACGCATTCCGTACGAGGCGCTGAGCTCCGTCGAGCTGTCCGAGGGCAGACGCGGCACGGTGGTGCTGCACGCCGTGCCCCGGCCGGGTGCCGACCCCCTGATGGAGGCGGCGAACGGGCAGCTGAAGGAGGAAGCCGACCCGTACCGGCTGGTGCTGCCGGCCGAACGCGAGACCCTGGCGGACTTCTACGCGGACGAGCTGCGCACCGCGCTGGGCCCCGACGCCAAGGAACCGGCCGAGCGTCATCTGGTGACCGCACCGGAACCTCCGCTCCACTTCAAGGCGTACGACGGCAAGGCGTCCTTCGACGGCCGTTCGGTCGCCTTCCGGTGGTTCTGGACGGGGGCGTCGTCGGCGAAGTGGAAGTGCGGCGACCAGACCTTCACGGTGGGCGAGTTGGCCGGTGTCGAGTGGCGCTCGCCGGAGGTCTTCAACGGCTACCTGCGGCTGTTGGAACGCGGGGCGGCCGAGCCGGGGAAGGGCGAGGCCGATCAGGACCCGGCAGCGGTGGTGTTCGGGCTGGGGTACGGCCCGGTCCACGAGTCGCTGCCGTTCGCCGCCGCGGTACTGCAGGCCGTGCGCGCCGCCGAGCCGGAGCAGGAGAGCGCGGAGCGCGAACCGGTGTGCCGCCGGGCCGGGGACGCCCGCCGGGACCCCGCGGACATCGCGGACCGGATACGGCACTTGGGCGAGCTGCACGACGCCGGGCTGCTGACGGACGACGAGTTCAGTACGAAGAAGGCCGAACTGCTGGCCGAGCTGTAGGGCCCCGGCTTCACGCGGGCCGGCTGCCTACCGGCGGTCTCGCGCGGCGGGCTCGTGCCGCGGTGTCGTGCCGCAGTGTCGTGCCACTGTCTCGTCGGCGGTCTCGCGCGGCGGTGGGTCATACCGTGGTACGGGGCCGAAGGCCGACCCGTGGTATGACGCCCGGGCCCCGACCGTCCGCTTACATTGACTCCGCGATGAACGGACGATCCCCCACCCCAGCCCCCGAGGCGGCCCGCGGCGCCGAGCGCGAGCCGGCCCGGTCGAGAGCGCTGCGCGCCGCACGGCAGGCGCTGCGCATCCTCGCCGTCGAGCTCGGTACCCCGACCGAACCCGGCATCCCGCTGTTCGCCGGTGTCCAGAACCGCTGGCTGCGCCGGGTGCCGTATCTCGTCGCCTTCACGTTCGCGGTGTCGTTGCTGCCGACGACCATCAACGTCCTCGGCAACGACTACGGCATGAACGGCGGCCTGGCCGGCGCGCTCGCCACCGCTCAGACCGTGCCCCTGATGCTGGCCGTGACCCGGCCGCTGCAGGCCTGGTGGGTGATATTCGCCGCGGATTTCGTCTGCGCCCTGGGGCTGACGGTGGTCGACGGCGTGGCGAACCGCGCCTGGCCCTGGACGCCCCCGGCGATCGTCGGCTATCTCGCGCTGATGCTGGCGCTGTCCCTGCGCGAGCGCCGGCGCACCCTGATAGCCGTCTGGCTGACGACCGGCTTCGCCGGAATACTCTCCGAGACGATGACCCCGGAGCGCAGCCAGAGCACCTGGGTGCTGACGTTCGTGCTCGCCGGCGTGATGCTGCTGATGGGCGCGAGCCTGCGCGAACGGGGCGACGCGCAGCGGAAGTTGATCGAGCAGGAGACCATCAGCGAGGCCGAACGCGCCCGCCGTACGCTCCTGGAGGAACGCACCCGGATCGCCCGCGAACTGCACGATGTGGTCGCCCACCACATGTCGGTGATCACGGTCCAGGCGGACAGCGCCCCGTACCGCATCAGCGGGATACCCAAGGAGGCGGAGGAGGAGTTCGGGTCGATCGCCGCGACCGCGCGCGAGTCCCTGGCGGAGATGCGCCGGCTGCTCGGCGTGCTGCGCAGTGAGGAGACGGAACGGCAGGGCGGCGGTCCGGAGAAGACCCCGCAGCCCGGGGTGGCGATGCTGCCGAAGCTGGTCGAGGGGACCGTACGGGCCGGTGTGCCGGTGGAGTTGGTGCTGCCGGAGGAGCCCGTGGCGCTCGAACCGGCGGTGGACCTGTCGGCGTACCGCATCGTTCAGGAGGCGCTGGCCAATGTGGTGCGGCACGCCCCCGGCGCACAGACCCGGGTGTCGGTCATCCCGACCGCGGACCGCACCCGGCTGACGGTGCTGATCGTCAACTCCGCCCCGCCCGTGGCGTCCGCGCCCTCCACGCCGCTGGAAACCACCGGGACCGGCCACGGCCTGGTCGGGATGCGGGAGCGGGTGCGGCTGGTGGAAGGTTCGCTCGACACCGGTCCGCTGCCCGACGGCGGCTTCCGGGTCGCCGCCCAGCTGCCGCTCACGCCCACGCCGGGCTCCGCAGCCGCCGGCTCTCCAGCACCCGGCTCCCCCGCGTCCGGCTCCGCCGCTTCCCCCTCGATATCTCCCCTCTCAGCGAAGGATTCCGGCTCTTCATGACCACGCGCGTGATCATCGTCGACGACCAGGCCATGGTGCGCGCGGGGTTCGCCGCGCTGCTCGCCGCACAGAGCGACATCGATGTGGTGGGCGACGCTCCCGACGGTGTGCAAGGGGTGGAGCTGAGCCGTCGGACACACCCCGACGTGGTGCTGATGGATGTCCGGATGCCGGAGATGGACGGGCTGGAGGCGGCCCGGCAACTGCTCACGCCGCCGCCCGGCGTCACCCACCGCCCCAAGGTGCTCATGCTGACCACCTTCGACGTCGACGACTACGTGTACGAGGCGCTGCGCGCAGGGGCCTCGGGGTTCCTGCTCAAGGACGCCCCGCCGGCCGATCTGATCTCCGCGGTGCGCGTGGTGGCGGCGGGGGAGGCACTGCTCGCGCCGTCGGTGACCCGTCGGCTGATCGCCGATTTCGCCCGCCAGCGGCCGGCGCCCCGCAAAAAGGACCGTGCCTCGCTGCGGCTGAACGGCCTGACCCCGCGGGAGACCGAGGTGCTGGAGCTGATCGCCCGCGGTCTGTCGAACCAGGAGATCGCCGAGGCACTGATCCTCGCCGAGCAGACCGTGAAGACCCACATCGGGCGGGTGCTGGCCAAGCTGGAGCTGCGGGACCGCGCGCAGGCCGTGATCTTCGCGTACGAGTCGGGGCTGGTGGCGCCGGGGAGTGGCAGCTAGGGCAGTTAGAGCAGTAGAGGGAGCTGTGGTTGCAGCTGTGGTGGGTGCTGTCGTTGAAGCTGCGGTGGGTCTGTAGGTGAAGCCGCGGTGGGAGCTGTGGTTGCAGCTGTAGTTGAAGCTGTGGCGGGAGCTGCAGTTGAAGCTCTCCTTGGGGCGGGAGCTGGAACGGGAGCGGGAGCTGGGGCTCCAGTGGGAACGGTGGGGCGATAGCCCTCGATAGACGCGACCCCGGTTGCCGGTCCTCTTGGGGCCGGTGGTTGGGGCCGTGGCCCTTCGCCCGCCCCCTGACGCGATTCGCGACTCGCGTACCCCGCCCACCCGCGCAACCCCTACGCGCCCTGTATGCCACCGACGCCCCCTACGTTCCCTCTACGGCCCCCTCTACGTTCCCCCTACGCCCTCCCCGCGCGCGCTCCTTCCTGAGGACGAGTGCGGTGCCGGACCCCCTACCCCGGTATCACCCCGGAGTTGGCTCCGCGGTGTGACGCCGTGTCATACACCGTCTCCCTACCTTTCCTCCGCACACCAACGGGAGAGGGAGACACACCATGTCCGTGCTGCGCACCGTCGCACGACGCAGCAAGCGCACGCTGATCGCCGCCGCGCTCGCGGTGACCGTGGTCGCCGGAACCGGCGGCTGGGCGGCGGGTACCGCGCAGACCGCCGTCACCGGCCCGCCGCCCGGCGCCGCCGCCTGGCGCGCCGACCACTCCCTCGGCATGCGGTTGCCGGACCCCGCGACCGCCCAACCCTCCGCCGTAGCACGCTTCTTCGCCTCGCTGACCGACGCCCAGCAGCAGGCTCTCGCCGTACGGCACCCGCTCACCGTGGGCAATCTCGACGGTGCCCCGATCGCCCTGCGGTACACGGCCAACTCCCGTGCTCTGAAGGCAGAACGGTCCCGCCAGCTGGCCCGTGCGGCGGATCCGGCCGGCACCCTTCAGGACCACCAGCAGGCCAGGAAGGCGGCCGACCGGTGTGCCGCACTGCTCAAGCCCGGTCGCCGGATCCTCGCCTTCGACCCGCGGGGGCGTGGTCAAGTGGCCGAGGTGTACGGCGACTTGGCCACAGCCCGGCACACCGCCGTGATCGTGCCGGGCTCGGACATCGACCTGGCGTCGTTCGACCGCGCCAAGGACCCGTACGGCACGCCGACCGGGATGGCCAGGTCGCTGCGTACCGAGATGACTGCCGACGCGCCCGGGACCCGTACCGCCGTCATCGCCTGGGTCGGGTACACCACCCCGGTCGGCATCGGCCCGGACGCCGCCACCGGCCGGCTCGCCGAGGCCGGTGCGCCCCGGCTGGCCCGCTTCCTGTCCGGGCTGGCGGCCACCGGCGTGCCGGCACCGGCCGTGCTGTGCCACAGCTACGGTTCGGTGGTCTGCGGACTGGCGGTGCCGCGGCTGGGTGGTCAGGGTCGCATCGCCGATCTGATCGTTTTCGGCTCCCCCGGTATGCGCCGTGACGGCGTGGCGGAGCTGCACACCTCCGCCCGGGTCTGGGCGGCCCGGGACGCGTCCGACTGGATCGGCGACGTCCCGAACGTGGAGCTGCTGGGCCTCGGCCACGGCGAGGACCCCACCGACCCCGCCTTCGGCGCCCGGCAGGTCTCCGCGAAGCGGGCCGAGGGTCACACCGGCTACCTCGCCCCCGGTACGGACTCGCTCCAGAACTTCGCGGCCATCGTGCTGGGCCGGTACGGCCGGGTCAGCTGACGCGCACAAAAGGGGGCGCGGGGGCGCGGGATGTCACCGCATGGCACCGCATGGCGTGGCAGGTCTCCGCCCGGCACGGCACGGCACGGCACGGCACGGCACCGAGGCTCCCGCCCCGTACCCCGCACCGCCCTTCACCTCCCTGCACCACCCACCTACAGGACGCAGAGGCCAAGGACCCCATGAAAACCACCTCCACAGTTCGCTCAGCCGCCCGCGCGATCGAGGCGCGTACCCCCGCGGAGCGGGACCGGGCGATCGACGGGCTGCGGGCGCTCGCGCTGCTCGCGGTGCCTACCGGCCACTGGCTGCTCGGCGGGTTCACCCTGGACGCCGACGGTGCGCTGCACAACGCCAGCCCGCTGACCGCCTTCGGCTTACTCGCGCCCGTCAGTTGGGTGCTGCAGATGCTCGGCATCTTCTTCCTGGTCGGCGGCTATGCCTCGGTGCTGTCCTACCGGCGCGCCGTCAGGCGTGGCGAGTCGGTGGGCAGTTGGCTGCGCGGACGGCTCATCAGACTTGGCCGACCGGTGCTCGGCGTCACGGCCGTATGGGCGGCGCTGCTGCCGCTGCTCTACAGCGTGGGCGTACCGGAGGCGACCCTGCGGACGGGCGCGACGCTGGTGATCCAGCCGCTGTGGTTCGTCGGCGTGTACGCGGCAATCACCGCGCTGACGCCGTACTGCGTCCGCGCGGCGGGCCGGATGGGGGCCTGGGCCGCCGCGCCGCTGCTGGTGGCCGTGGCGGCGGTGGACTTCCTGCGCTACGGGCCGTTCGCCGAGGCCATGCCGTCCTGGCTGAGCCTGCTGAATCTGCTCCCCGGCTGGATGTTCGCCTATCAGCTGGGCGTCTCCTGGGGTGAGCGGCGGCTCGGCCGGCGGGCCGCGTGGACGCTCCTGTTCGGCGGCGCGGCGTTGTTCGCGGCGCTGCTGCTGTTCTTCCACTACCCGGCGAGCATGGTGGGTGTCCCCGGCCAGGACCGTACGAACTCGCATCCGCCGTCGCTGCTGGTCCTGGCGCTGGCGGCGGCCCAGTCCGGTGCCGCGATCCTGCTCCGGGACCGGATTGCCCGCCTCCTGCGCCGGCCCGCCCTGTGGGCGCCGGTCGTGGTCATCAACCTGTCGGCGATGACGATCCTGTGCTGGCACCAGACGGCGATGCTGTCCGCGGCGGTGCCCGCGTCCTTCCTCGGAGCGGTGCCCGGCCTGACCGTCGCGCCCGTCACGCCGGGGTGGATCTTCGTCCGGCTCGCCTGGCTGCCGGTCTTCGCCGTCGCCCTGCTGCTGATCGCCCGCAGCACCCGCCGTTTCGAGGCGCCTTGGACGGATGTCACCCGTGCCCGTCGCGCCCTCGCCGCGGTCCTGGCCACCGCGTTCGCGGCGTTCGCGCTGGGGCTGGCGTAGGGCAGGGGCGCGGCAGCCCGGGCGCAGCGACGCTGCCCGGGCTGCCCGAACCGACGCCCAAGCAGGACCCCCATGAGCGACCCACCCCGTGAGCGACCCACCCGGTAAACGGCCCACCCCGCGAGAAACCCACCCCCTCCCGCGACCTACTCCCGCCCCGCCGACGTGTGCGTCATGTCCGCGTAGCGCTCGCCCGCCACCTTGTCGGCGATCGGCTCCAGGAGGGCCAGTTCCTCGTGGGTGAGCCGGATGCGGGTGGCGGCGGTGTTCTCCTCGACGCGGTGGCGCTTGCGGGTGCCGGGGATCGGGACGACGGCCAGGCCGTGGACGGCGGCCTGCTGCTGCACCCAGGCCAGGGCGATCTGGCCGAGCGTGGCGTCGTGGGCGTCGGCGACCGCCCGGACCGGTTCCAGCAGTGCCGCGTTGGCGGCCGCGTTGTCGCCGGTGAAGCGCGGCTGCGTACGACGGAAGTCGTCCGTGCTGAGCTCCTGGTCGGCGTGCACGAACGCGCCGGTCAGGAAGCCGCGGCCGAGCGGCGAGTAGGGCACCAGGCCGACGCCGAGCTCGGCCGCGGCGGGCACCACGCCGGCCTCGATGTCCCGGCTGAAGAGGGACCACTCGGACTGGACGGCCGCGATCGGGTGGATGGCGTGCGCCGCGCGCAGTTCGCTGCCGGTGACCTCACTCAGCCCCAGGTGCTTGACCTTGCCCTCGGTGACCAGTTCGGCCATCGCCCCGATCGACTCCTCCAGAGGGACGTCAGGGTTGCGGCGGTGCATGTAGTAGAGGTCGATCTCGTCGACGCCCAGCCGCTTGAGGCTGCCTTCGACGGCCTGGCGGATGTAGGCGCGGTCGTTGCGGATGATGCGCCGGTACGGGTCGTCCGGGGCGTCCGGGTCGGGGGAGATGGCGAACTTGGTGGCCAGGACGACCTCGTCGCGGTGCGCCTGGATGAAGGGGGCGATGAACTTCTCGTTCTCCCCGCGGCCGTACATGTCGGCGGTGTCGTAGAGCGTCACGCCCAGCTCCAGCGCGCGCTCCAGGGTGGCCCGCGCCTCGTCGGCGTCCGTGGGCCCGTAGGCGAAACTCATGCCCATACAGCCGAGGCCCTGCAGCCCGACGCGGGGGCCGCCGGTGCCCAGCTCGACCGTCTCGATCTTCTCGCTACCCATGAAACCTCAGAACCTCTCGGATGCCCGCCGGGCATCGGCGTAGATGTCGATCTTGTAGTCGAGTACGTCCAGCGTGCTCTGCAGCTCCGTTATGCGCTGCCGCACGTCCTCGCGGTGCGCGGTCAGCAGCTGCTCACGCTCGGCGAAGGTGCTCTCGCCCTGCCGGACAAGTTCGGCGTAGCGGACCATGTCGGCGACCGGCATGCCGGTCAGCCGCAGCTTGGTGACCAGGCTCAGCCAGTCCAGGTCGCGGTTGCTGAAGCGGCGCTGCCCGGTGTGCGTACGGCTCACGTGCGGCATCAGGCCTATCCGCTCGTACCAGCGGAGGGTGTGGGCGCTGAGCCCGGTGTGCTCCGAGACCTCGCTGATCGTGTACCGGTCCTGACCGGTGGGCTTGGGGTGCGGGGGCGGCGGGGTGCCGCAGTTGCGGACCCTCACCGGCCGCTCGGCGGTCGCCGCCAGGCCGCTCGTGACCGGTTCGCTCTGCGTGACCGTCATGCCCCGTCTCCCCTGATTCGCCGGATTGCTCTCGACTTCGCCGCGGACCTCGCGGCTGCACGCCGGATGCCTTGCGACGTCTTCAACGCTAGAGAGTTCGAGCGCACTCCAAGCAAGCGCGGATCGGGCGCAGACTTGACCTGAATTTGGGGAGGTTAGGCTCGGAGCATGCAGAGCCTGCGGATGATCGAGAACTGGCCGGTGCCCACCGCTGCGGCCGCCGTCGTACGAGCCGACGGGTCGGTGGCCGGATCGTACGGCCCCGTGGAGCAGAGGTTTCCGCTGGCGTCGGTGACGAAGCCGCTCGCCGCGTACGCCGCCCTGCTGGCCGTCGAGGAGGGCGCCGTCGAGCTGGACGACCCGGCCGGTCCGGAGGGTTCCACGGTCCGTCATCTGCTCGCGCACACCTCGGGGCTCGCCTTCGACGAGCAGCGCGTGATGGCCGCGCCCGGCACCCGGCGGATCTACTCCAACACCGGTTTCGAGGTGCTGGGCGACCACATCGCCAAGGCGACCGACATCCCCTTCCCGCAGTATCTGCACGAGGCGGTGCTGGCGCCGCTCGGCATGACTTCGACGGAACTGCCAGGCTCGCCCGCCAAGGACGGCGTCTCCACGGTCGCCGATCTGATCCGGTTCGCGGCCGAACTGCAGACGCCGCGGCTGCTCGCTCCGCAGACGCTCGCGGAGGCGACGCAGGTGGCCTTCCCCGGGCTGACGGGTGTGCTGCCGGGCTACGGCCACCAGAAGCCGAACGACTGGGGCCTGGGCTTCGAGATCCGCGACGGCAAGTCGCCGCACTGGACGGGCGCCGGGTCCTCGCCCCGCACCTACGGGCACTTCGGGCAGTCCGGGACGTTCCTGTGGGTGGACCCGGAGGCCGGGGCCGCCTGTGTGGCGCTGACCGACCGGGCCTTCGGGCCGTGGGCGATCGAGGTCTGGCCGAAGCTGACCGACGCGGTGCTGGACGAGCTGGCGCGGGCGGTCTGACGCGGACGGCCCGACGCGGGCGGTCTGACGCGGACGGTCTGACGCGGACGGCGGCCGGGCGGGCGTCCCCGTAGGACCACGAAGCGGAATCACCCCTAAGACCACGAAGCGGAATCGCGCCCGCCAAGGCCCGCCACGGCCGCCCGGCCCCGCCGCGGCCGCCCCTCACCCGTGGACCGGCTCCGCCCCCATCTCCCACATCAGGCACTCCGCGGCCGCCAGCGCCGTCAGCTCCAGCCCGGTCCCGTCCGTGATCCGCGCCGCGTCGCCCGCCTCCAGGCGCTGCCCGCCGATCCCGACCGCTCCCCGCACGACGTGCACGTACACCCGCTCCGCGTCCGGGACGGCGGTGCGCTCGCCGTCCGTGAGACGGCGCACATGCAGCAGGGCGCCGGCCCGCGGGACCGCGTACGGCGTGCCGTCGGCGATGCCGCGGACGATCTCGTACGCCGGCTCCCCGCCGAATTCGCGCGGGGCCAGCCACATCTGGACGAAGCGCAGCGGGGCCCCGCCCGCGTTGCGCTCCACGTGCCGCACGCCGCCGGCGGAGCTGAGCCGCTGGAGATCGCCGGGGCGCACGGTGGTCTCGTGTCCGGCCGAGTCGCGGTGGGTCAGCTCACCCTCGACCACCCAGGTCACGATCTCGGTGTCGCGGTGCGGATGCTCGTCGAAGCCGGCACCGGCCGCCAGCCGCTCCTCATTGCAGGCGATAAGTGCACCGAAGCGCAGATTGTCCGGGTCGAAGTGGGGCCCGAAGGAGAATGCGTGCAGCGACTCGATCCCCGCGTCCGGATCGCCGCCCCGATAGCGTTCCTCGCCCCTGCGCACCTGAATCATGGGCCCACGGTAGCCCCGCCCCCTCACCTCCCCGCCCCGATGGTGCAGGCTTGTCCCGTGTCTGAACCCGCATCGCGCGACGCGCACCCGCACTCCGCGACCCTCCGGCGCCTGGAGAATTCCTCCGGCACGCTGGCGGCCGCGGCCATCGCCCGCATGGACGCCACGCTGCCGTGGTACCGCGCGATGCCCCCGGAGAACCGCTCCTGGATCGGCTTGGTCGCCCAGGCCGGTATCGCCGCCTTCACCGAGTGGTTCCGGCATCCGGAGACCCCGCAGGCGATCAGCACCGACGTCTTCGGCACCGCGCCGCGCGAGCTGACCCGGGCGATCACGCTGCGCCAGACCGTGGAGATGGTCCGGACGACGATCGAGGTCATGGAGGCGGCGATCGACGACGTCGCGGCCCCCGGCGACGAGTCCGTGCTGCGCGAGGCGCTCCTGGTCTACGCCCGGGAGATCGCCTTCGCCACCGCCCAGGTCTACGCCCAGGCCGCCGAGGCCCGTGGCGCCTGGGACGCCCGCCTGGAGTCGCTGGTGGTCAACGCGGTGCTCTCGGGGGAGGCCGACGAGGGCGCGGTCTCCCGGGCGGCGGCGCTGGGCTGGAACTCCCCCGAGCACGTGTGTGTGGTGCTGGGCACGGCCCCGGACGGCGACAGCGAGCTGACCGTGGAGGCGATCCGGCGGGCCGCCCGGCACGCCAAGCTGCAGGTACTGACCGGGGTGCTGGGCTCGCGGCTGGTGGTGATCGCGGGTGGTTCGGACAATCCGCTCAAGGCGGCGAAGGCGCTGATCGGCCCGTATGCCGCCGGGCCCGTGGTGGCCGGCCCGGTGGTCTCCGACCTCCTGGCGGCGACCCGTTCCGCGCAGGCCGCGGCGGCCGGTCTGCGGGCGTGCGCGGCCTGGCCGGACGCGCCGCGCCCGGTGCTCGCGGACGATCTGCTTCCGGAACGCGCGATGGCCTCGGACCCGGTGGCGCGGGAGCAGTTGGTGGAGGAGATCTACAGACCGCTGGAGGAAGCCGGGTCGGCGCTCCTGGAGACGCTGAGCGTCTATCTTGAGCAGGCGAGCAGTCTGGAGGGCGCGGCCCGGATGCTGTTCGTGCACCCCAACACCGTGCGCTATCGGCTGCGACGTGTGACGGACGTCACCGGGTGGTCACCCTCCGATGTGCGCTCGGCCTTCACCCTCCGTATCGCACTGATTCTGGGGCGTCTGGCTGACGGTGAGGCGCAACTCTAGACTTTTGTCGGAGACCAACAATTACCCCGATGGTTCTTCGTCCTTGTCCCCACGGGCGGGCGGAACCACCCACAAGAGAGAGTGTGAGGGTGCTCGTACTCGTCGCTCCCGGCCAAGGCGCCCAGACGCCCGGCTTCCTGACCCCCTGGCTCGACCTCCCCGGTGTCGAAGACCGGCTCCGTGAGTGGTCGGCCGCCATCGACCTCGACCTGGTCCACTACGGCACGAAGGCGGACGAAGAGGAAATCCGCGACACCGCGGTGGCGCAGCCGCTGCTGGTGGCGTCCGCCCTGATCTCCACCCGTCAGCTGTTCGCGACGGCCGACGACTTCTCCTCCAAGGTCGGCGCCGCGGCCGGTCACAGCGTGGGCGAGCTCGCTGCCGCCGCGCTGACCGGCACGCTCTCCGACGAGGCCGCGATGGGGCTGGTACGCCGCCGCGGCCTGGCGATGGCCGAGGCCGCCGCCGTCACCGAAACCGGCATGGCCGCCCTCCTGGGTGGCGATGAGGCCGTCGTGCTCCCCCATCTGGAGCGGCTGGGCCTGACCCCGGCGAACGTCAACGGCGCCGGCCAGATCGTCGCGGCCGGCACCGCCGAGCAGATCGCCGCGCTGGTCGAGAACAAGCCGGAGGGCACTCGCCGGGTCGTACCGCTGAAGGTGGCCGGCGCGTTCCATACTCACCACATGGCACCCGCCGTCTCCGCGCTGGAATCCGCGACCGCTTCGCTGTCGGTCGCCGATCCGCACACCCGCTACGTCTCCAACAAGGACGGGCAGCTGGTCTCCTCCGGTCAGGAACTCGTGCAGCGGCTGGTCGGCCAGGTGGCCAACCCCGTGCGCTGGGACCTGTGCATGGAGACCTTCAAGGCGCTCGGCGTCACCGCGCTCATCGAGGCCGCCCCCGGCGGCACGCTCACCGGCCTGGCCAAGCGCGCCCTGCCCGGCGTGCGGACCCTCGCCCTCAAGTCGCCCGACGACCTCGACGCGGCCCGCACGCTGATCGCCGAGGCGTCCGCCGCCACCACAGCTGGCTCGGCACCGGTCGAATAGGAGTCCGAAGCGCATGACCTCGAAGATCAAGCCCTCCAAGGGCGCTCCGTACGCCCGGATCATGGGCGTCGGCGGCTACCGGCCGACCCGTGTCGTGCCCAACGAGGAGATCCTCAAGCACATCGACTCGTCCGACGAGTGGATCCGCTCACGGTCCGGCATCGCGACCCGCCACTGGGCGGGCCCCGAGGAGACCGTGGCGCAGATGTCGGTCGAGGCGTCCGGCAAGGCCATCGCCGACGCCGGCATCACGCCCGAGCAGATCGGCGCCGTGATCGTCTCCACCGTCTCGCACTTCAAGCAGACCCCGGCGGTCGCGACCGAGATCGCGCACCGCATCGGCGCCGGCAAGCCGGCCGCCTTCGACATCTCGGCGGGCTGCGCGGGCTTCGGCTACGGACTGACCCTCGCCAAGGGCCTGGTGACGGAGGGTTCGGCGGAGTACGTCCTGGTCATCGGCGTCGAGCGACTGTCGGACCTGACCGACCTGGAGGACCGTGCGACGGCCTTCCTGTTCGGTGACGGCGCCGGCGCGGTGGTCGTCGGCCCCGCCAACGAGCCGGAGATCGGCCCGACGGTCTGGGGCTCGGAGGGCGACAAGTCCGAAACGATCAAGCAGACCCTCGGCTGGGACGTCTACCGTTCCACGCCGGTCCCCGGGGGCGACGGGCCCGAGGCGCGCCCCGCCCTGGAGGAGATCCGGTACCCCGCCATCACCCAGGAGGGCCAAGCGGTCTTCCGGTGGGCGGTGTTCGAGATGGCCAAGGTCGCCCAGCAGGCGCTGGACGCGGCCGGAGTCAGCCCGGACGACCTGGACGTCTTCATCCCGCACCAGGCCAACATGCGGATCATCGACTCGATGGTGAAGACTCTGAAGCTGCCGGAGAGCGTGACGGTCGCCCGCGACGTGGAGACCACCGGCAACACCTCGGCCGCCTCCATTCCGCTCGCCATGGAGCGGCTGTTGGCGACCGGACAGGCCAAGAGCGGCGACACCGCGCTGGTCATCGGCTTCGGGGCGGGTCTCGTGTACGCCGCGACGGTCGTTACCCTCCCCTAGGCAAGATCTGCGCAGCACCGTCCGTCTCCGGACGTGCCGGGCGCCGCACGGATCTTCACCGCAAGTAACGCAGTTTCCCCTTAAAATGACCGAAGGAGCGCCATCATGGCCGCCACTCAGGAAGAGATCGTTGCCGGTCTCGCCGAGATCGTGAACGAGATCGCCGGGATCCCCACCGAGGACGTCCAGGTGGACAAGTCCTTCACCGACGACCTGGACGTTGACTCGCTGTCCATGGTCGAGGTCGTCGTCGCCGCCGAAGAGCGCTTCGACGTGAAGATCCCGGACGACGACGTCAAGAACCTCAAGACCGTCGGCGACGCGACCGACTACATCCTCAAGCACCAGAGCTGATCCAGCTCCCGCGCATGTCGCCACCCCGCGGTGGCGCCGTCGATTCAGACCCCTCTACCCGTGGAGTAAGAATTCCCGTGAACGCGACCAATCGCACCGTGGTCGTCACCGGTATCGGCGCAACCACACCGCTGGGTGGCGACAGCGCTTCGACCTGGGAGGCCATGCTCGCCGGACGCTCCGGTGTCAGCACGCTCGACCAGGACTGGGCCGCCGACCTGCCCGTCCGCATCGCCGGGCAGATCGCCGTTGAGCCGTCCGAGATCATCCCGCGGCCGCAGGCCCGCAAGCTGGACCGTTCGGCGCAGTTCGCGCTCGTCGCGGCCCAGGAAGCCTGGAAGGACGCGGGCTTCACCGCCAGGGCGGGCGAGGACACGTCGGTCAACCCCGACCGTCTTGGCGCGGTCATCGCCTCCGGCATCGGTGGTGTGACGACCCTGCTCGACCAGTACGACGTGCTCAAGGAGAAGGGCGTACGCCGCGTCTCCCCGCACACCGTGCCGATGCTGATGCCGAACTCGCCGTCCGCCAACGTCGGCATCGAGTTCAACGCCCGAGCCGGTGTGCACACGCCGGTCTCGGCGTGCGCGTCGGGCGCCGAGGCCATCGGCTACGCCATCGAGATGATCCGCTCGGGCCGCGCCGACGTCGTCGTCGCCGGTGGCACGGAAGCCGCCATCCACCCGCTGCCGATCGTCGCGTTCGGCAACATGATGGCGATGTCCAAGAACAACGAGGACCCGCAGGGCGCCTCCCGCCCGTGGGACGTCGACCGCAATGGCTTCGTGCTCGGCGAGGGCGCCGGCGTGATCATCCTGGAGTCCGAGGAGCACGCCAAGGCCCGCGGCGCCACGATCTACGCCGAGGCCGTCGGCCAGGGCATCTCCGCCGACGCACACCACATCACGCAGCCCGAGCCGTCCGGCAACGGCATCGCGGCGGCGCTGACGAACCTGATCGACAACACCGGTCTCAACCCGGCGGAGATCGTGCACGTGAACGCGCACGCGACGTCGACCCCGGCCGGTGACGTCGGTGAGCTCAGGGCGCTGCGCAAGGCGTTCGGTGACGACGTCGATCACATGGCCATCACCAGTACGAAGTCGATGACCGGCCACCTCCTGGGCGGCGCGGGCGGCATCGAGACGGTGGCCACGATCCTCGCGCTCAAGAACCGCATCGCCCCGCCGACGATCAACATCGACGAGCTCGACCCGGAGGCCGACGCGGACATCGTCCGCGGCGAGGCCCGCAAGCTGCCGGCCGAGGGCCGGATCGCGGCGCTGAACGACTCGTTCGGCTTCGGCGGCCACAACGTCGTGCTCGCCTTCCGCACGGTCTGAGGCGCGCCGGTAGAAGCGTAGGAGGGCCCGCCCGGTGACGTTCGCCGACGCTGTTGGTTAATTCGGGCCCTGCCTGCTTCGCCCCGCTGGTAGTCCAGTGGGGCGAAGTGCTGCCAGGTGGGAGGTTCGGGTGCGGGCTCG
>NZ_JBIDAJ010000042.1:0-60083 GCF_043202395.1 Streptomyces sp. NPDC048197
CGGACGAACTCCCACTCAGCATCGGATAGTTCATGGCGACGTATCACCCGACCATGGTCCACCACCCGAGATCATTTGAAGACACCCCCTAGCGCCTGTCCGGCGTATCGTGCTGATCACCGCAGCCGATAAGGTCGCCCGCACTGGTCCGCCAAGTGGAGTGCGAAGGAGTTGCCGGACGTGTGGCCCGACCCGTGGCCGGTGGTCGACGAATCCGATCGGGCGCAGTGGGACTATGCGCCACTGGAACGTGTCGGCCCCCTGCGCTTCGGCATGAGCCCGCAGGAAGCGACCGTCGCCATGGAGGCACGCGGATACACCTCCGGGGTTCTCTCCAAGGTCGGTGAGTTCGGTCCCTTTGAGCAGATGCGCACGCGATTCCGCGCCGTGGGGGCCCCGTCGTACCGGGACGACGTGGTGGCCTACTACGTCGGCCCGATGGGACTGACCTGCATCGCCGTCGACGCCTTGTCCGGACCCCAGGTGTCCTGGGACGGGATCCGGCTGATCGGCCGGCCGCCTTCCGAACTCTCAGCTGATCTCAGCGCCTATCTGGAGCGGACCGGCAGGGACATCGAGATCACCACCGAAGGGGACATCGGCTCACAGCAGCTCGGGATGAACCCGCGTGCGCAGCGAGCCGGGGATGTTCTCCTCACGCGGCTGGTCTTCGGTCGGCCCAACGACTGGGCCAACACCGTGTTCGACTGCATTCCGGCCGAGGAATGGCGCATGCACTGAGCACGACCGTGCTTCTCGGGCGGGCGAGCGTTTTCCTTGCCGGTCACGCCTCTGGGCCGAAGCCTGGCCACCGACCCGGCGTGGGACGACAGGCGTCCCGTCGCCCGCCGGTTGCCTCCCGTCCCCCCGCCTACAGCCACCCGTTCTGCCGCGCTGCCCGGACCGCCTCCATACGGTTGCGGGTGCCGGTCTTGCCGATCGCCGCGGAGAGGTAGTTGCGGACGGTGGCCTGGGAGAGGTGGAGCTTGCCGGCGATGTCGGAGACGGTGGCGCCGTCCACCGCGGCGGTCAGCACGTCCCGTTCGCGCTGGGTCAGCGGATTGGGCCCGGCGCTGAGCGCCGCCGCGGCCAGCCCGGGGTCGATCACCCGCTCCCCGGCGAGGACTCGGCGGATCGCCGCCGCCAGGTCCTCCACCGGGCCGTCCTTCACCAGGAAGCCGGACGCCCCGGCCTCCATGGCGCGGCGCAGATAGCCGGGCCGCCCGAAGGTCGTGACGATCAGGACCTTGCACGACGGCAGCGCGGTGCGCAGGTCGGCCGCGGCGTCCAGTCCGCTGCGGCCGGGGAGTTCGATGTCCAGGAGGGCGATGTCGGGACGGGCGTCCAAAGCTGCCGCCACGATCCGGTCGCCCGCCCCGACCTGCGCCACGACCTGCATGTCCTCTTCCAGGTCGAGCAGCAGCGCCAACGCGCCCCGCATCATGCCCTGGTCCTCCGCGAGCAGGACCTTGATCACCTGGTCAACCCTTCCGTCTCCGTCATCTCCCCCGTACCGACCGGCAGTTCCGCCGTCACCCGGAAGCCGCGCCGGCCGTCGGGGCCGCTGCTCAGTGTGCCGCCGGCCGCTGCCAGCCGTTCGGTCAGGCCCTTCAGGCCGGTGCCGCCGACCGGGCCCGGTGTGCCGGGTGGCGTGGCGGCGCCGTCCGCGGAGTCCGTACCGGCGGTGTCACCGTCGCGTCCGGGGTCGCGGTCGCGGTCGCGGAACCAGGTCCGGCCGGCTGTCGGGGCCGCACCGGAGCTTACGGGACCCCGGCCGTCGTCCGTGATCGTCAGCCGGACCCGTTCCTCGTCGGCGTGCACCGCGATCTCGCAGCGGGTGGCGCCGCTGTGCCGGACCGCGTTGGTGACGCCCTCGCGGACCACCCAGCCCAGCAGCGCACCGGCCTGCGGGGGCAGCGGCGGCCCGGCCTGCCGTACGACGGCTTCGATGCCGGCCGCTTCCAACGCCGATCGGGCCCGGTCGAGTTCGGTGCTGAGGCTGCCCTCGCGGTAGCCGGTGACCGCCTCGCGGATCTCGGTCAGCGCCTGCCGGCCGACCGCCTCGATGTCCGAGGCCTGGGCGAGCGCCGCGTCCAGATCGCGCGGTGCCAGCCGGCGTACCGCCTCGGCCTTGACCACGACCAGGGACATCGTGTGTCCCAGCAGATCGTGCAGGTCACGGGAGAAGCGCAGCCGCTCCTTCTCCACGGCGCTGCGGGCCAGTTCCTGCCGGGTGGCCCGGAGTTCCTGGATGGTGTCGAACAGGCTCAGCACCGTGGACGTCACCATGCCGGAGAGGAACGTGCCGTAGCCGACGCCGAACGAGTCGCTGGGGTCGCCGGCATGCCAGCCGGACAGGAACCCGGCCGTACCGCTGAGCGTGACCAGCCACAGTGCCAGCTTCCTGCCGCGCAGCGCGCGGACCGTACCGGAGGCCAGCGACAGCAACGGGAAGAACAGGAACCAGCTGCCGCCGAAGCCGAGCGCGATGGCGAACGTGATGACGGTGAGCACGCCCAGGGCCACGACCGGGTAGCGGGTGTCCCGGAGCTTTGGGCTGAAGGCCGACCAGATGACCGTGAGGTAGAAGGAGTTGAAGGCCAGCAGCCCGAGGCCGGCCAGCCAGGGGTTGCCGGTCTTGCCCTGCACGATGTTGGAGAAGGCGCCGAGCCCCATCAGCAGCCAGGGCAGGAAGGAGTATTTGCCCGGGCCCTTTTCGGGCTTCCGGCCGGGTGACCATTTCGACGAACACGACGAGCCGTCGCCCCCGGCCGCCCCAGCCACTCCGTTGCTCCCGGCCACTCCAGCCGCTCCGTTGGTCCCGGTCACTTCGTCCGTCCCTGTCACCCCGCCGGGCGTCCCGCCGGCGGCGTCCTGCTCTCTCGTCCGCTGCACTGTCGTTTCCCCGGTCCGTGCGTCTGTGCCATCTGTGCCGTCTGTGCCCTGTGCGCCATCGCGGGTCACACCGTCCGCGCGGCCCTCCGGTACGCGTGCACCGCGTAACCGCCGAAGACTGCCAGCCAGGCGGCCAGCACCGCCACTGCCGCGAGGCTCGGTGCGCCGCCCTCGGTGACGCTCCGGCCCAGTTCGGCGAAGCGGTTGCCGGGCGTCCAGGCCGACAGGGCGCGCAGCCAGCCGGGGAACAGCTCGGCCGGGAACCACAGTCCGCCGATGATCGAGAGCAGCAGCATGCAGCCCGTGTTGACCACACCGGTGGACTGCGCCGAGAGGCGGTAGCCGTTGCCCAGCCCGAGCAGGGTGAACGGGGCGGTGCCGAGCCACAGCAGACCCGCCAGCGCGGCCCACTGCCAGACCGGCATCCGGACGCCGTTGACCAGCGCGCCCACCAGCAGCACCGCGGCGATGGCCGGCAGCACCGTCACCGACCCGGTCAGCCCACGGCCCACCACGGCCCGCAGCGGCCCCATCGGGGTGATCCGCAGCTGCCGCAGCCAGCCCAGTTGCTTGTCCTCGGCGACGCCGGTGCCGGTGCCGATCGCCGCGCCCAGCGCGCCGTACGCGGCCATCCCGACCATCGAGGCGGTCCGCCAGCCCATGTCGGCGCCGCCGGGGCCGGTGCCGATGTTGGTCATCAGGACGTACATCAGCACCGGCATGCCGATGCCGAAGATCACGAAGCCGCGGTCGCGCAGCGTACGGCGGACTTCGAGACGGAGGTAGGCGAGCATCACGCGGTCTCCTTCAGGGCATCGCGGGTCGGGGCGACGGGGCTCGGGTCGTTGTGGTCCGGGCCGTCGGAGTCCGAGCGGTCGGGGGAGGTGAGGGCGAGGAAGGCGTCCTCCAGGCTCGCGGCGGTGACCTCCAGGCCGCGGACCAGGCCCAGTCCGGCCAGCGCCAGGACCGTGGCGTCGGAGTCCGCCGTCCGCAGCAGGGCGCGGTCGCCGCGGACCTCCACGGTGTGCACGCCGGGCAGTGTGGACAGCGGCGCGGTCGGCGCGCCCGCGAGGTCGAAGGAGACCAGCGACCCGCCGGCCCGCCGCTTGATCGCCTCGCCGCTGCCGTCGGCGACCACCCGGCCCCGGTCGATCACCACGATCCGGTCGGCGTGGTCGTCCGCCTCCTCCAGGTAGTGGGTGGAGAAGACGATGGTGTGGCCGCGCCGGGCGTACGCCCGCATCGCGCGCCAGAACGTCCGGCGGGCCTCCACGTCCAGGGCCGCGGTCGGCTCGTCGAGGACCAGCAGGTCGGGGTTGCCGGCCAGCGCCACCGCGAACCGGACGCGCTGGGCCTGGCCGCCGGAGAGCCGGTCCACCCGCCGCCCGGCGAACTCGGCCAGGCCCGCCAGCTCCAGCGCCTCGGTGACGTCCATCGGCCGCGGGTAGGTGGCGGCCACGAAGCCGACCAGTTCGCGGACGGTGACCCGGGGGACGGCCTTGCCGTCCTGCAGCATCGCCCCGACCCGGCCGGCCCGTACGGCGGTCTCCGGCTCGCCGCCGAACAGCCGCACCGTGCCCGAGGAGGGCGGCAGCAGGCCCAGCAGCATGTTCAGGGTGGTGGACTTGCCGGCGCCGTTGCGGCCGAGCAGCGCCACCGTTTCGCCGGCCGCGATCCGCAGGTCGATGCCGTCCACGGCCCGCACCGCGCCGTAACTCCGGGTGACGCCGGAGAACGCCACGGCCGTCCCGCCGCCGTCCCGCCCCACCGGCCCCGCCTGCGCCGTCGTCCCCGCCCTGCCCGGTGTCATCTCCGGTGTCCTGCCCGGTGCCGCCGGTGCCGTGTCCGGTGCCATGTCCGCCCCCTTCGGTCGTTTGCTGTCCATGACGTTACGGAGCGTGGGCGGCCTCGGGGCAGGGGCGAATGTGGGTGATGACCCCTGACAAATGTCATGGGCGCGGACCGCGGCAACGACTCGTCGGGGCGGGCCCGGAAACGACTCACGAGTGCAGAGAGCGGCAACGACTCACGGGCGGCCCGCGACCGCGACGCGTTTCTGACAAACCGTCAGAGGTCTTCCCGGTATCCGGCGGATCGGCTATACATGAAGGCCATCGGCTAGAACGCGTTCTAGAAGCCGGCGGTTTCGCGTGCGGCACCGTTGCCCGGCCGCAGTGCGCGCCGGGCGGTTTCCCGTGTGGCACCGCCGACCCGCGCGCGGTCCGCGCCGACCAGAGACGACCCCGGCCGGGCCGACGGTGCGGACGGCCGGGCCGGGGTCTTTTGACGCACTCCACCGTGGTGAAGGAGCAACCGCCCCCATGCCCATCGACGTCGTCAAGGCCACCTCCGCCGAACCGCGGACCACCGAGCTCGCCTGGGACCACAAGGACGTCCAGCTCTACCACCTCGGCATCGGCGCCGGCGCGCCCACCCCCGAGAAACCGCAGGCCGCCACCGACCCGGACGAACTGCGCTACACCCTGGAGAGCGCACTGCACGTCCTGCCCAGCTTCGCCACCGTCGCCGGTGGGGGCATGGCGCTGGCCGGCGGGCTCTCCGCCCCCGGCATCGACGTCGACCTCGCCGCCGTCCTGCACGGCGGGCAGACCGTCACCGTGCACCGGCCCCTGCCGGTGCGCGGTCGCGCCACCCAGACCTCGTCCGTGCCGGCCGTGTACGACAAGGGCAAGGCCGCCGTCATCGTGCTGCGTTCCGAAATCGCCGACGACGACGGTCCGTTGTGGACCTGTGACACCCAGATCTTCGTCCGCGGCGAGGGCGGCTTCGGCGGCGACCGCGGCCCCTCCGCCCGCCTCGAACTGCCCGACCGCGCCCCCGACCTGACCACCGAACGGCAGATCCGCGCCGACCAGGCGCTGCTGTACCGCCTCTCCGGCGACTGGAACCCGCTGCACGCCGATCCGGAGTTCGCCGAGCTCGCCGGCTTCGACCGGCCGATCCTGCACGGGCTGTGCACCTACGGGGTCACGCTCAAGGCGGTCGTCGACACGCTGCTGGACGGTGACGTCTCCCGGGTCCGGTCGTACCGCACGCGCTTCGCCGGGGTGGTCTTCCCGGGGGAGACGCTCCGCATCCGGCTCTGGCGCGAACCCGGCCGCATCCAGGCGTCGGTGACGGCGCCCGAGCGGGACGACGCGGCGGTGCTGGCGGACACCGTCGTCGAGCACGGCTAGTCCCTGCTCGCCGTCGCCCGCCGTGGCCTGCCGTTGCTCCGATGTCGCTCCAATGTCGCTTTGTCGCCACCGGTTGATGTCTCCGATATCTCTGATGTCTCCGATATCTCCGATCGTTCCGCCGATTGATGCCTCCGAGTTGTCGTCTCCGAGGGGAGCCGTGAGATGCGCGCAGCCGTACAGCACGAGACCGGGCAGGACAAGCTGGAGGTCCTCGACGACGTCGAGGCGGTGGGGTTCGGGCCGGGCAAGGTCAGGATCCGCATCCGGGCGACCGGACTGTGCCACTCCGACCTCTCGGCGATGAACGGGGTGCTGCCGCAGCCCGCGCCCTTCGTCCCCGGGCACGAGGGCGCCGGGGAGGTCGTCGACGTCGGCGACGGCGTCACCGGCCTGGCGACGGGCGACCGGGTGCTGATGTGCTGGCTGCCCGCCTGCGGCAGCTGTCCGTCCTGCAAACGCGGCCAGACCCACCTCTGTCTGGCCGGGTTCATGAACGCCGGCACGCCCAACTTCCGGCGGCCCGGCGGGGACGTCTTCGGCTTCGCCGGCACCGGCACCTTCGCCGAGGAGGTCGTGGTCGCCGCCAACTGCGCGGTCCCCATCCCGGACGACGTCCCGTACGAGATCGCCGCGCTGATCGGCTGCGGCGTCACCACCGGGCTCGGCGCGGCCCTCAACACGGCGCAGGTGGCGGCCGGCTCCTCGGTCGCGGTCATCGGCTGCGGCGGGGTCGGGATCTCCGTCATCCAGGGCGCGCGGGTCTGCGGTGCGGCCCGGATCGTCGCCGTCGACCCGGTGCCCGCACGGCGCGAGGCGGCACTGCGCTTCGGCGCCACCGAGGCCGTCGCGCCGGAGGAACTCGACGGCGCCAAGGCCGAGTTCACCGGGGGCGAGGGCTTCGACTACGTCTTCGAGGTGGTCGGCAGGTCCGCCACCGCCCGCACCGCGTACGAGACGACCCGGCGCGGCGGCACCCTGTGCGTGGTCGGTGCCGGCGCCATGGACGACGCCTTCCGGGTCAACATGTTCGAGCTGTTCTTCGACGAGAAGCGGATCCTGCCGTCCCTCTACGGCGGCGGGGACGTCCTGCGCTCCTACGAGCGGGCCATCGCCCTGTGGCGGGCCGGCCGGATCGACCTCGAAGGACTGATCACGCACCGCGTCCGGCTCCCGGAGATCAACGACGCCCTCGACCAGATGCGCTCCGGGACGGCCCTGCGCACCTGCATAGAGATCTGACCATCAACGGGGTCCGAGAGATCCGACGCCAAGAGATCCGATCGCCGAGAGAACTGACCGTCAAGAGATCCGATCGCCAAGAGATCCGACCGGCCGGTGACGGGACCCGATCCGGCCGGCAGACCGAGAGGACGGGAACGCCAGATGGCACAGCCACTTGAGGGCCTGACCGCGATCGTCACCGGGGCCGGCCGCGGACTGGGCCGCGCCGAGGCCCTCGAACTCGCCCGGCTCGGCGCGCAGGTGGTGGTCAACGACTATGGGCAGTCGGGGCGCGACGGTTCGGGCGCCGCCTCCGCGGGCCCCGCCGAGGACGTCGCCGCCGAGATCCGCGCGACGGGCGGCCGGGCGGTGGCCCACGTCGGCGACGTCGCCGACCACCAACAGGCCGGCGAGCTCGTCCAGTTGGCCATCGACACCTACGGCCGGCTCGACATCCTGGTTAACAATGCGGGCATCCTCCGGGACCGGATGGTGTTCTCGATGACCGAGGACGAATGGGACATGGTCATCCGGGTGCACCTCAAAGGTCACTTCAACACCACCCGCTTCGCCGCGGCCCACTGGCGCGAGCGGTCCAAGGCGGCCGGCGGCCCGGTGCACGGCCGGATCATCAACACCTCCTCGGAGGCGTTCCTCGCCGGCTCGGCCGGCCAGCCCAACTACGCCGCCGCCAAGGGGGGCATCGTCGGCCTGACCACCTCCACGGCGCTGGCGCTGGCCAAATACGGCGTGACGGCCAACGCGATCTGCCCGCGCGCCCGCACCCGGATGACCGAGGACGTCTTCGCCGGTTTCGGAGAACCGGCCGACGGCCGGCTCGACCCGCTCGCCCCCGAGCACGTCGCCCCGCTGGTCGGCTATCTGGCCGCACCGGCCGCGGCCCGGGTCAACGGCCAGCTGCTCGTCGTCCACGGCGGCATGGTCGCGATCGCCGAACGCCCCCGGATCGCCGCCAAGTTCGACACCACGAAGGAACTCTTCACCTTCGAGGAGCTGGACGAACTGCTGACGCCCTACTACGCACAGCGCCCGCCGCACGAGACGTTCGCGGCGGGCGAGGTGCTGGCCCTCAAGCACGGCTCCTGAAACAGGGCTCCTGAAGCACGGCTTCTGGGGCGCGGCCCCGGAGCCCATGGGGGCTTAGGCGCCCTGCGGCTGCTTGTCCCGGCGGTGCCGGCCGTGCGCGGTGGAGTCGGACTCCTCCGTGGCGGCCGGGCCACGGTGCCTGCCGGAGCTTGCAGCCTCGGCGGCCTGGGCGGATGCCTCCTGGGGGCGCGCCTGGGTCGTGTCGGTTCGGGCTTCGGACATGGGAAGAGTCACTCCGTCGGATCGCTTGCTGCTGTACGCGTCGGGACCCCGCCCGACCGCCGAGGGGCCGTACCCCGAGCGGCGTGATCGGTGGCCGGTCAACCGGCTGCGTAGCCCCCACCCGAAAGTTTAACGGGGCGGGAAATCACGCTCCACCGGGCCTAGCGGGACCCCAGAGGCGCCTGTTGCAGCGGAACTGGCCTGCACATAGGGGGATGTGCGGGGGAGCACTGCGGTTCCGTGACGGCGGCCTTCGGTTGTGCAGATGCTGTGGAGTGGTTGGTGGCATCCCCTGCATCCGGGACAATCCCCCCGCCACGTACGGCCGCCTCCTCCGCCACCGCCCGTACGCCCCCCACCGGCCTCGCCACCCCCATCAGTCCCACCAGCCCCACCGGCCCCGATCGCTCCACGGAACCCACAGATCTCGCAGATCCCACCGGCATCCTGACCTCCCCTGGCCCCACCGGCATCCTGACCTCCACCGGCCCCACCGGCCCCACCGGTTCCACCGGCTCCAGCGGTATGGCCATCCTCGCCAGCCCGCACGGTTCCGCGTCCGTCGCGCACGGCAGCAGTAGTTCGCCGTCGGCCGTCCACAGCCCGGCCCCCGCCAGCCACCCGTCCGGTACGGGCAGTTGCCGCAGCCGCCGGCCCCAGGGACGCCAGATCCCCAGCCGGGTGCCGTGTGCCGCGTCCACCCGGAACGCCACCGCGCAGCTCTCCGGCGCCAGCATCTGCCCCGGCTGCACGGCGAACGGCGTCACCGCGGCATCGGCCGGCCGCAGGCACTCCGGGAACCGCACCGGCAGCCTGCTGCCCAGCACGCCCCAGCCCAGCCGGTCGTGGCCCGGCGCGTCCGAGCGGACCAGCAGCAGCCCGCTGTCCGGATCGGCCAGCAGCAGCCGGTCGTTGCTCTCCTCGGTGATCTGCAGCAGCGGCCCGGTCTCGCCGCCCCGCGCCAGATCGACCAGCACGGTCTTCGTCCGGCCGTCCAGCTCCCGGTCCAGGGCGAGCAGCCGCCCGCCGCGGTCCAGCCACGCGCCGCCCGTACAGCGCCCGGGGATCTCCACGATCCGCTCGGGCCCGCCCGCATCGCCGGGCACCCGCCACAGCGCGGTGTGCCCGCCCGCCGGTGCCAGGGCGTACGCGTCGGTGCCGCCCGGCGTCGGCGGGAGCAGGGTCAGTTCCGCCGCTTCCACGGCGCCCAGCAGGAGTTCACCGGTCCCGGGGTCGGTCGGGTAGAGCAGGGAGAGGGCGAAGCGGTCGGCGACCCGGCGCAGGATCAGCACCCGGCCGTCCGCGAGCGGCAGCAGTTCGCTGTCCGGCTCCTCCGGCTGGCTGCCGGGCAGTGGCACCGCGTACGGCTCCGGGCCGCTCAGCGTCCAGCGCTCCGGGTACCAGCTCCGGTCGGCGTCGTCGTGCCGGGCGAGCCGGGCGGCGTACGAGCCGTCGGCGGCGATCGTCAGGGCCGCGCGGTGCGGGCCGTCGAGTGCCGTGGCGTCCTCAGTGGCGCAGATCGTCATGAAGTGGTCACCTCCAGTCGGCAGACCGACGCTAGTTTTCGCACTTCCGGCCGATCACTGCGAGTTGCGGCACTTCACGCATAAGGGTGGCGGATGTCCGGTTCGCCGGTACCGGATGGGGTGGTTGTGCTTCCTGCTCCCACGGCGGGCCGCCCCGGGCGGGGTTCACGGGTGCGCCCGCGCGCGGGCGGCGGCGGTGCGGGTTCCCGCCCGGGAGGTAACCTTCCACCCGTGCCCGTACTGTCTGAAGTCCTCACCGCGCTCGACGCCCTCTGGCCCCCCGAGCGGGCCGAAGGGTGGGACGCCGTCGGCACGGTCTGCGGAGACCCGGACGCCGAGGTCAGCCGCGTGCTGTTCGCCGTCGATCCGGTCCAGGAGATCGCCGACGAGGCGGTACGGCTCGGCGCCGACCTGCTCGTCACCCATCACCCGCTCTACCTGCGCGGGACGACGACGGTCGCGGCCTCGACGTTCAAGGGCAAGGTCGTGCACACGCTCATCAAGCACGACATCGCCCTGCACGTCGCGCACACCAACGCCGACACCGCCGACCCCGGCGTCTCCGACGCCCTGGCCGGCGCCCTGGACCTGCGCGTCCTCGGCCCGTTGGTGCCGGACCCGAGCGACCCGGCGGGCCGACGCGGCCTGGGCCGGATCTGCGAGCTGACGCACCCGATGCCGCTGGCCGAGTTCGCCGCGTACGCGGCCGCGCACCTGCCGGCCACCGCGCAGGGCATCCGGGCGGCCGGCGACCCGGACCGCGAGATCCGCACCGTCGCGGTCTCCGGCGGCTCCGGCGACAGCCTCTTCGACGATGTCCGGGCGGCCGGTGTGGATGCCTTCCTCACCGCCGACCTGCGCCACCACCCGGCGTCCGAGGCCACCCAGACCACCGGACGGACCAACCCGCCGGCGCTGCTCGACGCGGCCCACTGGGCCACCGAATGGCCGTGGTGCGAGCAGGCCGCGGCCCAGCTCGACGCGGTCTCCGACCGGCACGACTGGGGACTGCGCACGCACGTCTCCCGTACGGTCACCGACCCCTGGACCGCCCACGCGGCGTCCACCCCGATCTTCACCCCGACGCACACCACAGGAGCCCCCCGCTGAACGCCGCGCCCGCCGACCAGATCCGCCTTCTCGACGTCCAGGGCCTCGACGTCCGGCTCACCCAGCTCGCGCACCGGCGCAAGAACCTCCCCGAGCTGGCCGAGCTGCAGACCCTGGAGGCCGACCTCACCCAGCAGCGCGACCTGCTCGTCGCCGCACAGACCGAGGAGAGCGACACCAGCCGCGAGCAGACCAAGGCCGAGCAGGACGTGGACCAGGTGCGCCAGCGCGCCGCCCGCGACCAGAAGCGGCTGGACTCCGGCGCCGTCACCTCCCCCAAGGACCTGGAGAACCTCCAGCACGAGATCGCCTCGCTCGCCAAGCGCCAGGGCGACCTGGAGGACGTCGTCCTGGAGGTCATGGAGCGCCGCGAGGCCGCCCAGGAGCGGGTCGCCGAGCTGACCTCCCGGGTCGAGGCCATCCAGGCCAAGGTCGACGACGCCGTCGCCCGCCGCAACGCCGCCAGCAGCGAGATCGACGCCGAGGCCGCCGCGGTCACCAAGGAGCGCGAGCTGACCGTCGCCGACATCCCGGCCGACCTGCTGAAGCTCTACGACCGCATCCGCACCAAGGAGGGCGGCGTCGGCGCCGCCCGCCTCTACCAGCGCCGCTGCGAGGGCTGCCGCCTGGAGCTGAACATCACCGAGCTGAACGACGTCCGGGCGGCCGCCGCCGACGCCGTCCTGCGCTGCGAGAACTGCGGCCGGATCCTGGTCCGCACGCCGGACTCGGGCCTGTAGGCCGTGCCGCGCACGCTGATCGTCGAGGCGGACGGCGGGTCCCGGGGCAACCCGGGGCCGGCCGGCTACGGCGCGGTCGTCCTCGACCCGGAAACGGGCGAGGCGCTCGCCGAGGCCGCCGAGTTCATCGGCACCGCGACCAACAACGTCGCCGAGTACAAGGGCCTGGTGGCCGGGCTGCGGGCCGCGCACGCGCTGGACCCGGAGGCCCGCATCCAGGTCCGGATGGACTCCAAGCTGGTCGTCGAGCAGATGTCCGGACGCTGGCAGATCAAGCACCCGGGCATGAAGCCGCTGGCCGCCGAGGCCAGGTCGGTCTTCCCGGCCGACCGGGTCACCTACGAGTGGATCCCGCGCGCCAAGAACAAGCACGCCGACCGGCTCGCCAACGAGGCGATGGACGCCGGGAAGATCGGCAAGCAGTGGGAGCCGCGGGACTCCCGGGCCGCACTGGCCACCGCCGCCGCACCCGCCCGCAGCGCCGCGGCGGAGTCTGCCGAGGCCCCCGAGGCGGTGGCCGCCCCGCCGGTCGGCTGGGGCGCCCCGGACCTCGGCGTGCCGGCCACGTTCGTGCTGCTGCGGCACGGCGAGACGGCGCTGACGCCCGAGAAGCGGTTCTCCGGCAGCGGCGGCACCGACCCCGAACTCTCCGCCGTCGGCCACCGCCAGGCCCAGGCCACCGCGGCCGCGCTGGCCGCCCGCGGCACGATCCAGGCCGTGGTCAGCTCACCGCTGCGGCGCTGCCGGGAGACCGCGCAGGCGGTCGCCGACCGGCTCGGCCTGGACGTACGGGTCGAAGAGGGCCTGCGCGAGACCGACTTCGGGGCCTGGGAGGGGCTGACCTTCGCCGAGGTGCGCGAGCGCTACCCCGAGGACCTCGACGCCTGGCTGCACTCCTCGAAGGCGGCGCCCACCGGGGGCGGCGAGTCCTTCGCGTCGGTCGCCCGCCGGACCGCGGTCACCCGCGACAAGCTGCTGGCCCGGTACGCCGGCCGGACGGTCCTGCTGGTCACCCACGTCACGCCGATCAAGACCCTGGTCCGGCTGGCGCTGGGCGCCCCGCCGGAGTCGCTGTTCCGGATGGAGCTCTCCGCCGCCTCGCTGTCCGCGGTCGCGTACTACTCCGACGGCAACGCCTCACTGCGGCTGCTGAACGACACGTCGCACCTGCGCTGAGCGGTGCGCCCAGGCCCAGGCGCTACGGCTGGCGCTACGGCTGGCGCTGCGGCGTGGGGTGTGCGGTGTTCGATGGGGAGCGCGGCTGACGGGTCGCAGGCGGGGCGGCCCTGAGGGTCAGCCGCGGAGCGCCGCCGCCTGATGGGCCAGTCGCTCGATCCGCGCCCAGTCCTTGGCGGCCAGTGCGTCGGCCGGCAGCATCCAGGTCCCGCCCACACAGCCGACGTTGGGCAGCGCGAGGTACGTGGGCGCGGACGCCAGGGTGATCCCGCCGGTCGGGCAGAAACGGGCCTGTGGCAGCGGGGCGGCCAGCGACTTCAGATAGGCCGTCCCGCCGGCCGCCTCCGCCGGGAAGAACTTCAGCTCGGTGATGCCCTCGTCCAGCAGGGTCACCACCTCCGAGGCCGTCGAGACGCCCGGCAGGAAGGCCAGGCCGGAGTCCCGCAGCGCGCCCAGCAGCCGCGGTGACCAGCCGGGGCTGACCAGGAACCGGGCGCCGGCCGCGCGGGCCGCGGCGACCTGCTCCGGGTTGAGCAGTGTGCCCGCGCCGACCACCGCGTCCGGGACCTCGTCGGTGATCGCCCGGATGGCGTCCAGCGCGGCGGGCGTCCGCAGGGTCACCTCGATCGCCGACAGCCCGCCGGCGACCAGCGCCCGGGCCAGCGGGACCGCGTCAGCGGCGTCCGCCAGCACGACGACCGGGATGACGGGGGCGAGCCCGAGCACCGACGGGACCGAAGGACCGGAGGCGGACGCGGGACCGGAGGCAGACAGGTGGGAGGAGCCGGCCGCGGGGGAGGAACCGGACGCGGGGGAGGAGGCGGCGCTGGTCACCCCGCCCATACTGCGCGCCCTGCCCACTCTGCGCAACGACCGTTGCGCAGGGTGCAATCAACCCCTCAACTGTTTTGCTACCGGCCTTACCGGTCTCAGAGCTCCGTCACGATCACATCGAGCGCCCACGGCTTGCCGCCCTTCGCCGGGGCCTCGGCCTCCACCGCATATCCCAGGTCGCGCAGCGCCTCCACCAGCTCCGCCGGGTCCTGCGGCGTCCGGCCCGCCGACAGCAGATCGCGGACCAGCCGGCCCTTGGTCGCCTTGTTGAAGTGGCTGACCACCGTGCGCTTCTCCACGCCCTTCACGGTCTTCGACTGGAGCACCCGCACCGACGCGGTCCGCCCGGCCACCTCGCCCTTGGGCTTCCACGCCGTCGCGTACGCCGCCGACCGCAGGTCGAGCACCAGGCCCGTACCGGCCGCCGCCGGCAGCACCTCCGCCATCGGCGCCCGCCAGTACGCGCCCAGCGCGCCGAGCCCCGGCAGCTTCACGCCCATCGAGCAGCGGTACGACGGAATCCGGTCGGTGATGCGGACGGCGCCCCACAGCCCGGAGAACACCAGCAGCGACCGCTCGGCCAGCTCCCGGGCCGGGGCGTCCAGGGACGCGAGGCCGAGCGCGTCGTAGAGCACGCCGGTGTAGATCTCGCCGGCCGGCCGCGTCCCGGCCGTCCGCAGCCCCGCGTTCTTCGCGATCTCGCCCTTGAGGCCGTCGCTGAGCCCGAGCACCTCCTGGGCCTTGGTCTCGTCCGCCGCGCACAGTTCGGTGAGCTCGCCGAGGACCGCCGCACGCGCGGCGGTCAGTCCGGGCAGCGACAGCGCGCCGGTGTCCAGCGGCGCCCCGGCCGCTCCCGGCGCCTTGCCTTCGGACGGCGGCAACAGCACGAGCACGGTGTTCTCCTTCACGGCGGTACGAGCGGGGGTGCGGCCCCCGGAAAGCGTATGGCCTGCGGCGGCCGCCCCGAGAACCGCGGCCGGGACCTGAGCACCGGGCCAGGACCTGAACACCGCGGCCAGGGCCTGAGGACCCCCGCGGCCAGGACCTGAACACCGCGGCCAGGGCCTGAGCACCCCCGCGGCCAGGCCCCGAGGCCGTGGCCCGCCGCCAGGCGGGCCCGCCGTACCCGCCGGGCGCGCCTCCCCGCCCCGATCGCCCCGCGCGCCGCCTCCGCCATCCGGTCATACGCTCGGTTCCATGCCCCGTCGCCATATGCATGTGACCGACGCAGCCGAGGCCCCGCTGCGCGCCGCGCTGCGGGAGCTGCGGATCGACCTGGAGGTCCCGGACCACTTCCCGCCGACGGCCCAGGCCGAGGCGGACAGCGCCGCCCGGGCCCCGCGGATCCCGGCCGCCGACGGCGCGGTGGCGACCGAGCATGCCCTGGACGACGCCACCGACCTGCCCCTCTTCACCATCGACCCGCCCGGTGCCCGCGACCTCGACCAGGCGATGTTCCTCGCCCGCCGCCCCGACGGCAGCTTCCGCATCCACTACGCGATCGCCGACGTCGCCTCCTTCGTCACGCCGGGCGGTGCGCTGGACGCCGAGGCCCACCACCGCGTGACCACGCTGTACTTCCCCGACGAGCGGATCCCGCTCTACCCGTACGCGCTGAGCGAGGGCGCCGCCAGCCTGCTGCCCGACCAGGACCGCCCGGCCGTCCTCTGGCAGCTCGACCTCGACCCCGAGGGCGTCCTGGTCGCCACCTCCGTCCGCCGCGCCCTGGTCCGCTCCCGCGCCCGCCTCGACTACGAGGGTGTCCAGCGGGCCATCGACGAGGGGACGGCCGAGGAGCCGCTCGACCTGCTCCGGGAGATCGGACTGCTGCGCGAGGAGCTGGAGGTCGCCCGGGGCGCGATCTCGCTGCACGTGCCCGAGCAGGAGATCGTCGAGCGGAACGGCCGCTACCACCTGGCGTACCGCGCGCCCCTGCCGGCGTACGGCTGGAACGCGCAGATCTCCCTGCTCACCGGAATGGCCGCGGCCGAACTGATGCTGGCCGCCGGCACCGGCATCCTGCGGACCCTGCCGACCGCCCGGGACGGTTCGGTCGCCCGGCTGCGGCTGACCGCCCGGGCGCTCGGCGTCGACTGGCCGCACCACACCTCGTACTCCGCGCTGATCCGCAGCCTCGATCCGCACTGCCCCCGGCACGCCGCGTTCCTCCAGGAGTGCACGGCCCTGCTGCGCGGCGCCGGTTACACCGCCTTCGACGGCACCCCGCCCAGCGCCTCCGAAGCGCTGCACGCCGCGGTCGCCGCCCCGTACGCGCACGCCACCGCACCGCTGCGCCGGCTGGTCGACCGCTACACCTCCGAGCTGTGCCTGGCCGCCTTCGCCGGCCACGAGCCGGCGGACTGGGTGCGCAGTGCGCTGCCCGCGCTGCCGCACGAGATGGAGACCGGCTCCCAGCGCGCCAACCAGGTCGAGCGGGCCTGCGTCGACCTCGTCGAGGCCGCGCTGCTGCGCGACAGGGTCGGCGAGACCTTCGAGGCCCTGGTCGTCGACATCCAGGAGCAGGACCCCACCCGCGGCACCGTCCACCTCTACGAACCGGCCGTCATCGGCCCCGTAGAGGCCGCCCCCGAGGGCCCCGCGCTGCCCCTCGGCCAGCACATCCGGGTCCGCCTCGCGGAGGCCGACCCGGGCCTCGAACCGGTCCGCTTCACGCCGGTCTGACGCCTTTCGCGGTCACGCGGCTTCCACGCGGCTGCTACGCGGCCCCCGCGACCGGCCGCCCATCCACCGCCGGGGCCTGCCCATCCCCCACCTCCGGGGCCTGCCCGTCCGCCGCCGTCCTCGCCGCCCTCGCCGCCTGTACGGCCGCCACCGCGCCTCGTGCGTCATCGGCGTGGAACCGCACCGTCCGCACCTCGTCCCGACGCCCCGACAGCCGTACCCCGACGACCGGAACCGTCAGCTCAACGGTCACCGACGTCTGCCCACCCACACCCAGCGCCCACACCCCGCCGCCGTCCGTCCCCTTCCTGTCCTCCCCACCCTTCCCGTCCTTGGGAAAGCGGAGGTCGTACCGGACGGAGGCGATCCGGTCCAGCGGAACGCGGATCTGCCGCCGGGCGCCGTCCCGGAGCAGCAGATGGTCCGTGCCGAGCACATGCGGACGGGTGACCGCGGCCGCCTGGAAACCCAGCAGCATCAGCACCGTGTAGACATCGACGACCAGCATCACCACCCGCGCCACCGGAACGTCGGCGAGCATCGCATGCACCCCGGCCGTCTCCACCACGCACACGAACGTCAGCCCGTAGACAAGCGCCGACTGCGCCGCCGCGTACGGCACGGCCCGCTCGCCCGCCGCCACCCCGAACCGCCGCCGCGCCACCCACCACACCAGACTTGCCAGCCACCGCCCCTCATGCGCCAGCAGCCGCCGCACCGTCCCGCTCTTCCGGCCTGCCTCGCCCCGGCTCACCGGGCACGCTCCGCGACCAGCCGGATCGCCCGGCGCATGGCCTCGGCCTGTGCGGGCGGGAAGTGCGCGTAGTACGCCGCCATGAAGCCGCCGTCCGTCTCCCGGCCCGCATCGGCCGCGCGCGCCCACTGCTCCCCGCCGACCTCGGCGATCACGGTGTCCGGAACGCAGTCGGCGACCGCCTGCGCGACCCGTTCCACCTGCGGATCGTCCGGCGCGACCGCTGCCAGCGCGTCCAGCAGCCCGTACACCTCGTACGCCCGCTCCATCGCCCCCGGCGCCGCGGTGAAGTCCCCGAGCAGGCCGGCGACCCGCTCGCCCGCCCCGTCGCCCGCCGACTCCAGCAGCGCCAGCACCTCCCGTTCCTTCGCCGCCATCGCGGGCTCAGGACCGGGGAGCGTCGCCGAGGTGCGGGCCATCTCCCGGAACATCGCGGCCAGTTCGTCCGACACCGGACCCTCCGCCGGCAGCCCGCCGTGCTCCTCCGCCTGCTGCCGCAGCGCGGCCAGCCGGGCCCGCCGCGCCCGGATCTCTTCCTCCTGGCGCGCCAGGTCGGCGTCCAGTTCGGCCAGCACCTCGTGCAGCTCGCGCCCGGAGTCGTCGGCGAGGACGTCCCGGACCTCCTCCAGCCCGAGCCCCAGCTCCGTCAGCCGGCGCAGCCGGGCGAGCGCGACCGCGTCCCGCAGCCCGTACTCCCGGTAGCCGTTGGCCCGGCGTTCCGGCTCGGGCAGCAGTCCGAGGTGGTGGTAATGGCGGACGGCACGAGTGCTGACGCCCACGAGACCTGCGAGCTCACCGATTCTCATGCCGCCAGTAGAAACGTTGCCGCTGCGACAAGGTCAAGCGCATAACGTGCGCATTCCCGGCGGGCGGAGCGTATTCCCGGCGGACCGAGCGCATTCTCCGGGGACCGAGCGCATTCCCAGGGAAAGGGGCGCATTCTCGAGTGAACGGTGCCGGGACGCGGGGCCGGTTCCGCGCCGGGTAGCATGGTCGCCACGGCGGACGAGCCGGCCGGACGGCCGCGTGGGGATCGGCAACGACCCTCCCGAGGAACGTCCGGGCTCCACAGGGCAGGGTGGTGGGTAACACCCACCCGGGGTGACCCGCGGGACAGTGCCACAGAAAGCAAACCGCCGGAGGCTTTGGCCTCCGGTAAGGGTGAAACGGTGGTGTAAGAGACCACCAGCCTCCGAGGTGACTCGGAGGGCTAGGTAAACCCCACCCGGAGCAAGGTCAAGAGGGGGCATCGGCGATGCCCCTGCGCGGACGACCGAGGGCTGCCCGCCCGAGTCCGCGGGTAGACCGCACGAGGCTGTCGGCAACGGCAGCCCTAGATGGATGGCCGTCTCCCCCCGGCCCGCAAGGACCGGGGGCGACAGAACCCGGCGTACAGGCCGACTCGTCCGCCCCTTACGGCTCTGGCCAGGGGGAATGCCCTGGTCGGGAGGCAGTCATGATGCCCCGTCCCCGCCGCGGCCGGGACCCTGAGGAGCTGGGCCCCGAGAAGCTGGTCGAAGCTGCCCGGACCGCCGGTGTGACGGACGGGCGCCTGCTGTGTGCCCTCCGGGTGACCCCGCGGGTGGCCTTCGTCCCGGAGTCCCACCGTGCGTCGGCGTACGTGGACGTACCGGTTCCGATCGCTCACGGCCAGGTGACGACGCAGCCCTCCCTCGTGGCGATGATGGTCGCCGCACTCGGTCTCACGGGGGATGAGCTGGTGCTGGAGGTCGGTAGCGGGCTCGGGTTCCAGACCGCGCTGCTGGCTCGTCTCGCGGCCTACGTCGTCGGCGTCGAGCGCTGGGCGGATCTGGCCGGGCGGGCCCGGCTCAACCTCGCCGGGCAGGGCATAGGGAACGCCGGGATCGTCGTCGGTGACGGCACCTTGGGCGTGCCGGGCCGGGCTCCGTTCGATGCGATCGTGGTCTCCGCCGCCTTCCCGGAAGTGCCGCCGCCGCTGGCCGCACAGCTGCGGGTCGGTGGCCGTCTGGTGCAGCCGATCGGGCCCGGCGGCCAGGAGTTGGTCGAGCTGTACGAGCGGGCGCGGCAGGGACTCGTGCGCCGGCGGACCGTCGTTCCCGCTCATTTCGTCCGCCTCTACGGCGAGTACGGGTATTCCCCGCCGGGCCCGTTCGGGGAGACTCGCTGACATGGTGAACGTCCTCGGTGTCGACGCCTGTCCCGGCGGTTGGCTGGCGGTCGAGCTCCACGACGGCCGCTTCGCCGAGGCGCGGGCCGTGACAACACTGCGCTCCCTGTTGCCCATTGCCGCGGCCGGTGGGGTCGCGGTCGTGGCCGTGGACATGCCGCTGGGGCTCCTCGAAGCCGGCTGGCGGCGGGCGGACGGCGAGGCGGCGGCCCTGTTGGGGCCGCTCAGGGGAAGCGTTTTCCGGGTGCCGCCGCGCGCGGTGTGGCAGGAGGAGACGTACGACGACGCCCGGGGCCGGTGCCGCGAACTGACCGGGGCCGGGCTGAGCCGCCAGAGCTGGGGGCTCGCGGCCAAACTCCGTGAGGCGAACGCCTGCTTGGCGGAACCCGGGGGAGAGCGGCTCTTCGAGGTGCACCCGGAGGTGTCGTTCCGGGCCCTGGCGGGCGGCGCGTCGCTGCTTGCCCGTAAGAAGAGCTGGGCGGGGCAGATGGCGCGGCGCGCGCTCCTCGCCACGGCCGGCATCGTCCTCCCGGACGACCTGGGGGCCGCGGGGCGCACCCCGCCGGACGACGTGCTGGACGCGGCCGCGGCCGCATGGACGGCCCACCGGATCGCCCACGGCCGTGCGCACTCCCTCCCGGACCCGCCGGAGCGCGACGCCGACGGGCGCCCCCTCGCCATCTGGTACTGAGGTACCCGCCCGCAGCCGTACCCGCGCAGGTCCCTCATCCGTAGGGGTGTGGACCAGCTCTCACATGGGTAACACCCCTTTCCCGTAAGGGGTGTTGCGGCGGGGGGTCGTGACTTCTGAGTGGGGGGAGAGTCGGATGTCCGACCTGGCGACCGTATCGGCCGAGATTGCGCCCTATCTGACCATGGCGGCCAACAGCCTCGGTACGTCCGTGATCAGTGCTGCCCAGCAGCGGATCGCCGAGCGCACCGTGACGGCCGGGGAGGGGTTCTTCCGCCGGCTGCTGCGCCGCGGAGACGGGGTGGACGGGGCCGACGGAGGGCCGGTGGGCGGGGACGGGCGGGTGCTCCTGGACCAGGAGCGGGCGGATGCCCTCGACCGGCAGCTGGCGGCCCTCGGTGACGACGAGCGGCGGTTGCTGGCCGAGGCGGTGGCCGTCTGGCTGGCGGAGCCCGCCGACCGGCGGGACGGGCCGCACCTCCTGCGGCAGATCGACCGGCTCGCCGCGCCCGCGGGCGGCCGCACCGTCCACCACCACGTCACCGCGACCGGCCGGGGCTCGATCGCGGCCGGCGAGATCCACGGCGACATCCACATGGGAGGCAGCGCGGACACCCGGAACGGTTCATGAGCCGCCCGGCGGACCGCGGCGACGTCCACCACAGCGCGACCTCGCACGGCGATCACTCCATCGCGGCCCACGACATCAGGAACATCTTCATCAAGTGGGTGATGCACCCCAGCGCCCGCTGGCTGCCGCTGCTGCTGGCCTGCGCCGCCGTGGTGATCGCCGGTACCGACTGGCCGGACGGACCGGCCCGCCAGTACACCCTCTGGGGCCTGCTCACCGGCCTGTCGGTGCTCACCGCCGCGGCCCGCGTCCTCGACCGCAGCCCGCGCGACGCCCGGCTGGCCGGTGTGCTGTCCCTGGTCTCCGTATTGGCCACGGTCGGTGGCTGGCTGGCCTTCCAGAGCGTCCGGACGCACGGCGAGATCGATGTGACCGGACAGGTCCGTGCGGTGGGCAGCCAGCCGCTGGACGACACCGCGCACCGCACGCTCACCCTCCGGCTCGACGCCCGTGCGCTGGCGGAGCCGCGGAACGCGCTGCGGCTGACGCTGGCCATCTCCGATCACGACCCGGCCGGCCCGACCTGCCTGCCGGACACCCACGCCACGCTCTCGCTGCTCAGCGCGGGCGCCGCGGACCGGACCGCGGACCTCCGGCCCGGCGGCACCACCGATTTCGCCCTCGGGGCACGGACCACCACGGTAACGATCGGCGTCCGGCTGCACACCGGCCGCGGCTGCCGGATGGACGTTCGGACGGTGAGTGCGGTGTTGCACGATGGGTGACGGGCCGTCAAATGGCCGCGGATCGGGAGGGAGTGACGCCGACGCGTACGGAGTGGCGTAGCGCGTAGCGCGTAATGCGTAATGCGTAATGCGTAATGCGTAGGCGTAACGCGTAGGCGTCACGCGTAAGGAGCAGGGGCCGTCGGAACGGGGGAGACCGGTGAGGATCGCACGAAGCACGAACACGACTCGAAGCACGAACACGACAGGAACCGTGAGCACGACACGGACCGCGAGCGCAGCAGTGCTCGCGTTCATCGCGCTCGTGGCGACGGCCTGTGGGTCCTCGGAGGCGCCCTCGCTCTTTGCGGGGGGCAAGGTGTCGGTCGGGGCCAAGAACGACCAGCCCGGCACGGGCGTCGTCCACACCTACAAGTTCTCCGGTTTCGACATCACCGTGGCCCAGCAGATCCTCAAGGCGGTCGGCGCCGAGCCGGACTTCGGGATCGTGCCGTCGGAGGACCGCAGTGCGGTGCTCACCGAGAAGAAGAAGGACCTGGTCGTGGCGACGTTCTCGATCACCGTCGACCGGATGAAGACGCTGGACTTCGCGGGCCCGTACGCGTCCACGTACCAGGGCATCATGGTCCGCAAGAACGACAAGCGGATCCGCAAGCCCGAGGACCTCTTCGGCAAGCGCGTCTGCACCTGGCCCGGGACGACGTCCGCCACCACGCTGGAGGGGCCGCAGTACGCCCGGGTCGCGGTCTACGAGCGGCCGGACGCGTCGAGTTGCCTCACCGACCTCAAGGTCAAGAAGGTGGCCGACGCGGTCTCGACCGACCAGATGATCCTGTACGGCTTCACGCAGGAGAACCCGGATCTCAAGGTCGTCCCGGACATCACCTACGGAGCCGTCAACCACTACGGCATCGCGATGGCCAAGGGGCACCGCGAGGACTGTCTACGGCTGCGGGACGCGCTGCGGGACTACGTGAACAGCAACAACTGGAGCCACGACTTCTCGACGTCGCTGTGGGCCGTCACGAAGGCGGACCCGACCTGGGAAACCGATTACAAGCCGCGCGCCGAGACCATCGACGCGCTGTCGTGCCGGGACCGGCCCCGCACCTGATCAGTCCGCCGCGGGCCGGTCGTCCCGGGCGTACCGCAGCAGGGTCACGCCGTTGCCGAAGGCGTGGGTCTCCAGGAGCCGGAGGCGGGTCCGGGCGTCCGTGTCGGGGAAGAGCGGAGTGCCGCGGCCGATCAGGACCGGGTGGACGTAGATGCGGAACTCGTCGACCAGGTCGAGCCGCAGGAAGGTCGCGGAGAGCCGGGCGCCGCCGAGCGTCAGGTCCCCGCCCGGCCGGGAGGTCAGCTCCCGGACCTGCTCGACCGTGACCTCTGGCAGGACCGTGGTGTTCCAGTCGGCCTGCCGCAGGGTCCGGGAAAAGACGAACTTCGGCATCTCCCGCCAGATCCCGGCGAATTCGGCCGTCGGCCCGCCGACGGCCGGATCGGCGTCGGCGGTGGGCCAGAACCCGGCCATCAGCTCGTGGGTGACCCGGCCGGTGATCATGCCGCCCATCGTCCGGAGCAGGTCGTTGAAGTGCTGGTGCAGCTCGTCGTCGACGACGTGCCAGTCGATGTCGTGGTCCGGTCCCTCGATGAAGCCGTCGAGGGACATCGACATCATCAGGACGATCTTCCGCATGGCGGTCCTCCAGGCCGGCGTCCTCCTACTCGCCCGGCACCCTATTCCTGCCCGGCTGTCAGGGCACCGGTCCGTGCGTCGCGACCACCCGAGTGGGGCCGCCACGTCGCTCGACATGCGGACCGTGCGTGACCTTGTCGATACTTTGTGCTATGAATGAACGATTTGTACCCATCCCTGGCAGTGAGCGGGCTGCCGCGCCCAAGGCGCGCCCCGCCGGATCGCTCGACGGTTCCACGCCCGTGCACGCGACGATCATGCTGCGCCGGCGGGCCGAGGTCCCCCGGGACCTGATCACCGGGCCGGACACCATCTCGCAGGCCGAGCTGGCGCAGCGGTACGGCGCCGACCAGGCCGACGCCGACCGCGTACGCGAGGTGCTGGGCCGCCACGGCGTCGACGTGAACGAGGTCGACCTGGCGTCGAGACGCATGAAGGTGTCCGGCACCGCGGACCAGATGGCCGCCGCGTTCGGCACCCAGCTGTCCCGGGTGGCCAGCCCCGACCCCACCCACGGTGAGCTCGTCGAGCACCGGCACCGCGAGGGCCCGCTGCAGCTGCCCGCCGAGCTGGACGGCGTGGTCGTGGCGGTGCTCGGCCTGGACGACCGCCCGCAGGCGCGGCCGCACATCCGGCACGCCCGGGCCCGGGCCCGCCACACCTCGTACAAGCCCTCGCAGCTGGCCGGCGTGTACCAGTTCCCGCCGGACACCGACGGCAGCGGGCAGACGCTGGCGATCGTCGAACTCGGCGGCGGGTTCACCCAGGGCGAGCTGGAGGAGTACTTCCGGTCGCTCGGGCTGCCGAAGATACCCAAGGTGACGGCGGTCAGCGTCGGCACCGCCCAGAACCGGCCGACCGGGGACCCGCACGGTGCCGACGGCGAGGTGCTGCTGGACATCGAGGTCGCCGGTGCGCTGGCGCCCGGCGCCGAGCAGAAGGTGTACTTCGCGCACAACACCGACCAGGGCTTCGTCAACGCGGTGACCCAGGCCGTCCACGACACCCCGACCCCGGCCGCGCTGAGCATCAGCTGGGGCCTCGCGGAGCCGTTCTGGACCGACCAGGCCCGCGCCGTATTCGACGAGGCGCTGGCGGACGCGGCGGCGCTGGGTGTGACGGTGTGTGCCGCGGCCGGCGACGACGGCAGCGGTGACGGCGTCGGTGACGGCCTGCCGCACACCGACTTCCCGGCCTCCAGCCCGCACGCCCTGGCCTGCGGCGGCACCCGGCTGGACGCCGACCCGGACTCCGGTCTGGTGCGCAGCGAAGTGGTGTGGGGCGGCGACGGCGGGGGTGCCACCGGCGGCGGCGTCAGCGAGGCGTTCCCGCTGCCGTCCTGGCAGACCACGGCCGGAGTGCCGCACAACGGCAGCGGTCCGGGCCGCGGCCTGCCGGACGTCTCCGGTGTCGCCGACCCGGCCACCGGCTACGAGGTCCTGGTGGACGGCCACCGCTCGGTGATCGGCGGCACCAGTGCCGTCGCCCCGCTCTGGGCGGCGCTGACCTGCCGTCTGGTCCAGGCGCTCGGCCGCCCGCTCGGCATGCTGCACCCGCTGCTGTACGCCGGAGCGACCCCCGGGCACACCGCCCGCGGCTTCCGGGACGTCACCGACGGCACCAACGGTGACTTCGACGCCACCCCCGGCTGGGACCCCTGTACCGGTCTGGGCGTCCCGAACGGCATCGAACTCCTCGCCTCCCTGCGGGAGATGGTGACCCACTGACCCCTGATTCCCTGACCCGCCGGGCCGCTCCACCGCCTTGCCCGATCGTGCGGTGGAGCGGTTCCGTGCCCGGTACCCTCGGGGGGATTTCCCTCGAATGGGTGTACGGAACGGGTGTTTGTACGGGTGGGGGCTGCGGTGCTCAAGCACTACTACCGACTGGTGTACTGGAAGCGGCGGATCAGCCGGTCCCTGGGGTGGCGGCACGGTACGGGCCCAGGCGCCCTGGGACCGCGGCGGCCGCGGATGCGCACCGGGCGGGGACCCGGCCGCAGCCGCCAACTCCTTTACGGGGCCCGCCCGTTCCTGATCTTCGGTGCCCTGGTCGCGCTGGTCGTGCTGGCCTCGGCACTGGTCGCCGGCGGTTACGACGACGTCGGCTGGGCGGTGACGACCGGGGTGGCGGACGGGGAGTAGGCCCCGCCCGCCCCGCCGGTCAGGACGACTGTGCCGTGTTGTACAGGTTCTTGGCGTCGTCGCCGAAGTACGGGCCGAACATGGTGTTGGGCAGGAACTGGTAGCCGAAGCTGTTCACCGAGGACTGCAGCCCGGTGCCGGTCTTCTCGTCGAACGAGGTGAACCACGGACCGCCGCTGGAACCGCCGGTCATGTTGCAGGACAGACCGTGGTCGTTGGAGAACAGCGGGTCCTTCATGGTGGTGCCGCTGCAGTAGATCAGCTTGGTGCCGTCGTACGGGGCCGCCGCCGGATAGCCGAAGGCGTACATCGTCTTGTTGTAGCCCGAGTTGAAGGACAGGCCCTGCCCGCCGACGACGTCGGTGAGCTTCTTGCCGTCGAGCGGGGCGACGACCGCCGCGCCGACGTCGTAGTTGATGTCCTCGCTCGCCGTCCACTGCGGGGTGGAGAGCGTCTTGGCGGCCGGCCACTTGCCGTACGGGGCCTGGCCGTCGTGGTAGCCGGGCACGAAGACCCAGTTGGTGTGCCAGGCGCCCTGCAGCTTCACACAGTGCCCGGCGGTGACCACGGTGCTCTTGTTCGCGCTGGTCACCGCGTCACCGGAGCAGGAAGCATTACGGCCCTGGTAGGTGAAGAACACCCGGCCGGCGGTCTTGGTGACCGCGCCGCCGCCGGTCCACGGCCCGCCCGGCTGGGCCGCGGCGGCGGGCCGCAGTACGGGGAGGGACGGCAGGCCGGACAACCGGGGCAACGTCGGCCGTACGGTGAGCGGGGCGCTGCGCGGGACCGCGGTGCGGTGCTGCCGCGCCGGTGCGGCGAGGTCGAGCGGGGTGGCGGACCGCATCCGCGCCGCGGTCCAGAAGGCGGCGGCGGTGCGCTGCGGGGTGGCGGAGCGGTGGGAGTTCTGCGGGGTGGCGGCGCCGGCCGGGCCGGTGGGGAGCAGCAGGGCCAGCAGCGTACCGGCGGCGGTCAGGGTGCCGAGGACGGCCCGGGACCCGCGCGCCGGACGCCGCGCCGCTATGCCGTCAACTGCCGTTCCGCCACGGTCGTTTCGTCTCACGCGTAACTCCTTCTGCGGGGGCCGCGCACGCCGGGCGCGCGGCCGCGGGTGGGGATCCCCCTGCTCCTGCGGAGCCCGGGGGAGGACCGCCGCCTGCGGCGGTCCGGCAGACGAGTGGTGCGGTGAGAGGTAAGCGTGCCACCGGAAGCGACCGGAGGGCAGGGGTCGGACGGAAACGGTCCGGTGGAGGCGGTGTGGCGGCCGCCGGGCCGACGGCCGGTCAGCCCCGGCCGATGTAGGGCATGGTGGTGGCCATCACCGTCGCGAACTGCACATTGGCCTCCAGCGGCAGCTCCGCCATGTGCACCACCGTCCGGGCGACGTCCGCGGCGTCCATCACCGGCTCCACCGCCGTCTGCCCGTTCGCCTGCAGGATTCCGGTCTCCATCCGGCCGGTCATCTCGGTGGCCGCGTTGCCGATGTCGATCTGGCCGCAGGCGATGCGGTACGGACGGCCGTCCAGGGACAGCGACTTGGTCAGCCCGGTGATCGCGTGCTTGGTGGCGGTGTACGCGACGGAGTGCGGCCGCGGGACGTGCGCGGAGATCGAGCCGTTGTTGATGATCCGGCCGCCCTGCGGTTCCTGCTCCTGCATGGTGCGGAACGCGGCCTGGGCGCAGAGGAACGCACCGGTGAGGTTGACCTCCACCACCGCGCGCCAGTCGTCGTACGAGAGCTCGGTGAGCGGCACCGCCTTGCCGAAGGTGCCGGCGTTGTTGAAGAGCAGGTCGAGCCGGCCGAACCGGTCGCGGACCGCCGCGAACAGCGCGTCGACCTGTTCCGGGCGGGTGACGTCGGTCGGCACGGTCACGACCGCGGGGCCGGCCGGCTCGGTCAGGCCGGCCAGGCGGGCGGTCTCCGCCAGTGCCTCGGCGCGCCGGCCGGCCAGCGCCACCGACCAGTTGGCGCGCATCAGCGCCTGGGCGACCGCCCGCCCGATGCCGGATCCGGCGCCGGTGACCACCGCGACCTTACGGGGCGCCGCACCGCCCTCCCGTGCCTCCTGGGCCGCCGCCGCGGTCTGCGGGGTCGGCCCGCCCCGGGTGGCCGGTGCCGGCAGTGTGGGCCGGGGCGCGGTCGCCGTGCCGCCCACGTGCCCGGCCCGCGCCACCGGCGTCGCCTGTGCTGCCCCTGCCCGCTGTGTGTTCTGTGCCATGGCGGCAGCGTAAACGGCGGCGGGGAGCGAACCGGGCGCCCGCCGCGGCGGATCAGCCGCCGGTGTCGAAGCGCCGCAGCACCGCCGCCTTCGTGGCGGCGAACTCCTCGTCGGTCAGGATGCCGTCGCGGTGCAGCTCGCCCAGTTCGCGCAGCCGGCGCAGCAGCGCGTCGTGGTCGTCGGCGGAGGTGGCGGCCGGGACGGCGGCGAGGGCGACAGGCGGGGGGCCGGCCGCGGGCGGTGCGGCCGCCACCGCGGGTACGGCCGGAGCGGCCGCGGGCAGGGCCTGGGCCGCGGGTGCCGAGGGGTGCGGCAGCCGGGCGGTGACCGCGGCCGCCAGCAGCGCGGTGGTGCCGCTCTCCTTCTTGAAGCCCCACAGTTCGATGGAGTTCGGGTCGTGATCCGGTTTGAGCCGTTCCTTCGCGTCGTGCGGACGGAAGCGCAGGAAGCCGGACTCCAGGCCGACCGGCGGGCGCCACTCCACCGCTTCGAGGTCGGTCAGGCCGTAGTCCTGCGGCCCCCACTGCCGCTTCGTCTCACTGGTGTTCCAGCGCCACTCCAGGCGCACCCGTTCCCCGTCGAAGGTGGCGACGCCGTCGATCCCGGAGGCCGTCAGCGGTACCGGCGGACCGGGCAGCAGATAGCGGTCGCAGGGCCCGTCCGGCACCTGCTCCAGCAGCAGGGCCTGCCGGACCGCGTCCACGAAGTACTCGGCGACGTCCACCCGCGCGGCGTCCACGGCGAGCTGATACGGATTGGCATCGTCCGGCAGCCCGCCGCCGGTGACCTGGAGCAGCGGGTCGGCGCCGTCCCGCAGCCGCAGCCTGAGCCGGCCGCCCTTGCGGCCCGGTTCGTGGGCGATGCCGGCCAGCGCGGCCAGCGGGACCGTCAACTCGCCCAGGTCCTGGCGGAGTTTGTGGACCCCGCGCTCGCTCCCCGGCACGATGCGTATGCCCTCTCCGTCGAAGCTCCACGTGCCGTCGCGCACCATCAGTTCAGCCATGTCCCGAATCCTACGGAGAGCCGGTGGTGCGTGCCGCGTGCCGCGATTGTCCGGCGACGTCCGGTGCCGGACCAACCATCACCGAGCTGTCATGCCTGCGTCGTACCCGGGTCAGCGGTCCGCCGTCCCGCGGCCCTCCAATCGTCGGCAGCAACCGCCGCCAGGGGAGGGCCAGATGACACCCACCGCACCGTACGAGCAGGAGATCAGGGCCGCCGCAGCACACGTGGGCCGGCGCCGCTTCCTCACCGTCACCGGGGCCGCCGCCGCGCTCGCGTTCACCACCAACCTCCCGGCCGCGGGCGCCGCGCACGCCGCCGAGGCCGACGTCCGGAAGCTCACCGAGAACCCCTTCACCCTCGGCGTCGCCTCCGGCGACCCCCAGCCCGGCTCGGTCGTGCTGTGGACCCGCCTCGCCCCGCGCCCCTATGAGCCGGGCAACGGGATGCCGGACGCCAGAGTCCCGGTGCGCTGGGAGGTCGCGTACGACGAGAAGTTCACCCGGCTCGCCGGGCGCGGCCGGGCCGACGCCCACCCGGAGTTCAACCACTCCGTGCACATCGAGCCCACCGGTCTGGCCCCGGACCGGGTCTACTACTACCGCTTCCGGGCCGGCAGCTGGATCAGCCCGGTCGGCCGCACCCGCACCGCGCCGGCCCGCGGCGCCCACCTCTCCCGGCTGAAGCTCGCCGCGGTCTCCTGCCAGGCCTACCACGACGGCTACTTCACCGCCTACCGGCACCTGGCCGAGGAGGACCTCGACGTCGTCTTCCACCTCGGCGACTACCTCTACGAGTACCCGGTCGACGCCGCCGGCGGCGCCCGCAGGTACACCGACCGCACGCTGCCCGACCGCTTCCACCGCGAGACGGTCACGCTGGAGGACTACCGGCTGCGCTACGCCCTGTACAAGTCCGACCCGGACCTCCAGGCCGCGCACGCCGCCCACCCCTTCATCGTCACCTGGGACGACCACGAGGTGGAGAACAACTACGCCTCCGACATCAGCGAGGACGACCTCCCGCCCGCCGAGTTCCTGGTCCGCCGGGCCGCCGCCTACCGCGCGTACTGGGAGAACCAGCCGCTGCGCCGCCCGCAGCGGCCGCACGGCCCGGACGCCCGGCTCTACCGCCGCCTCCACTACGGGCAGCTCGCCCAGTTCGACATCCTCGACACCCGCCAGTACCGCTCCGACCAGGCCTACGGCGACGGCTGGCACGCCCCGGGCCCGGAGTCCACGGACCCGAAGCGGACCCTGACCGGCGCCACCCAGGAGCGCTGGCTGATCGACGGCTGGCGGCAGTCCACCGCCCGCTGGAACGTGCTGCCGCAGCAGGTCGCGTTCTCCGAGCGGCGCAACGCCACCGGCCCCGGCTACCAGGTCAGCATGGACGCCTGGGACGGCTACCCGGCCTCCCGCGCGCGGGTGCTGGCGGGCGCCGAGTCGGCCGGCGCGGACAACCTCGTCGTGCTCACCGGCGATGTGCACGTCCACTACGCCTTCGACATCAAGAAGGACTTCGCGGACCCCGCCTCGCGCACCGCGGGCGTGGAGTTCGTCACCACCTCGATCGCCAGCGGCAAGGACGGCGCGGAGAAGCCCGCCAACTGGGGCACGTACATGGCCGCCAACCCGCACCTGAAGTTCTACAACGGCCGCCGCGGCTATGTGACGGTCACCCTGGACCGGGACACCGCCCGCGGCGACTACCGGACGGTCTCCGCCGTCACCACCCCGGGCGCACCGGTGCGGACGGCCGCGTCCTTCGTCACCGAGGCCGGCGACCCGGGCCTCAAGCCGGCCTGAGGGGACCTTCGGACCTAGGTCCAATGGCATACCCGGTAAGGGGTCCGGAGCCGCTCCGGGCATGACACCATGGTTGCACTCACCACGTACCCATGGAGACGACATGACGGAGCCCGGCACCAGCCCGGCCGACACCTCGGACAACCCCGCGATAGCCGGGCGGGACGCGGCAACAGCACCACCTCCCGCCGCGTCCCGCCGCACCGGCCTCCTCGTCACCCTCGTCCTCGGCGGACTCACCGCGGTCCCGCCGCTCTCCATGGACATGTACCTGCCGGCCCTGCCGCAGGTCACCGCCGCGCTGCACAGCCCGGCCGCCACCGTCCAGCTCACCCTCACCACCTGCCTCGCCGGCATGGCGCTGGGCCAGATGATCGTCGGCCCGATGAGCGACAAGTGGGGGCGCCGCCGCCCGCTGCTGGCCGGCATGGTCGTCTACGTCCTGGCCACCGCCCTGTGCGTGATCGCCACCAACGCCGAACTCCTCATCGCCTTCCGGCTGTTGCAGGGCCTGGCGGGCGCCGCCGGCATCGTCATCGCCCGCGCCGTGGTGCGCGACCTCTACGACGGGGTGGCGATGGCGCGGTTCTTCTCCACCCTGATGCTGATCTCCGGGGTGGCGCCGGTCGTCGCCCCGCTCATCGGCGGACAGATCCTGCAGGTCACCGACTGGCGCGGCGTCTTCGTCGTGCTCACCGCCGTCGGCCTCGCCCTCACCCTCCTGGTCTGGCGCCGCCTGGCCGAGACCCTGCCGCCCGCCCGGCGGCACCCCGGCGGCATCGGCGAGGCCCTGCGCACCATGCGCGACCTCCTCGCCGACCGGGTCTTCTCCGGCTACCTCCTCGTCGGCGCCTTCGCCTTCGCCGCCCTCTTCGCATACATCTCGGCCTCGCCGTTCGTCGTCCAGGAGATCTACGGCGCCTCGCCGCAGGTCTTCAGCCTGCTGTTCGGCGTCAACTCCGTGGGCCTGGTGGCGGTCGGCCAGCTCAACGGCAAGGTGCTGGTCGGCCGGGTCGCCCTGGACAAGGTGCTGGGCGCCGGCCTGACCGTGATCGCGCTCGCCGCGGGCGCGCTGCTGCTGATGTCCTCCGGCGTCCTCGGACCCGTCGGACTCCTCCCGACGGCCGCCGGACTGTTCGTGCTGATGGCCGCCATGGGCCTGGTCATGCCGAGCACCAACACCCTGGCGCTGCTGCGCACCCCGCACGCGGCCGGCTCCGCCTCCGCCCTGCTGGGCACCTCGACCTTCCTCCTCGGCTCGGTGGCCTCCCCGCTGGTGGGCATCGCGGGCGAGCGGACGGCCGTGCCGATGGCACTCGTCCAGCTCTCCTGCGCCGTTCTGGCGCTCGGGAGCTTCCTGGGACTGTGCCGTCCGTGGCAGCGTAAGGGGGAGAGCAGCTCCGGCGGGAGGACCGCACTCTGAACGCACCGCGACTCACCTCTGGCACCCCGGCCCGGGCGGGACTGGACCCCGCCTGGGTCGAGCGGCTGGTGCACGGGGTGCGGGAGTTGCCCGAGGGCCGGCCGCCGTGGAGCCCCGGGGTCGTGGTGCTGGCCGGCCGCGGCCCGGTCGTGGCCGCCGAGGAGGCCGCCGGCTGGGCGCACCGCCACCGGGCGTACGACCCCGAGCGGGACCGCGGCCTGGACCTGCCCCGCGACCTGTGGGAGCCGATGCGGACCGGCACCGTCTTCGACCTGGCCTCGCTCACCAAGCTCTTCACCGTGATCGCCGCGGTCCAGCTGGCCGAACGCGGCCGCCTCTCCCTCGACGACGAGGTCCGGGCCCATCTGCCGGCCTTCGCCCCCGGGCGCACCGTCCGGCAGCTGCTCACCCACACCTCTGGGCTCGCCCCCGAGCTCCCCTTCTACGACCATCCCGACCGGGCCGCCCAACTGGCGCTGCTGTGGCGGGAGGCGGCCGCCCCCAGCGGCGGCACCGGTGCCCGGTACCGCTACTCCGACCTCAACCTCATCGCCCTGGCGCTGATCCTGGAGCGCTGCACCGGGCGCCGCCTGGACGCGCTGGTCCGCGAGCAGATCACCGGCCCGCTCGGCATGACCTCCACCCGCTACGGACCGCTGCCGGCGCACGGCGTGGCGGCGACCGAGGACCAGCGGCGGCCCTGGGCCAAGGCGGACCGCGGCATGCTCCGCGGCGAGGTGCACGACGAGAACGCCTGGGCGCTGGGCGGGGTGGCCGGCCACGCGGGGCTGTTCTCCACCGCCCAGGACCTGGCCGTGCTGTGCCGCACCCTGCTCAACGGCGGTGCGTACGGCACCACCCGGATCCTCGGGCCCGCCGCGGTCGACGCCCTGCTCGACCCGCCCGGTCTCGGCTTCGTCGTGGACCAGCCGTACTTCATGGGCGAGCTGGCGGGCCGCGGCGCGGCCGGCCACACCGGCTTCACCGGCACGAGCCTGGTCCTGGACCGCGCCACCGACACGTTCCTGATCCTGCTCGCCAACACGGTCCACCCACGGCGCCGCAACGCCGGCAGCGGCCCGCGGGCCGCTGCCGCGACGTGCTTGGCGCGAGCCGTCGTCTGACGCTCGCCGCACGTTGTCGGCTTTCCCGCCGTGGGGGTTGCTGTCTTTTCCCGCCTTCGGCGGGGGTGGGGTTTAGGGCCGGGGGCGCCTGGTGGGTGGTGGGTTGCGGGTGCGGCCCTCCGGCGCCTGTTGTGTGGACTGCTGACGCTTTACGTCCACACAACAGGCGCCTCCGGTCCGCCCCCTCCCGCCGGTGAGGCGCCCCCGCCCGGGAGGGCATGGGACTGGGGCTCTGCCGCGCCGAAGGCGGAAGAACGGCAACCCCCACGGCGGGCCAGCCGGAAACGTACGTAGAATTTCGTCGATGCACGACGAACTGCGCGCCGCACTGGCCGGCCTTCTCGACGGTCTGCCGCCCAAGCAGGCCGCGCAGGCCGTGGAGCGGCTGATCGCCAACTACCGGGGGCGGACCCCCACCGACGCCCCGGTCCTGCGTGACCGCGCGGACGTGGCCGCCTACGCCGCCTACCGGATGCCGGCCACCTTCGAGGCGGTCCGTGCCGCGCTGACCGCGTTCGCCGTCCGCGTTCCCAACTGGTTCCCGGCCACCCACCTCGACATCGGCGGCGGCACCGGGGCCGCGACCTGGGCCACCGCCGCCCTCTGGCAGGGGCACCACAGCACCGTCCTGGACTGGGCCCAGCCGGCCCTGGACCTCGGCGCCGAACTCGCCGCCGGCGTCCTGCCGGAGACCACCTGGCGGCGCGGCACCATCGGCGCGGGACTGACCGTGCCCGAGGGCACGGACCTGGTCACCGTCTCCTACGTGCTCGGCGAGCTCCGCCCCGAGGACCGCCGTGCGGTGGTCGCCGCGGCCGCCACCGCCACCGCCGTCGTCCTGATCGAACCGGGCACCCCCGACGGCTACCTCCGCATCCGCGAGGCCCGCGACCAGCTCATCGAGGCCGGTCTGCGGATCGTCGCCCCCTGCCCGCACGCCGGGACCTGCCCCATCGTCGTCGGCGAAGACTGGTGCCACTTCTCCGCCCGGGTCAGCCGCTCCTCCCTCCATCGCCAGGTCAAGGGCGGCGCGCTGCCGTACGAGGACGAGAAGTTCTCCTATGTCGCCGCGACCGCCCTGCCGGCCGAGCCCGCCTCCGCCCGGATCGTCCGCAAACCGCAGCTCCGCAAGGGGCAGGTCCTCCTCGACCTGTGCACCACGGACGAGGGGCTGCGGCGCAGCACTGTCACCAAGCGGCACGGCACGCAGTACCGCGAGGCCCGGGACGCCGCCTGGGGAGACACCTGGCCCGGCGCCTGAGCACGCCGGGCCCGGGCGGTCTCATCCTTTTCCGGCCGCTCGTTCCTGGAACTTGCGCAACAGTTCCTGCCGTTGGGCCTGCGTCCGGGCGCGGTCCGTGCCGCCCCGGCCGCCGCCGGCGCCGCCGCGCAGCGCTCCGCGCGACAGCTTGCTGCGGGTGCCGCCGACGCCGAGCATGCCGTCTCCGTTGCCCTTGCTCATGGGTTCCTCCTCTGTCGCACCGATGAAGCGAGACGCTTCGTCTCGCGTAACGGGCTCCAGGATGTACGAGACGTGCCGTCTCGTCAAGACGATACGTCTCGCCTAGCTGTCGCTACACTCACCGCATGGCCACCACCTCAGCCCGCTCCGCCGGCGCCTCCGGCGCCAAGGCCCCCGACTCCTCCCGCCGCAGTGAGCGCTCCCGGCAGGCGATCTTCGACGCCGCGCTCACGCTGGTCGGCGAGGTCGGCTACGACAAGCTCACGATCGAGGGCATCGCCTCCCGGGCCGGGGTCGGCAAGCAGACCATCTACCGCTGGTGGCCTTCCAAGGCCGCGGTCCTCCTGGACGCCTTCACCGCCGGCGCCGACGAGGACTACGCAAAGGGCCTCCCGGACACCGGTGATCTCGCCGCCGACCTCAAGACCGTGCTCCGCGCGACCGCCGACGAATTCAACGACCACGCCTGGCAGGCCCCCTACCGCGCCCTCGCCGCGGCCGGCGCGAGCGACGAGGAGCTCTCCCGCACCTTCGTCACCCGGCTCTTGGAGCCCGGCATCCTGCTCTACGTCGACCGGCTGCGGCGGGCCCAGGAGGCCGGCGAGGTGGCTGCGGACATCGACGTACGGGTGGCCGCCGAGATGGTGCTGAGTCCCTTCTCACAGCGCTGGCTGATGCGCACCGGCGAATTGACCCACGCCTTCGTCGACACCCTCGTCGACCAGGCATTGCGTGGTCTGCGCCCGCGGGACTGACCCGGCCGGGCGAGCGTCGGGCGAGCGCGGCGACCTGTCGGGGATGGCTGGAAATGCCGGTATTCGCACTCCTTCCGTTCACCCCGGATCCGCACACCGGTCACCCCGGGCGCAGGATGGTGGCAGCATTGATCCCAGACCACCGCTCGAAGTGAGGGGATAGATGGAACGCAAGAGCAGGTTCTCCCAGTGGCTGCGCCGGCCGAAGAGCGGATCGGACGGCGGCGATACGGACACGGGATCGGTTGCCGCGCGCGGCCGCGAGGACCTGCTGCTGGCCGCGGCCGATGCGGGCTTCCCGATCGCCCCGGCGGCGCACCCCTCCGGTTACGGCTGTTCCTGTGAGCGCATCGGCTGTCCCACCCCCGGACGCCACCCCATCTCCTTCGGCTGGCAGACCGTCGCCACCACCGACCGCGACAAGGTCGCCGCCTGGGTCCGGACCCTCCCGCAGGCCAACTTCATCACCGCCACCGGCATCGCCCACGACGTCCTGGACGTGCCCGTCGAGGCCGGCCGCAGTGCCCTGGGACGACTGGAGGCGGCCGGCATCGAGGTCGGCCCGATCACCCTCAGCGGCGGCGGCTTCGGCGACGGCCGGATGCTGTTCTTCACCGCCACCCGCGGCACCCCGGACGACGAGGACGAATGGTGGCCCTGCGAGCTGGACTGCCACCCCGAGACCATGGACGAGCATCCCGGCCTGCGCTGGCACTGCCGCGGCAGCTACGTCCTCCTGCCGCCCTCGACCCTCCCCGGCGACCAGCCCGCGGTGACCTGGCTGCGCGGCCCGGAACTCCCGCTGCCCGACCCGCTGACGCTGCTGGAATCGCTCACCGACGCCTGCGCCGAGTTCAACGAGCGCGCCGACCGCGAGCACTACCACGAGACCGCGGCCTGGCCGATCGGCCGCTGACCGCCGCGCCCCGCGCCTCCTCACGACCCCGCCGTACGGACAAGGGGCCGCCGGAAACACCCCGGCGGCCCCTTGTCCGTATCACGTTGTCCGTATCGCGTGCCGCGGATCCGTCGTCCGGCTGCTCCCGGCCGTCCTACAGCGGCTTGACCGACGTCTTCGCCTCGCGCCGGTTCAGCACCGTGACCTTGCCCCCGGAGCCCTTCGCCGGCACCGTCACCGCCTGCGCGGAGACGGTGGTGAAGGCCATCCGGTTGGTCTTCTTCGTCGGCCCGTCCATCAGGCCCTGCAACTGGGCCGGCACCGTGATCACCGACCCCGTGGAGACCGTCTTCTGCTGGTGGTAGAAGGTCGAGAAGAACACCAGCGCGCCGCCGTCCGTGGTCCGCAGCGCCACCGGCGGGATGTCGGATGCGGTGTCCTCCCACAGGATGCGGGCGCCCGGCTGGTTGGTGTCCCGCGCGCGCCGGGCCCGCCAGCCGTCGGTGTTCGGGCCGGACGCGAAGGTGCTGCCCTTGCCGGTGTTGAGGTAGTCGGCGTAGGTCCGGCTCAGCTTGCCCGGATCGACCGTCAGCCCGGACTTCGCGCCGGCCGGCACCGCCTCGGCGAAGCCGTCCTGGTCCGTCTTCAGCTCCGGTGCCTTGTTGCCGGCGAACTCCGCCAGGTAGACCGCCCGCCACTTCTCCTTGATGCCGTTGCGGCTGAACACCAGGAACCAGCGGCTGGCCGAACCGTCGGCCGCCTTGCGGTTGCTGGCCGCGTCGGCGATGAAGTACTTCGGCCAGCCCGCCTGCTTGGGGATCGTGAAGTGCGCGTCCTGGAACGCCAGGGCGGGGTAGGCCGGGTCGCCCTGCGGCTTCAGCGCATGCGCCGCCTTTATCCCCGCCTGGTCGAGGGCGAGCAGTGCGCCGCCCTCGAACGAGGGGTTGAGCTCCGGATCGAGCTGCCGCTTGGCCTTGTTGAAGCCGGCCGCGAAGCGCTGCAGCGCCTTGGCGCCGTCAGCCTTCGTCACCGCCGGCAGCATCTCCCGCTCGCCGTGCACCGTCATGCAGCCGCTCAGTATCACCAGCGCCGTCGCTGTCGACGTCACTGTTGCGGGCACCCGGAACGGCGACCTGCGTGTCATGGGGCTCGGGCTCCTTCGGGGCGACCGGGGCGGACCGGGTGGCCGCCGGGGTGGCACGATTCGGCGCCACCCTACCGGGGGCGAGGAAGAGGCCGAGCGTGGGGATCAGATAGAGAGCCCACACCGTGACCTGGAGGACGGTCGGGTCCGGCTGGAAGTTGAAGACGCCCTTCAGCAGGGTGCCGTACCAGCTGTCGGCCGGGATCTGCGCGCTGATGTCGAACGCCTGCGAGCCCAGCCCGGGCAGCACGGCCGCCTCCTGCAGGTCGTGGAAGCCGTACGCCAGCACGCCCGCCGCGACCACGACCAGCATCCCGCCGGTCCAGGTGAAGAACTTCGCGAGGTTGATCCGCACCGCACCGCGGTAGAACAGCCAGCCCAGCACCACCGCGGTCGCCAGCCCCAGCAGCGCCCCGACCAGCGGCCGTACGCCGTCGTTGGCGGACTGCGCGGCGGTCCAGATGAACAGCGCGGTCTCCAGGCCCTCCCGGCCCACCGACAGGAACGCGGTGACCACCAGCGCCACGGTGCCCATCTGCAGCGCCGCGTCCAGCTTGCCGTGCAGCTCCTTCTTCAGGTGCCGCGCGGTGCGCCGCATCCAGAAGACCATCCACGTCACCAGGCCCACCGCGATGATCGACAGCGAACCGCCGAGCGCCTCCTGCGCCTTGAACGTCAGGGTCTCGGAGCCGAACTGCAGCGCCGCCCCGAACGCGAACGACAGCACCACGGCGAGCGAGATGCCGAGCCAGACCGGGCGCAACGCCTCCCGCCGGCCGGTCTTGACCAGGTAGGCGATGAGGATGCACACGACGAGGCTGGCCTCCAGCCCCTCGCGCAGTCCGATCAGGTAGTTGCCGAACACGCCGGTCCCTTCCCTTCCTTCATACGGCCGCCCACGGTGGACGGCGATCTCTTCGGTGGCGGCGGTGTCAGGCGAACAGCTCCCGGCCCCACCAGTCGTCCGCCTTCCGGACGCCCGGCGGGACCGCGAAGACCGCGGAACCCACGTGCTGGATGTACTCGTTGAGCGCGTCGTTCTGCGACAGCTTCTGCTGCAGCGGCACGAAACCGTGCCGCACGTCGCGCTGGTAGGCGAGGAAGAACAGCCCGGCGTCCAGCCGGCCCAGCCCGTCCGTGCCGTCGGTGAAGGAGTAGCCGCGGCGCAGGATGCGGATCCCGCCGTTGGACTCGGGGTGCGCGAGCCGCACGTGCGCGGTCGGCAGCATCGACTTCAGGTGCGGCTCGTCCCGCTCGTTCTTCCGGCCGACCGGGGCGCCCTCGCCCTTGTTCCGGCCGAAGATGTCCTCCTGCTCCTTGAGCGAGGTGCGGTCCCAGGTCTCGATGTGCATCCGTATGCGCCGCGCGACGAGGTACGAACCGCCCGCCATCCAGCCGGCCTTGCCCTTCTCGTCCCCGTCGCCGACCCACACGTGCTTGTCCAGCGCGGCGGTGTCGGTGCCCGCGATGTTCCGGGTGCCGTCCTTGAAGCCCATCATGTTGCGCGGGGTCTGGGCGTCCGGCGTCGTCGAGGACGTCTTGCCGAAGCCGAGCTGCGACCAGCGGATGGCTATCTTGCCGAAGCCGATCCGGGCGAGGTTGCGGATGGCGTGCACCGCCACCTGCGGGTCGTCCGCGCACGCCTGGACGCACAGGTCGCCGCCGCTGCGGGACTTGTCAAGGTTGTCGCCGGGGAACTGCGGCAGATCGATCAGCGCCGCGGGCCGCCGGTCCTTGATGCCGAACCGGTCCTTGCCGTCCTTCTCGAACAGCGACGGGCCGATGCCGAAGGTGAGGGTGAGCCGGGACGGCGGCAGACCGAGCGCCTCACCGGTGTCGTCCGGCGGCGCCTCCGCCAGCCCGCCGACCGCGCCGTCACCGACCGCGTCACCGGCCGTCATCCGCGCGGCGGCCTTCGTCCACTCCTTGAGCAGGGCGATCAGCTCGTCGCGGTCGTCGGTGGTGACGTCGAACGCGGCGAAGTGCAGCCGGTCCTGCACGGCGGTGGCGATACCCGCCTGGTGCGGGCCGTGGAAGGCCACCGCGGCGCCCGCGGTGGCGTCCGCGCCGGCCGGCTGGACGTCGTTGCCGGCCCGCAGCGCCGCGGCCGTACCGCCGGCCGCCACCGCGCCGAGCGCCAGCCCCGCACCGCCCCAGCCGAGCAGCGAACGCCGGGACGGCGCCCGCCCGCCGGCGGCCTGCCCGTCCGCGGGGGCCCCGGCGGCCGCCTCGGTCGCGTCGTCCGTCTTGTCTGCCATACCGTCCTCGTCCTGCGTCATCCTGATCCCCTGCCCCGGCGGCGGACTACTTGGCGGTGGCCACGGCTGCGGCCAGCTTCGACAGCGGCTCGGCCAGCGCGTTCACGCCGTCCGAGAGCTTCTTGCGGTCGCCCTTGCCGACCGTGTCGTACGAGACGAACCCGTCGGTGGACTTGTCGTCACGGTGGTCGTCGAGCAGCCCGCGGATCGCCGCGAACTGCTTGTCGAGCTCCTTGGCCAGCGCCGGCTCGTTCTTGGTAACGACCGGCTTGAGCAGCTGGTACGCCTTCTCGGCGCCCTCGACGTTGCCCTGGAAGTCGACCAGGTCGGTGTGGCTGTAACGCTCTTCCTCACCGGTGACCTTGCCGGTGGCGACCTCGTCGAGCAGCTCCTTGGCGCCGTTGGCCATGCTGGTCGGGGTGATCTCGGCCTTGCCGACCCGCTTCTGCCAGTCCTTGAGGTCGGTGATCAGCTGGTCGGCCAGCTTCTTGTCGTCCCCGGAGATCTTCTTCTCCTCCCACAGGGACTTCTCCAGCTTGTGCCAGCCGGTCCACTTCTGGCCGCCGGTGAGGCCGTCGGCCCGCACGTCGACCTTGGGGTCGATGTCGCCGAACGACTCGGCGACCGGCTCGGTGCGCTCCCAGCCGATCCGGGACAGCGCATAGGCCTTCTTCGCGGCCTCCAGGTCGCCGGCCTTGACGGCGTCGGCGAACTTCCGGGCCTTCGGCAGGGTCTGGTCGGCCTGCTCCTGCACGTAAGTGCGGTACGCGGCGACCGCGGCGTCCAGCTTGGGATCGCGCTTGGCGGCCGCGCTCTTGCCGCTGACCGTCACCTTCTGCCGGATGCCCTTGCCCTTCATGCCCGGCTTGCAGGCTATTTCGTACGAACCGGCCTTGATCTCCGCGGTGATCTCGGCGTTGGTGCCGGGGCCGATGTTCTCCCGCTCGGTCACGATCCGGTCGCCCGGGGCGTAGACGTAGACCTCGGTGACCGTGGAGCCCTTGTTCTCCACCGAGAACTGCACGTGCCCGGCCGGGAACTCCTTGGTCGACAGCTCGCAGCTGGAGTCGGTCGCGGTCACCTTGACCGCGCCCTTGCCGCCTCCCTTGCCGTCGTTCTTCGCGGCGCAGCCGGCGACGGCGGTGACGGCCGTGGCCGCGGCGAGGGCGGCGACGGCGGAGGAGCGAAGGGCTCGCATACGGGGCTCCAAGCGGGCTAGGACGAACGAACTGTGCACAGGAACGGTAATCAATGGCCGGAGCCACCACTAAGGCGGCCCTAACTTATCTGAGGCTTACCTATTTCTGCCCGCCCTGTCCAGTGATCCCGCTCTCATACGCAACGGCCCCATCACGGATCGGCCCGCCGCACATCACGGAACGGTCATGCGCCGGTCAAGGTAAGGCCCCACTGTCGAGACGGCCTGTGACCGGGGCTTTTCGCCCCTCGATGCCCGGGGCGAAGATTCCGTCACGGGCTGGCCCGGCCCCGCGGTTCACTGTCCGGATGACCGCATACGACGTACTCCGGGTGTTCTGCGGACCGGACGGCACCGGGGGCAATGAACTGGCGGTGGTGCGGGACGGCGCGGCGCTCCCCGGTCCCGCCGAACGCGCCGCCCTCGCCACCCGGCTCGGCTTCAGCGAAACGGTCTTCCTCGACGACCCCGACCGGGGCACCGTCGACATCCACACCCCGAGCGTCCGGCTCCCGTTCGCCGGCCATCCGCTCGTCGGCCTGGCCTGGCTCCTACGTGAACGGGGCCGGCCGCCGCACACCCTCCGCCCGCCGGCCGGCGAGGCCGCGGTGCGGTTCGAGGGCGACCTCACCTGGGTCCGCGGCCGCCCGGAATGGGTGCCACCGCGCCGCACCGAACGCCTCGCCTCGGCCGCCGAGGTCGACGCCCTGCCCGCCCCGCCGCCGGGGGAGGGCTGGCTCTACGCCTGGGCCTGGCAGGACGAACCCGCCGGCGTGGTCCGCGCCCGCGGCTTCCCGCGCCGCGGCGACAACATCGCCGAGGACGAGGCCACCGGCGCCGCCGCCCTGCTCCTCACCCACCAACTGGCCCGCCCCTTGACGATCCATCAGGGCGCGGCGTCGCAGATCTTCACCCGGGTCCACCCGGACGGCACCCTCGCCGTCGGCGGCCGCGTACGGCGCCTGACGGCCTAACTACGGGCTACCGCCCGCCCGTTGCCCCTGCTACGCGCTGAGCGGGAACTCCTCACCCAGCGCGCGGAAGACCGCGCTGTTCAGGCCGAAGGCGCGACGGCACTCCTCGACCACCCGCTGCTTCTCGACCTCGTCCACCGGCAGGGCGTCCAGCAGGGCGCGGTAACTGCGCTTGAAGGCGGCGGGGTTGGCGATGTCCTCGAAGACGTAGAAGCGGACGCCGTCGCCCTTGCGCGCGAAGCCCCAGGTCTTCTCGGCGGTGCCGCGGATGAGCTGGCCGCCGGAGAGGTCGCCGAGGTAGCGGGTGTAGTGGTGCGCCACATAGCCGGCCGGCCAGGTGCGGGCGCATTCCGTGACGCGGGCGGCGTAGGCGGCGGTGGCCGGCAGCGGCCGCAGGCCGGTGCGCCAGGACGGGCCGCCGAGGTGCGCGAGATCGCGTTCCAGCTCGGGGGTGCGGGCCAGCTCGGGACGGAGGAACGGGCCCGCCACCGGGTCGCCGGCGAGCACCCCGGTGGCGTCCTCCAGGGCGCGGTAGACGAACCACAGCTGCTCGGTGTAGCGCCGGTACGCCGTGACGCCGAGCCTGCCGCCGAGCAGGTCGCTCATGAACGAGGAGTTCTCGGCCTCGGTGTGCTGCGCGTGGGACGCGGTCCGGATCACCGCCGAGAACGGGGCGGACGGAGCGCGTGGGGCGGGCGCGACGGGGGAGGGGTGCGGGGCCGGGCTGGACGGTTCCATGACGGACCTCCGGGGCCGAGGGGCGCGAACGGCCGGCAGCTTTACCGACTCGGTGTCGGTAAAGAAGTGTAAGGGCGTTTCCGACGCGCTGTCGGTAAAAATTCTGCCAGGCCGACGCCCCGGGCGCGAGGCGGCCACCAGGCCGGGGCCGCCCCGCCCGCGGGCCCGCGGTCAGGGAAGGGTGAGGATCTCCGTGCCGGTCTCCGTGACCACCAGAGTGTGCTCGAACTGCGCGGTCCGCTTGCGGTCCTTGGTGACCACGGTCCAGCCGTCCGCCCACATGTCGTACTCGTGCGTGCCCAGCGTCAGCATCGGCTCGATGGTGAACGTCATGCCGGGCTTGATGTCGGTGGTGTGGTGCGGGCTGTCGTAGTGCGGAACGATCAGACCGGAGTGGAACGACGAGTTGATGCCGTGACCGGTGAAGTCACGGACCACGCCGTAACCGAAACGCTTGGCGTAGGACTCGATGACCCGGCCGATGATGTTGATCTGACGGCCCGGCTTGACCGCCTTGATCGCACGGTTCAGCGCCTCCTGCGTGCGCTCGACCAGCAGCCGGGACTCCTCGTCCACCTCACCGCACAGATACGTGGCGTTGTTGTCGCCGTGCACACCGTGGATGTACGCGGTCACGTCCAGGTTCACGATGTCGCCGTCCTTGAGGACGGTGGAGTCCGGGATGCCGTGGCAGATGACCTCGTTGAGCGAGGAGCACAGCGACTTGGGGAAACCGCGGTAGCCGAGCGTGGACGGGTAGGCGCCGTGGTCGCACATGAACTCATGGGCCACCCGGTCCAGTTCGTCGGTCGTCACACCGGGCTGGATGTGCTTGGCGGCCTCCGCCATCGCCTGGGCGGCGATCCGGCCGGCGATCCGCATCTTCTCGATCGTTTCGGCGTCCTGCACCTCGGGCCCGGTGTAGGGCGTGGGCGCGTCCTTCCCGACGTACTCGGGGCGCGGGATCGAGGCGGGGACGGGGCGGGTGGGGGAGATCTTCCCCGGGACAAGAAGCGACTGGCCAGACATGCCAGCGAGTGTATCCGCGGCCCGTCGGGCAGGATGGTGGCACTGAGCACCCCACAGGAGGCGGCGATGGCGCTCTTCAAGAGGCGGACGGTCGGAAAGCCGGGCGAGTGGTTCTACTGCCTCAAGCACGGCACGGTCGAGGAGGGCCCCCAGTGCCGCGCCGCCGACCGCTTCGGCCCCTACGACACCCGCGACGAGGCCGCGCACGCCATGGAGACCGCCCGCGAGCGGAACCTGCAGTGGGAGACCGACCCCAAATGGCACGACGCGGCCAAGGGCGGGGACCGCGAGGAGGACTAGGGCGCCCTCCAGGGTGAGCCGCTAGGCGGTGAGGGCCTCGCCGGTGTCGGGGGCGGCCGGGGCGGCGGCCCGGCGCTCCCGCATGCGGCGGGCGTGCTCGTCGGTCCGCGCGTCGTACCCCATCAGCTTCGGCAGGCCCAGCGCGAGCAGCCCGACCCCGGCGAAGCACAGCAGACCGCCCAGTGACACCGCGGCCCGCACACCGGTCAGGGCCGCCATCCCCCCGACCCTTACCTGTCCCAGCTGGGGGCCCGCCGAATACGACAGCAGCTCGATACCGGCCAGCCGGCCGCGCAGCTCGTCGGGGATGGTCTGGTTCCACAGCGCCGACCGGAAGATGCCGCTGATCATGTCGCAGGAGCCGGCCAGCATGAGGCACAGCAGCACCAGCCAGACGTTGCGCAGCTGCCCGGCCGCCGCGACGGCCAGCGCCCAGCCGGCCGCCGCCAGCGCGATCGCCCGCCCCTGCCGGTGGATCCGCGAGGTCCAGCCGCTGGTCAGGCTGACCAGACAGGAGCCGGCCGGCAGCGCCGCGTACATCAGGCCCAGCGCCCAGGGCGCGCGCAGCTCGTCGGCGAGGAACGGGAAGATCGCCAGCGGGAAGGCGAAGAGCATCGCGGTGAGGTCGATCGCGTAGGTGCCCAGCAGCTCCTTGCGGGACCAGGCGTAGCGCGCGCCCTCGGCGATCGCGCGCAGCGACGGCTTCTCGGCGTCGTGCGCCGCGGGCGACGGAGCCAGCCGCACGGAGAGCAGCAGCGAGCCGACGAAGGTGGCCGCGTCGACGCCGTACGCCCAGGACGGGCCTGCCCAGGCGAGCAGCCCGCCGGCCAGCGCCGGGCCGGCGATCGCGCCGACCTGCCAGCGCAGCGAGTTGAGCGCGGCGGCCGCGGCGAGCTGGTCGTGCCCGACGATCCGCGGCACGATCGCGTCCAGCGCGGGCCGCTGCAGACCCGTCAGTGCGCTGGACGCCGCCGCGCTCACATAGAGCGGCCAGACCGCCGGATGCGGCAGCAGGCTGTTGCCCAGCAGTCCCACCGCGATCAGGCCCAGCGCGGCCTCGCTCCACACGATCAGCCGGCGGCGGTCCACGGCGTCGGCCAGCGCACCGCCGTAGAGCCCGAAGACGATCAGCGGGACCAGCTCCACCGCGCCCAGCGCCCCGACCGCGACGGTGGAACCGGTCAGCTCCTTGAGCTGGAGCGGCAGTGCCACGAACGTCAGGAAACTGCCGAAGACCGTGATCGCGCCGGCGCACGACATCAGCCGGAAGTCGCGCGAGGACCGCCAGGGGGCCAGGTCCGGCAGCAGGGAGGCGAGCCGCCGCCGGGAGGCCGGCGCGGGCGGGGGTGGGGGGTCCTCGGTGGTCACGAGGGTTCATCGTGCGGCGCGGGAAGCGGGCCCGCAAAGGATTTTCGGCGGCGGCCGCGGGGCGCCGCAGGGGGCGGACCCACGGAGGGCGGAGGGCTGAGGGCGCCCTCGTACCCGTCGGGCTACCAGCGCGGCGGCGGGGGAGCGGTCAGTTCGTCGGCGAGCCGGGCCAGGCGGTCGCGGAAGCGGCGGCGGCCGCGGGGCGCGGGCAGGCTGTTCTCGCCGGCGGCCGCGCTCACCAGGTGCTGGACCGTATCGAGGTCGAGGCCCTGCGAGGCGACGTCCTCGGGATCGGGGCCGGTGCCGGTGCCGGTGCCGAGGGCGTCGTCCGGGCTGCCGTCGGGGTTGCCGTCGGGCAGGGGCGCCGACGCGGTCAGGGCGTCGTGCGCGAGCGCGTGCAGATCGCGGTCGCCGCCGTCCAGGGCGAGCACCGTGGCGCCGTTGCGGCGGGCGTCGTGCACCCGTTCCAGCAGTTCGGCGCCCGGCTGCTCCGGCGCGACCACCAGCAGCGTCTCGCCCCGCCCGGCCGCGGCCAGCCGGCCCGGCCCGACGGCCAGATGGGCCGGGGCGCCGGGCGGAACGCGCTGCCGCACCAGGGTCGGCGACAGCTCCGGCAGCCCCGACCAGGCGGCCTCGTCGTCCAGATGGGCGGCCAGGTGCCAGGGCTCGTACCCGGCGCCGCCGACCAGCAGCAGTCCACCGCCGTGCGGGGCGACGGCGGTACGCAGCGACCCCGCGAACCGCCGGGTGGCCTGGATCCACTCGGTCCCGGCGAGCACCTCACGCAGCAGGGCGACCCGTACGGCATCCATGGCCCGGATCCTGCCGCAGCGCCCCGATACCTGATTGTCCTTTCAACCGATGTCACCCGTACGGGCCACCGGCTCCAGACCGGCGGCCGTCAGACGACGTCCTACCTCCCGGACCGACTCCTCGCTCAGCGGCAGCTGGGGGAAGGCGGTGGTGCCGTGCTCGATGACGCCCAGGAGCCGCAGTGCCGCCTTGAAGGCGCCGAGCGCCGAGGAGCTGCGGCCCATCTCGGCCTCCGGCCCGGCATCGACCATCCCGAACAGCGTGGCCAGGCGCTCCTGTTCGGCGGCCGCGCGCTCCCAGTCGCCGGCCCGCGCCGCCTCGTAGAGGCGTACGTAACCGGCCGGATCGACGTTGCCGAGCCCCGGGACCACGCCGTCCGCGCCCGCCAACAGGGCGCCGTCCACGGTCAGTTCGGAGCCGGTGAGGACGGTGAAGCCGGGGGCCGGGCCGGAGTGCCGGCCGGCGCGGCCGCCGAGTGCGACGAGCAGCCGGCGCAGCGCGCCCTCGTCGCCGCTGCTGTCCTTCAGCCCGGCCAGCGTGCCGTCCTCGGCCAGCTCGCGCACCACGGTGGGGGTGAGCCTGCTGGGCACGGCCATCGGGATGTCGTAGGCGAACAGCGGGCGGTCCACGGCCGCGCGCAGATGGCGGAAGTGGGCGGCGATCTCCCGGGGGTGGGTGCGGGTGTAGAAGGGCGCGGTGGCGACCAGGGCGTCGGCACCGAGCGCGGCGGCGGCGCGGGCGTGGTCCAGGACCCGGGGGGTGGTGGTGTCGATGACGCCGGCGAGGACCGGGACCCGGCCGTCCGCGGCCTTGATGACGGTCTCCAGGGCGGTGGCCCGTTGGTCATCGGTGAGGTAGGCGGCCTCGCCGGTGGAACCGAGGGCGAAGAGTCCGTGCACCCCGGCGGCGAGGAGGTGGTGCACCAGGCGCGTCAGGGAGGCGGTGTCGACCTCGCCCCGCTGGTCGAGCGGGGTGCAGAGCGGGGGAATCACCCCGTGCAGAGGGCCGCGAAGAGGGCTGCGGAGAGGGCCGTGGAGAGAGCCGTGGAGGGGGGTGGGCAGGGCCATGGCGGGCTCCGGGTGGTCGTGAACACATAGGACATGGGATGTCCTATGTCAGAGCACAATAGACCTGTTCACAAGCGGTCGGAAGGATCCACGGCCCCGGCGGGGGCGGGCGGGATGGCAGCCCCCAGCTCCCCAAGAGCTCCGGGGAGGGCCGGCGGCGCGGCAGCGGTGCGTGCGGGAGAGGGAGAACGCCATGGCACGAGGGACGATGTCCGAGGAAGTGCAGGGGCGGATCAAGCAGTTGATCCTGCGCCGCAGACTGGTCCCGGGCGATCCGCTGCCCACCGAGGCCGAACTGGTCGACCTGCTCGACGTCAGCCGCAACTCGGTGCGCGAGGCCCTCAAGGCGCTGCAGGCCATGCGCATCGTGGAGATCCGGCACGGCTTCGGCACCTACGTCGGCCCGCTCACCCTGGAGCCGTTCGTCGAGGGGGTCGCCTTCCGCGCCGCGGTCCGCCACCACCAGGGCGAGCCGAGCCTGTACGAGCTGATGGAGGTCCGTGAGGCGCTGGAGGCCGGCCTGATCGCCGCCGTCGCCCGCCGGCTGCCCGCCGCGGACCTCACCGTCCTCAAGGGGCTGGTGCAGCGGATGGCGGAGGAGGCGCGCGGCGGCATGGTGCAGAGCGCCACCGACCGGGCCTTCCACCTCGCCCTGTACCGCTCGATGGGCAACCACCTGCTGAGCGAGGTGCTGGACGCCTTCTGGGCGGCGCTGCGCCGGGTGCGCGAGGACCTCTCCGACGACCACCCCGACCCGGAGCTGACCTACCGTCAGCACAAGGAGATCGTCGACGCGCTGGAGGCCGGCGACGGCGACCGCGCCGTGGCGGCCATGCACCGGCACTTCGACGGCATCCGGCGCCGACTGACCGAGTAGCGCAGACGCGGGCCCGGCCCCGTCCCCGTCCCCGGTGGCGCGGGCTGGCGACACAGGGCCCCGCCCCGGACCCCGGTGGCGCGGGCGGGCGACACAAAAACCCCGTCAGGACCCCGCCCCGGGCCCACCCGTTCACCGCGATGTCACGCCCCGTCAGCCGTCCCGTCGCCGACAGCGAAATTGCGTCATGTGCGCTGCCTTGACGGTCAGTTGGGCGCTCCCTATGGTCCCCAGGACAAGGGACATCCTACGTCCTTGCCCTCTGGGGGTGACCCATGGCGTACGAGAGCTCGGTGCCGTACCGGGCCGGGACCGAGCGGTACACCAGCGTCCGGGTCCCCGCCGTGGTCCGCGCGCGCCCCGGGGTGCTCACCCCGTTCGCCGGCCTGACCCGCTTCGCTGCAGCTCAGCTCAGCCGCTCGGCTGTGCGCCTCGACCGCGACACCGTCGGACTCCGCTACGGGACCGGCGACTCCAGCGCGTACTCGACGATCACCTTCCGCCGCATCCCCGTGGAGGAGCCGGCATGACCCGCAACCCCGTGCCCCATCCGCCCCGTACGCCCCGCAGAACGGTCCTCGGCGGGGCGGCCGCGCTCGCCGCCGGTCTCGCGCTCGCCGGCTGCGGCGACGGCGGGGACGGCGACGCCGACGCGCCCCAGGAGCGCAAGAAGGGCCAGAAGATCACGCTGACCTTCTGGTCCTGGGTGCCGGGCATCGACAAACCCGTCGACCTGTGGAACCGCAAGAACCCCGACGTCCAGGTCAAGGTCGAGAAGGTGTCGGCCGTCAACGGCGAGCAATACGCCAAGATGCACGCCGCCATCAAGGCCGGCAACCCGCCCGACCTCGGCCAGATCGAGTTCCCCGTCGTCCCCAGCTTCCTGCTCGACAACGGGCTGCTCGACCTCGCCCCGCTCGGCGCCGCCCGCCACAAGGACAAGTTCTTCGGCTGGCAGTGGCAGCAGTCCGTCTTCGGCAAGGGCATCTACGCCATCCCGCAGGCCTCCGGCCCGATGGGCCTGTTCGTCCGCCAGGACCTCTTCGACAAGTGGGGCCTGAAGGCTCCCGGGACATGGGACGAGTACGAGGCCGCCGCCAAGGTGATCCGCAAGAAGGGCGCCTGGATCGAAACCTTCGCCCCCACCAACGGCAACCGCTTCGCCGGCCTCGCCTGGCAGGCCGGCGCCAAGTGGTACGCGACCCACGGCGACACCTGGATCGTGCACATCGACGACGAACCCACCCGCCGGGTCGCCGACTACTGGGAGTCCCTGGTCAAGCAGAAGCTCGTCAAGACCATCCCGGACCGCCAGAACGCCTGGTACAAGGACCTCCAGACCGGCACCATCACCGCCTGGGTGGGCGCCAGTTGGGGCGACGCCCTGCTGGTCGGCAACGCACCGGGCACCAAGGGAAAATGGCGGGCCGCGCCGCTGCCCCAGTGGAAGGCCGGCGACCGGGTCTTCGCCAACTGGGGCGGCTCCACCACCGCCGTCTTCGCCAAGGCGAGCTACCCCAAGGACGCCCTCGACTTCGCCGTCTGGCTCAACACCGACCCCGCATCGATCGCCCTCCTGATCGCCGGCGGCTACGGCTTCCCCAGCGCCAAGCAGGGCTACGCCACCGACGCCCTCGACGCCGACAAGGCCTTCTTCGGCGGCCAGGCGTACAGCAAGGTCTTCGCCGACGCCGGCGCACACGTCGACACCAGCTGGCGGTGGGGCCCCGGCGTGGACACCCTCTACCAGCGGCTCGGCGACGCCTTCACCGACGCCCTCGCCGACGGCAGCTCGTTCCGCGCGGCCCTCACCAAGGTGCAGCGCCAGACACTGTCCGACCTCCAGGGCAAGGGCCTGAAGGTGGAGAGCGGCGGGTGAGCCGGGACACCCTCGGCCGCACCGCGCCGGCCACCGCCCGGCGGCCGGACCCGCCCGGCCGCCGACGGCGGGTCTCCCGCACCGAGGCCCGCAACGCCCGCGCCGCCGCCGGCTTCGTCCTGCCCTTCCTCGCCCTCTTCGGCCTCTGCTTCCTCGCGCCCATCGGGTACGCCGTCCAGCAGAGCCTGCACCGCACCGAACGCACCGGCCCGCTCGGCCTCGGCGGCCACGAACACGAGGCGTTCGCCGGCCTCGCCAACTACACGCACGCCCTCGCCGACGAGCGGTTCCTGGCCGGCTTCGGCCGGGTGCTGCTCTTCGGCGCCGTACAGATCCCGCTGATGATCGCGCTCGCCACCACCCTCGCCCTGCTCCTGGAGAGCGCCAGCGCCCGCGGCATCGCCTTCTTCCGCAGCGCCTTCTTCCTGCCCTACGGCGTGCCCGGCGTGATCGCCTCCATCCTCTGGGGCTTCCTCTACGTCCCCGGCATCAGCCCGCTGGTGAAGATCGCCGACGCGGCCGGCTGGGACGTCGACTTCCTCTCCCGCGGCACCGTCCTGTGGTCCATCGCCAACATCGTCACCTGGCAGTTCACCGGCTACAACATGCTGGTACTGATCGCCCAGCTGAAATCCGTACCCGGCGAGCTGTACGAGGCGGCCCGGATCGACGGCGCCTCCGCCTGGCAGGTCGCCCGGCACGTCAAGCTCCCGCTCATCCGGCCCGCGCTCGTCCTCACCACCGTCTTCAGCATCATCGGCACCCTCCAGCTGTTCGCCGAGCCGATGGTGCTGCGCCCGCTCGCCTCGTCCATCGACTCCGGCTTCACCCCCAACCTGCACGCCTACAGCGAGGCGTTCGTCGGCAACGACCCGCACGTGGCGGCGGCCGAGGCGGTGCTGCTCGCGCTGGTGGCGTGCGCGCTGTCGTTCGGCTTCCTGCGGCTGGTCGGCGGGCGGACGAAGGAGCGACGCCGATGAACCGGCCCACCGCGCACCCCCGGACGACCCTGCCGCCCGTCCGCTACCGGATCATCACCGCCTCCCTGCTGACCGTCGCCGCGCTGTACTTCCTGGTGCCCGTCTACTGGCTGGTCGTCTCCACCACCAAGAACAGCGCCGAACTCTTCGGCACCTTCGGCTTCTGGTTCGCCGGCCACCCCGACCCCCTCGGCCACCTCGCCGACGTCCTCACCTACGACCACGGCATCTACGCCCGCTGGTTCGCCAACTCCCTGCTCTACGCCGGGATCGGCGCGGTCTGCGCCACCCTGCTGTCCGCCGCGGCCGGCTACGCACTGGCCAAATTCCCGTTCCCCGGCCGGGAGGCGGTCTTCAACCTCGTCCTCGCCGGCGTCCTCATCCCCGGCACCGCGCTCGCCCTCCCGCTCTACTTCCTCTTCAGCGCGATGGGCCTGGCCAACACCTACTGGGCGGTGCTGATCCCGAGCGTGGTCAGCCCGTTCGGCGTCTACCTCTGCCGGATCTACGCGACCGCCGCGGTCCCCGACTCGCTGCTGGAGGCGGCCCGGATCGACGGCGCGGGAGAGGCCCGGATCTTCGCGGGCGTGGGCCTGCGGCTGATGACCCCGGCACTGGTCACCGTCTTCCTCTTCCAGTTCGTCCACATCTGGAACAACTACTTCCTGCCGCTGGTCATGCTCTCCGACTCCGACCTCTACCCCATCCAGCTGGGCCTGACCAGCTGGACCGGCTACGCGGACCGGCAGCCGGTGCTCTACCAGTACACGGTGGGCGGCGCGTTCCTCTCCGTGGTGCCGCTGATGGTGCTGATGACCGTCCTGCAGCGGTACTGGCGCACGGGGCTGACGGAGGGCAGCGTCAAGGCGTGATCCCGGCGGCCGCGCCACCACCCGCTCACCGGCCCGCGCCCGGCCACACCCGCGTGACAGGATCGCTGTCATGACTACTCCTGACGATGCCCAGTCCCCGAACGCCGCGACCCGCGCCAAGGCCGCCCTCCAGCGCGACCCGTGGGACCTCCCGGACGTGTCCGGTCTCGTGGTCGGTGTCCTCGGCGGCACCGGCGACCAGGGCCGCGGCCTGGCCTACCGGCTCGGCCGGGCCGGCCAGAAGGTGATCATCGGATCCCGGGCCGCCGAGCGCGCACAGACCGCCGCCTCGGAACTCGGCCTCGGCATCGAGGGCGCGGAGAACGCGGAGTGCGCGCGCCGCAGCGACATCGTGATCGTCGCCGTGCCCTGGGAGGGCCACGCCAAGACGCTCCAGGCCCTGCGCGAGCCGCTGGCCGGCAAGCTCGTGATCGACTGCGTCAACCCGCTGGGCTTCGACAAGAAGGGCGCCTACGCGCTGAAGCCCGAGGAAGGCAGCGCGGCCGAGCAGGCCGCCGCGCTGCTGCCGGACTCCCGGGTCACCGCGGCCTTCCACCACCTGTCCGCGGTACTGCTCCAGGACCCCGGGGTCGAGCAGATCGACACCGACGTGATGGTCCTCGGCGAGTCCCGCGCCGACACGGACCTGGTCCAGGCGCTGGCCGCCCGCATCCCCGGCATGCGCGGCGTCTTCGCGGGCCGCCTGCGCAATGCACACCAGGTGGAGTCACTGGTGGCGAACCTGATCTCGGTGAACCGCCGCTACAAGGCGCATGCGGGGGTCCGCCTTACGGATGTTTGATCCCCCCACGTACCTGGCTTTCCCGCCGCGGGGCTCGCCGTTGCGCGCTTTGCGGTGCCTCCCACGTACCTGGCTTTCCCGCCGCGGGTCGTCTCGCCGTTGCCGCTTTGCGGCGCCCCCCGCACGTACCCGTCTGCGGCGCCGCGGGGCTCGCTCGCCGTTGCGCCTGCGGCGGGCTAGGTGGGTGTTGGGTGCGGTGACGGACCTCCGGGGCCGGTGTTTGGGACTGCTGACGCTTTACGTCCCAAACACCGGCCCCTCCGGCCCGTCCCCTCCCGTTGGGGGAGTGTGCGGGTAAGTGGGGGCGCGCGTTGTGGCACGTACACCTGACGTCGCCAGTAAGCGGGAATACCTCCCCGGCGCGCCCAGTTGTGGCCCCGCAGGGGGCCCTCACGACCCTTACGGGATCTGTTCGACCGTCCCCTACGGGTCCGCAGGCCCCCTTGTACCCCTAACGCCCACCCCCACCGCCCTCTTCCCACTCCCCCAACGGGAGGGGACAGACCGGAGGACGAAGTCTGTAGGGCTGTCACCGCACCCAACACCCACCCAGCCCGCCGCAGGCGCAACGGCGAGACGACCCGCGGCGCCGCAGACAGCCACGTGCGGGGCGCCGCAAAGCGCAACGGCGAGCGAGCCCCGCCGCGGGAGAGACGAGTACGTGCGGGGGCGCCGCAAAGCGCAACGGCGACCAAGCCCCGCGGCGGGACAGCCAGGTACGTGGGAAGCACCGCAAAGCGGCAACGGCGGGACAGCCAGGTACGTGGGGCGGAGGCCATGCGCAGCGCCCCGCGGCGGGACGGCCAGGTACGTGGGGGAGACTAGTCAGGTACGTGGGGGAGACTAGAAGGAACCGTTCGTCCCGACAGGAGCCGATTTCATGCCCCGCCTCGCTCTCATGGCCCTTGCCGTGTGTGTTCTTGCCGTTGCCGCTGCCGTCGTTTCCTTCGTGGAGGGCAGCTTCGTGGGGATCGTGTGGGTGTTGCTGGCCGGTATTTCCAGCAACATGGCGTGGTTCTACGTGCGCAAGGCGAAGATCGAGCGGGAGCAGCAGGCGACCTCCGGCTGAGTCAGGGGAACTGCGGGTCCTGCCAGAAGCGGAAGAGTTCCTGGCCGAAGTAGGTGTCGGGGCGGGAGACGCCCAGGCCGCGCAGGACCGTGTCCACCAGGCCGAAGAAGGCCTGGTTGACCTCGGGGAGCCACAGCAGGGCGAAGACCGCCAGCAGGCCGAAGACCGCGTACGGCTCGATCTGGCGGCGCAGTGCCGGTGGCAGCCAGGGCTCGAGCACGCCGTAGCCGTCCAGACCGGGGACCGGCAGGAAGTTCAGGACCGTCGCGGTCACCTGGAGCAGGGCGAGGAACGCCAGGGCGAAGCGGAACGCGGTGGGGACGCCGGTGAGGCCGTCCAGCCAGAACGGGGCCGTGCAGACCACCGCGAAGGCGGCGTTGGTCAGGGGACCGGCCGCCGAGATCAGGCTGTGCCGCCAGCGGCCGCGGATGCGGGCGTCCTCGATGTAGACCGCGCCGCCCGGCAGGCCGATGCCGTTCACGATCAGGAAGATCAGCGGCAGGATGATGCTGAGCAAGAGGTGGGTGTATTTGAGGGGGTTCAGGGTGAGATAGCCCTTGGCCTCCACCGAGATGTCGCCGCTGTGCAGCGCGGTACGGGCGTGTGCGTACTCGTGCAGGCAGAGCGAGACCAGCCAGCCGGACGTGACGAACGCGAAGACCGCGACGCCGGTGTGCGTACCGAGCGTTCCCTTCCAGACGGCCCAGCCGGACACCGCGAGGACGGCGACGAGCGCGAGGAAGACCGGGCTGATGCGCCGGTCGGCGCGCCGGATGGCGGTGGTCATGGTGCGGGCTCCCGGGGACGGTCTCGGCAGGGGCAGCCCCGACCGTAACCGCGTCGGGGCGGACCGCGCACGGGTGCCGCCGTGTCCGGTCGTCGCCAGGAACGGAAACTCGGTGCAAAGCGGCCTCGGCCCTGAACGACAATGGGCCGGTGCGCTATGGAATTCTCGGCACCGCCCAGGCCGACCGACCCGACGGCACCCCCGTGGCCCTCGGCGGCGCCCGCCTGCGCGCGCTGCTCACCGCCCTCGCCCTGCGCCCGGGCCGGGCGCTGCCCGCCGAGGCGCTGATCGCCGACGTCTGGGGCATGGATCCGCCCGCCGACGCGCCCGGTGCGCTGCAGGCGCTGGTCGGCCGGCTGCGGCGGGCCCTCGGGCATGCCGCGATCGCCTCGGTCGACGGCGGCTACCGGCTGTGCGCCGAGCCCGACGCCGTCGACCTGCACCGCTTCGAGCGGCTCACCGTGGACGGTGGCCGGGCGCTCGCCGACGCCGATCCGGGCCGGGCCGCCGACCTGCTGGACGAGGCGCTGGCGCTGTGGCGCGGCCCGGCGCTCGCCGACCTGCCGGACGCGGGTACCGAAGCGGCCCGCGCGGACAGCCGCCGGCTGGACGCCCAGCGCACCCGCCTCGCCGCCGACCTCGCCCTCGGCCGGGCCGACCGGGCGCTGCCCGCCCTGCTCGCGCTGTGCCGGGAGCACCCCCTCGACGAGCCCCTCCAGGCCCTGCGGCTGCGGGCGCTGCGCGCCGCGGGACGTACCGCGGAGGCGCTGGCCGCCTACGAGGAGATACGCACCGGCCTCGCCGACCGCCTCGGCGCCGACCCGGGCCCCGAGCTGCGGGCCCTGCACGCGGAGCTGCTGCGGCTCGGTGCGGACGGGCCGGCCGCGGCCGTCGAGGAGGCCCAGGTGCCGCCGTCCCGCCCCGCCGGGCGTGGGCCCGGCAACCTCCGTGCCCGGCTCACCTCCTTCGTCGGCCGGGACGCCGATCTCGCGGCGCTCCGGTCCGATCTGGCCGAGCACCGGCTGGTGACCCTGCTGGGCCCGGGCGGGGCGGGCAAGACCCGGCTGTCGCAGGAGGGCGCGGAGAGCGCCGCCGCGGCCCGGCCGGGAGCCTGGCCGCACGGCGTGTGGCTGGCGGAGCTGGCACCGGTGGACGATCCGCAGACCGTGCCCGAGGCGGTACTGACCGCGCTGGGCGCCCGCGAGACCGTCGTCCGCGGCACCACCGCCGAGGGCCTGCGGGCCGCCGCCGACCCGACCGCCCTGGACCCGCTCGGCCGGCTCGCCGAGCACTGCGCGGGACGCCGGATGCTGCTGGTCCTGGACAACTGCGAGCATGTGATCGGTGCCGCCGCCGCGCTCGCCGAGCGGCTGCTGGCCGACTGCCCGGGCGTCACGGTCCTGGCCACCAGCCGCGAGCCGCTGGCCGTACCGGGCGAGGTGCTGCGACCGGTCGAGCCGCTGCCCGACCCGGTCGCGCTGCGGCTGCTGGCCGACCGGGGCGCCGCCGCCCGCCCCGGCTTCCGGATCGACGACGATGTCGCGGCCTGCACCGAGATCTGCCGCCGGCTGGACGGCCTGCCGCTCGCCGTCGAGCTCGCCGCCGCCCGGCTCCGGCTGCTCACCCCCCGCCAGCTGGCCGACCGGCTCGACGACCGCTTCCGGCTGCTGACCAGCGGCAGCCGGACCGTACTGCCCCGGCAGCAGACCCTGCGCGCGGTGGTCGACTGGTCCTGGGACCTCACCGACGAGCCCGAACGGGCCGTGCTGCGCCGGCTGTCCGTCTTCGCCGGCGGCTGCGACCTGGCCGCCGCGGAGGAGGTGTGCGCGGGCGACGGCGTCGAGGAGTACGAGGTCGCCGGGCTGCTGGGCTCGCTGATCGACAAGTCGCTGGTGGTGGCCGCGCCGGCCGGCCAGGGGCGCGGCGTCGGCCACTCCGCTGACGGGACTCTCCCCTCGTCGAGCGGCGCCGGGAGCGCGGGGAACGGTGCCTGGACCGGGAACCAGATGCGCTACCGGCTGCTGGAGACGGTGGGGGAGTACGCCGCGGAGCGGCTGGACGAGGCGGGGGAACGGGCCGGTGCCGAGCGCCGGCACCTCGTCGCCTACCGCGAACTGGCCCGCACCACCGACCCGTTGCTGCGCGGCCCCGGCCAGGGCGCGGCCATGGAGCGGCTGGAGCTGGAGCACGACAACCTGCGCACCGCGCTGCGCCGGGCCATCGCGGCCGGGGACGAGCACGAGGCGCTGTGCCTGGTGCTGTCCCTGCAGTGGTTCTGGTCGCTGCGCGACCACCGCAGCGACGCCCGCCACTGGGCCACCGCGGCCGGCGAGCTCGGCCCCAACCCCTTCCTGACCCCCGTCGAAGAGGCCCCCGCACTGCACCGGCGCCCCATCGACGCCCCGCCGCCGATGCCGCCCGAGCAGCTGGCCGAGGCCCGCCGCGAGGTCCGCCTGGTCGCCCTGACCAGCCGGGACAGCGACATCGAGGCGCTGCGCGACCCGGAGATGCAGGAGGAGCTGGCCGGGGTGCTCGCCGCCTACCACCCCGGACTGCCGCAGACCTGCAAGGTGCCCGGGGTGATGTGGTACTTCGCGGTGCTGCTCACCGGGCGGTTCGACGAACTGGCGGAACTGATCGACGCCGCGGTGGCGGCCTGCCGCGACCACGGCTACAAATGGGAGCTGGCCTACGTCCTGCAGATGCGCTCCAAGATCTTCAACGACCGGCCCGGCGGACTGACCCAGGCGTCCCGCGACGCCGACGAGGCACTGCGGATATTCCGCGCCGCCGGGGACGCCTGGGGCGCGGCCGAGGCCCTGTCCGGGCGCGGCGAGTCCCACGAGAAGCGGGGCGCGTACGAACTCGCGGCGCGCGACTACCGCGCGGCGATGGTGCACGCCGAGGAGCTGGGCGCGCACGGCCAGACCCTGCTGCTGCGCTGCCGGCTGGGTGCCGTGCTGATCGAGGACGGCCAGGCGGAGCCCGGGGAGCGGATGCTGCGCGAGGTGCTGGCCGAGGCCGCGAAGGGCAGCAGCGGCCGGGACACCGAGCCGTTCGCCCGGCTGACCCTCGCGATGTGGCTGTCGGTGAGCGGGCGGCCGCAGGAGGCGCGGGCCGAACTCCACACCGTGCAGGAGCTGTTCGTGCCGCGCGCCCCGGACCTGTTCGCCGGTGTCGTGGAGTCCTCGCTGATCTCGCTGGACATCGAGGAGGGCCGCACCGAGGGGCTGCTGCCGCGCTTCCGGGAGGCCCTCACGCTGATGCAGGACGAGCTGACCCAGATGGTCGCCCCCGACCTGCCGGTGATCCAGCTCCTGACCGGCGCGCGGGTGCTGATGGCCGTACGCGGCGAGGCGGCGGGCCGGGACGCGGCGCGGCTGGTCGGGGCGTACGACGCACTGCGGGCCATCGGCCATGTGCCGACCCTGGTCATCCGCGACGAGCGGGCGCGCACCGAGGAGGCGGCGCGCAAGCTGCTGAGCGACGACGCCTATGCGCGCGCCTACGTTGAAGGCGGCGGCCTCTCCCTCGAAGAGGCCACCGCCCTCATCTGACGCGAGCCGGGCGGAGGCTGCCGCCCCGCAGGGAAGCCCCCTGCGGGGCATGCGTCAGGTCTTCTTGCGGAACTTCGCCACCGCGAGCGGCATGGTGACGGCCGTGATGGCCACCGTCCAGCCGAGGGTGATCAGCGCCGGGTGCGCCACCGCGCCCTGGCCGTTGAGCAGCGCCCGGGCCGCGTCCGCCAGTGTGGAGAGCGGGTTGACCTTGGTGAAGCCCTCCAGCCAGCTGGGCATCGAGGTCGGCGGGGCGAAGATCGACGAGCCGAACTGCAACGGCATCAGCACGATCATCGCCATGCCCTGCACCGCCTGAGGGGTCTTCACCGAGAGCCCCAGCAGAATGAAGATCCACATCAGTGCCGCACCGAAGGCCGTGGACAGCACCACCGCCGCCACGAACTCCAGGATGCTGCCGCGGATTTCGAAGCCGAGCAGGAAGCCCATGCCGAGCAGGATCGCGGTGGCGATCAGCATCCGGCCGATCTCCACGACGATCTTGGCTATCAGGACCGAGGAGCGGGCGATGGGCATCGTCCGGAAGCGGTCCATCACGCCCTTGCGGAAGTCCTCGTTGACGCCGGAGCCGACCGCCATGGCGATGTTCATGCCCATCATCGCCATCATGCCGGGCACCAGCCGCTGGATGTACTCGTGCTGGTTGCCCTTGCCGGCTATCGCGCCGCCGAAGACGTAGGTGAACAGCAGGATGAAGATGACCGGCATCAGCAGGACGTCGAACATCGACTCCGGATCCTGCTTGATCTGCAGGGCGTTGCGCCGTACCAGGGCACCGATGTGCCGCAGATTGCCGCGCAGCCCGATCCGGCCCTCGTCCGTGCCGGGCTTGGTGAGCGGCGCCGTCATCGTCGCGGCAGTCATGCCGATACCTCCGCGTACTGCTGGTCTGCCGTCAGGTCGTGCGACTCGGGGGCGCCGGAGGTCTTCTGGCCCGTGATGGCCAGGAACACCTCGTCCAGGCTGGGCAGATGGGTCGATATCCCGGCGAGCGCGAAGCCGCGGCCGCCGAGCACCGCGACCACCGCGGTCAGCTGCTCGTCGCTGACGATCGGTACGTTGACCACACCCCCGTCGTGGTCAGCCGTCGCGCCCGCGATGCCGTCCAGCCCCGCCTGGGCGATCGCGCCGACCATCCGGTCGAGCTCACCGGGGTCGGCCGGCCGGATCTGCAGGGTCCGCCCGCCGACCTTGGCCTTGAGCTCGTCGACCCGGCCCTCGGCGATCACCCGGCCGCGGTCGATGACCGTCAGCTCGTCCGCCAACTGCTCGGCCTCTTCCATGTATTGCGTGGTCAGCAGGACCGTGGCGCCCTCGCGGACCATCCGCTGGACCTCCTCCCACACCTCGTTGCGGGTGCGGGGGTCCAGGCCGGTGGTCGGCTCGTCCAGATAGAGCACGGCCGGCCGGCCGATCATCGAGGCGGCGAGGTCCAGCCGGCGGCGCATACCGCCGGAGTACTTGGCGGCGGGCCGCTTGGCGGCCTCGGTCAGCGAGAACCGCTCCAGCATCTCGTCCGCGCGGGCGCGGGCGTCCTTGCGGGAGAGGTCGAGCAACCGCCCGATCATGTAGAGGTTCTCCCAGCCGGAGAGCTTCTCGTCGACCGAGGCGTACTGCCCGGTCAGGCCGATCGTGCGGCGCAGCGCGCGGGGCTGGCGCACCACGTCGTAGCCCGCCACCACGGCACGGCCGGCGTCCGGCACAAGGAGGGTGGACAGGCAGCGCACGAGCGTGGTCTTGCCCGCCCCGTTGGGGCCGAGCACGCCGAGTACGGTGCCTTCCTTCACGTCCAGGTCCACTCCGTCGACGGCCTTGACGTCGCCGAAGTGCTTGACCAGACCGCGCACCTCCACGGCGTTGCCGCCCTTGGTGGTCATCGTCTGTCGCGTCATACCGCCAACGGTGCCAGGGCCCACCGACAACGCACCGATATTCCGCCTATAGCGGTGCCTCCCACGTACTTGGCCGTCCCGCCGCGGGGCTCGCCGTTGCCGCTTTGCGGCGCCTCCCACGTACTCGTCTTTCCCGCCGCGATGGTTTCTCGCCGTTGCGCTTTGCGGCGCCCCGCACGTACCCGTCTGCGGCGGCGCGGGTCGTCTCGCCGTGGCGCCTGCGGCGGGCTGGGTTGTTGTTGGGTGCGGTGACGGGCCTCCGGGGCCTTGTTCGTGGACTGCTGACGCTTTACGTCCACGAACAAGGCC
>NZ_JBIDAJ010000043.1:0-57590 GCF_043202395.1 Streptomyces sp. NPDC048197
CGGACGAACTCCCACTCAGCATCGGATAGTTCATGGCGACGTATCACCCGACCATGGTCCACCACCCGAGATCATTTGAAGACACCCCCTAGCGCACCGAGGCCGACGCCTACCCCCTGACGTGGCCCGGCCGGCCGCCGTACGGCAGCCGGCCGGGCGGCGTGCGTCCGGGCGGCGGCCGTCGTCCGGTCAGTCCCGCTCCACCGCGGTGACCAGCACCGCGACCGTCTGCGGCGGGTCCGGCCGGGCCGCCACCGCCTGCCGTACCGCAACGGCGACGTCCAGCGGGCGGTAACCGGCCGCCACGGCCAGCTGGACCAGGACATGCCCGTCGGTGCGCCGTACCGCCCGGGTCCGGCCGCCGAGCACCGGTGCCAGCCGGGCCACCCCGGACACCGCCAGCGCCGCGGCGGCGATGCCCTCCGGGCCCTCCGGCACCGCCCCGGCCGGTTCGGCCGTCACGGGTGGCTTCTCCGGACGGACGGTGGTGAGCGCCGGCCCCGCCCGGCCCGCCCCGGCGTCCTCCAGCAGGCCGGTCACCCGCAGGTCCACCGCGGCCACCACCAGCCCCAGTCCCTGCACCGACGCCTCCAGCAGCGCCGCCCGCACCTCGTCGGCGACGGCGGGCAGCGGCCGGTCGGCGACCGCGGCGAACTCGGCGCCGATCCGCAGCGGGCCCGGCGGCAGCGCGCTCGGCGGCGCCGGCACCGCGGGGTCGGGGGCGTGCACCGGGTCGGCGACGGACAGCCGCAGGGTGCCGAGCCGCACCCCGGCCCGGGTGCCGAGCGCCGCCCGCAGCGCCCCGGCGGCGGCCTGCTCGGTGATCCAGGACCCGTTCGCGGGCCCGCCCAGCGGCAGCACCCGGCCGATCCTCAGCTGCTGCCGTACCGTCTGCGCCACCTGCTCAGCGGCCACCGTGTCACCCCTTTCGGTCCCCCGCCCCCAGCCTGCCGCAGACCGGCCCGCGCGGCAGGGCGGTGTGCCGTACGGCGTCGGGAGGAGCACTCCGCTGCCGCATCCCCCAAGCGCCCGGAGGCGCCCCCGCCTACTGTGGGAACGAAAACCTCCGAAAGCGGAGTAAATGCGGACAGAATCCCCTTCTTCCCGGAAAGGGACGTACGGTGATGACCGAGAGCCAGCAAGAGGACGGACCCAGGACGCCGGTCAAGCGCGGCGGCGGTGACCCCGCGACCCGTGGGCGGACCACCATCGCCGACGGCGTGGTGGAGAAGATCGCCGGCCTCGCGGCCCGGGACGTCGTCGGCGTGCACGCCATGGGCAGCGGCCTGGCCCGCACGCTCGGCGCGGTGCGCGAGCGGGTGCCCGGCGGCGGCCGGGCGGCGACCGCGAGCCGCGGGGTGAAGGCCGAGGTCGGCGAGGTGCAGACCGCGCTGGACCTGGAGATCGTGGTCGACTACGGCGTCGCCATCGCCGACGTCGCGCGCAGCGTCCGGGAGAACGTCATCGCCGCGGTGGAACGGATGACGGGCCTGGAGGTCGTCGAGGTCAACATCGCGGTCAGCGACGTCAAGCTCCCCGACGAATCGGACGAAGAAGAGGAAGCGGAGCCGCGGCTCCAGTGAGCGGGCCCGTCCGGAGTGGCAGCGAAGGAGCGCACGATGAGCATGGCCATGGCCGGTCTTCTGGCCGGAATGGCGCTGGGCTTCGCCGGATACTTCGGCGGCTTCGGCGCGTTCGTCCTGGTGGCGGCGCTGGGCGCGGTCGGGTTCGTGGCGGGCCGGATCCTCGACGGGGACGTGGAGGCCCGCGAGTTCTTCCGCGCACGCACCGGCGACCGCGACGAACGGCGGCGGTGAGCCGGGGTGGCGACGGCGTCCCCGCCCACCGCTGCCGCTGACGTACCGGCGGGCGAGCGGGGCGCGACACGGATCGCGGACCGGGTGGTGGCGAAGATCGCCGCCCGCGCCGCCCGCGAGGCACTGCGCGCGAAGTCCCCGCACGACCACACTGACGCGCACGCCACGGTGAGCGTCCACCGGCGCGAGGACCTCGCGCATTTCGGCGAGGCGCGGGTACGGATCGCGGTGGAGCTGGGCTACCCCTCGGACATCGGGGCGCAGTGCAGGGTGGTGCGCCGACGAGTGACCGAGCGCGTGGGGGAGTTGGCGAACATGACGGTTCCCGAGGTCGCGGTGGAGGTCGAGCGACTGCACTCCCCGCTGCTGGAGGGCAGGGGCCGGGAGAGGGTGCGATGAGCGACGACGACGCGGAGCCGGCGGAGACCCGGCGGCTGCCCACCCTGGAGAAACAGGCCGGCGGATCGCCCCGTTCCGCCGCCGGTGCCACCGCCACCGGCGCCGCCGGCGACGGCCGCACCGGCCGCTTCTGGTCGTCCCGCCGGGTGCCGGCCGCCCTCGTCGCGGCGGTGCTGCTGGCCGCCGCGGGACTGCTGCTCTACGACGTGGCCGCGGTGCGCGCGCAGCGCCCCGCGATGGCCTGGCGCCGGCGGCTGGCCGGCGAACTGGCCACCCGACACCTCGACAACACCTGGGTGCTGGCCGCCGCGGCGCTGGCCGCGGCGGTGGGCCTCTGGCTGATCGTGCTCGCCGTCACCCCCGGTCTGCGCCGGATGCTGCCGATGCGGCCGGTGGCCCCGGACGTCCGGGCCGGCCTCGACCGCCCGGCCGCCGCGCTGGTGCTGCGCGACCGCGCCATGGAGGTCGCCGGTGTGCAGTCCGTCCGGATGACCGTCGGCCGGCACAAGGCCACGGCGCGGGCGGTCTCCCACTTCCGCGAGCTCGACGAGGTCCGCGCCGACCTCGGCACCGCGCTCGGCGCCGGCCTCGACCAGCTGGGCCTGGCCCACCGGATGCGGCTGACCGTGCACGTCCGCCGTCCGAAGAAGGGGTGAGCGCGATGCGCCGGACCCGCAGAAAGGCCAACCGGGTGCTGCTCGGCCTGACCGGCGTGGTGCTGTTCTGCGCCGGGGCACTGGTGCTGCTGGGCGGGCTGGACCTGCCCGCGACCTGGCACCTCGGGCTGCCGGCCGGCTGGCCCTGGTCCCGCCCCGGCGACGTCCTGCTCCCCGCGCGGCAGCGCACCCGCTGGACGGACCAGGGCTGGTGGTGGCCGGTGGTGATCGCCGCGCTGGCCGTCCTCGTGCTGCTCCTGCTGTGGTGGCTGCTGGCGCAGTTCCGGCGCCACCGGCTCGGCGAGATCCTCGTCGACAGCGGCGACGGCGAGGGCGCGGAACTGCGCGGGCGGGCGCTGGAGGCGGTGCTCACCGCCGAGACGGAGGCCCTGGACGGCGTCGACCGGGCCGCCGTACGGCTCACCGGCCGCCGCACCGAACCCCGGGTCCGGGCGGTCCTCGCGCTCGCCCCGCACGCCGACCCCGGCCATGTCCTCGGCCGGCTGTCCGGCGAGGCGATGACGCACGCCCGGCGCTCGGCGGGGCTCGACCGGCTGCCGGCCGAGGTCCGGCTGCGCGAGGTCAAGCACCGCCCCGAACGCGTCACTTGAGGGCGGGGCGGGCCGCCGCCCGCCCCGCGGCCCCCTCAGAAGCCGTGCCGGGCCCCGCCGTCGACCGGCACCATCACTCCGGTCATGTACGACGCGGCCGGTGACAGCAGGAACGCCGCGACCCGGCCGAACTCCGCGGGCGTGCCGTACCGGCCCAGTGGGATCGCCGCGGAATTACGGGCCCGGCTGCCCTCCGGGTCGCCGGAGAGCGCGTCGAGCTGGGTCATCCGGTCGGTGGCGATCCGGCCGGGCAGCACCCCGAGGACCCGGATGCCGCGCGGCCCCACCTCATTGGCGAGCGACTTCGCAAAACCGGCCAGACCGGGCCGCAGTCCGTTGGAGACGGTCAGGCCGGTGATCGGCTCGTGCACCGAACCGGACAGCACGAAGCCGATCACGCCGCCCTCGTCCAGCTCGGCGGCGGCCGTCCGGGCCAGCCGCACCGCGCCGAGGAAGACCGATTCGAACGCCGCCTGCCACTGCTCGTCGGTGTTGTCCGCGGCCGTCCCCGGCGGCGGACCGCCCACGCTGATCAGCACGCCGTCCAGCCGGCCGAAGCGCTCGCGGGCGGCCGCCACCAGGCGGGCCGGGGTGTCCGCGGCGGCGTTGTCGGCAGCCACACCCAGGGCACGTTCGCCCAGCGAGGCGGCGGCCTTGGCGGCGCTCTCCTCGGTGCGGCCGCTGATCACGACGTTCGCGCCGTCGTCGACGAGGGCACGGGCGGTGGCGAAACCCAGGCCACGGGTCGCCCCGGTGACGAGGTACGTCCGGTCGGTGAGTCCAAGATCCATGGCCCTAGTCTGCCTCCGACCCGTCCAGCAGTCCGAAGGCGGTCCCCACCAGCCCGATGTGGCTGAACGCCTGCGGGCAGTTCCCGAGCTGGCGGCCGGCGGCCGGGTCGTACTCCTCCGCGAGCAGCCCCACGTCGTTGCGGAGCGACAGCAGCCGCTCGAAGAGCTGCGCCGCCTCGTCCCGCCGGCCGCTCATCCGCAGCGCGTCGGCGAGCCAGAACGAGCAGACCAGGAAGGTGCCCTCACCGCCCGGCAGCCCGTCGACCGAGCCCCCGTCGGTGGTGTACCGGCGCACCAGGCCCTCGTGCGTCAGCTCCCGGCGCACCGCCTCGATGGTGCCCCGCACCCGCGGGTCGTCACCGGGCAGGAACCCCACCCGGGGGATCAGCAGGGTCGCCGCGTCCAGGTCCCGGGACTCGTAGGACTGGGTGAAGGTGCCGCGCTCGTCGTCGTAGCCCCGCTCGCACACCTCCCGGTGGACCTCGTCCCGCATGGCCCGCCAGCGGTCGAGCTCGCCGCCCAGCTTCGGGTTCGCCTCCAGGGCCTTGACCGCCCGGTCGGCCGCGACCCACGCCATGACCTTGGAGTGCACGAAGTGCCGGCGCGGCCCGCGGATCTCCCACAGCCCCTCGTCGGGGTCGCGCCAGTTGGACTCCAGGTACTCCATCAGCGACCGCTGGATGCTCCAGGCGTGCGGTTCGGCCGGCAGCCCGGCGGTGCGGGCGAGATGGAAGGAGTCCAGCACCTCCCCGTAGACGTCCAGCTGGCGCTGGTCGACGGCGCCGTTGCCGATCCGCACCGGCGCGGAGTCGCAGTATCCGGCCAGCCACGGCACCTCGTACTCCGGCAGCCGTCGCTCACCGGCCAGCCCGTACATGATCTGCAGGTCGTCCGGGGCGCCGGCCACCGCCCGCAGCAGCCAGTCCCGCCAGGCGCTTGCCTCGTCCAGATACCCGGCGGACAGCAGGGAGTTCAGGGTAAGGCTGGCGTCGCGCAGCCAGCAGTAGCGGTAGTCCCAGTTGCGCACCCCGCCGAGCTCCTCGGGCAGCGAGGTGGTGGGCGCGGCGACGATGCCGCCGGTGGGCGCGTAGGTGAGGGCCTTGAGGGTGATCAGCGAGCGGACCACCGCCTCGCGGTACGGCCCGTCGTAGCGGCACCGCGCCGACCAGGCCTGCCAGTCCTCCAGCGTGTCCTCCAGCGCGCCGAACGGCTCGATCTGATCCGGCCGCGGCTCGTGCGAGGGGTGCCAGGTCAGGACAAACGCGGTGCGCTCGCCCTCGGCGACGGTGAAGTCCGAGCGGGTGCTGAAGTCCTTGCCGTAGGTGTGGCCCTGCTCCGGGGTGCGCAGCCATACGGAGTCCGGTCCGGCGATCGCGACCCGGCAGCCCTCGGCGGCCCGCACCCAGGGCACCACCCGCCCGTAGTCGAACCGCAGCCGCAGCACCCCGCGCATCTCGACCCGGCCCTGGAGCCCCTCCACGACCCGTACGACATCGGGCTGGACGTCGCGCTGCGGCATGAAGTCGGTGACCTTCACGCGGCCGGTCGGGGTCTCCCAGACCGTGTCGAGGATCAGTGACTCGCCGCGGTACGAGCGGTGGGCGCGGGCCTCGGGTGATCGCGGCGCCAGCCGCCAGTGGCCGTTGTCCTTGCTGCCGAGGAGGGCCGCGAAGCAGGCGGGTGAGTCGAAGCGGGGCAGGCACAGCCAGTCGATCGAACCGTCGCGGCCGACGAGCGCGGCGGTCTGCAGGTCCCCGATGAGCGCGTAGTCCTCGATATGTGGGTGCACGCAGCTCGCCTTCCCGCGGTGCGGGCGCCCTACTCGGTGCTGACGGCTGACCGGGCTACGTCGTCGGAACCGCCGTTTTCCCGCCCCGTTTCGGCGACTTCAGGCGCATTGTCTGCTTCATCCGCACCCGCTGCGGCCTCCTCGGCCGCCTTCGCCCGGTCGCGGCGCTCCCGGCGCACCAGCACCACCCAGCCGACCGGAACCGCCGCCGCGAACAGCCACCACTGGATGGCATACGCCATGTGCGGGCCGATGGAGTCGTGGTCCGGCTCGGGGACCATCTCCGGTGTGCCGCCCGGCGCCTTGGGCCCGGTCTGCTCGATGTAGCCGCCGAGCATCGGCCGGCCGGTCCGCTTCGCCTGCTCCTTGCTGTTGATCAGCATGACCTGGCGGGGCGGCAGGCCCCTGGTGTCCTTGATGCCGCTGACCGCGGTGGTCTCGTCGGCCATCATCCGGCCGGTGACGGTGACCGTGCCCTTGGGGGCGGGCGGGACGTCGGGGAACTTGGTGAGGTCGTCGCCCGCCGAGATCCAGCCGCGGTTGACCAGTACGTCGTCGCCGTTGCCGAGGGTCAGCGGGGTGAGGACGTAGTAGCCGATGGACTGTTCGTCGGCGGCGGTGCGCTGCCGGACCACGACCTCGTGCGCGGTGTCGTAGCGGCCGGTGGCGGTCACCGGGCGCCACATGTCGCGGTGCGGCAGGTCCCGTCCAGGGGCGGCCAGGCCGGTCACCGGGACCGGCTTCGCGGCCAGGCTGGACGCGATGAGCTGGTTCTGCGCCACCTTGTGCTCATGGCGGTGCAGCTGCCAGAAGCCCAGCTTGATCATGACGGGGATCAGCACGAGACCCACGAGGGTGAGGATCACCCACTGCCGGGACAACAGGAAGCGGTACACGGCTTCGACGGTACCTGGGGCGGTCCGGCCGCCCGGCGCCGGGTCCGGGGCGCCGGCCGCCGCCCCGCCCTCACACCCGGTCGACGATGCCCACCCGCCCGTCCGACCGGGCGCAGTGCGCCCCGCAGTACCACTTGCCGTCGGCCTCGACGCCCTGGCCGATGATCTGGACCCGGCAGTGCTCACAGATGGGCGCCATGCGGTGGATGGCGCAGGAGAAACAGTCGAAGACATGCACCGCGCCCTGCGCGTGCACCTCGAACGTCATTCCGTAGTCGTTTCCGCAGACCTCACAACGTGCCATGCGCCACAGCGTGCGGGCGGGGCCGGTGCGGGGCGAGGCGCCGGGGGGCGTGTTGGGCGGGCTTCACCCGGACGCAGGCGCGGACCCGGCCGGCGCGACGTCCTGCAGCAGCTGCATGAACGCCGCCTCGTCGATCACGACCGTGCCGTACGCGGCGGCCTTGACGGTCTTGGAGGTGCGGGCGTCCGGGTCGTTGGTGACCAGCAGGCTGGTCACCCGGGACATGCTCGTGGCGACGTGCAGTCCGGCCTCGATCGCCCGGTCCTCCAGCAGCTCCCGGTCCACCGAGGTGTCGCCGGAGAAGGCGACCCGCATCCCCTGGACGAGCCGGCCGCCCTCGACGTAGCGGCCCGGATTGGGGTACGGGCAGGCCGGCCGCTTACGGGACGGCCGCCAGGTGGACGGTCGGTAGGCCGACGCGGCGGCGGTCCGGCGGGGCGCGGGGCTGTCCGACCACTCCGTGAGCGGCTGGCAGCTCAGCAGCGGCAGCCGGAGGTTCTCCCGGGCGGCCCGCCGCAAACTGGGACGAAACGCCTCGGCCAACACCCGGGCGTCATCGAGCGCGTGGTGGGCGCGCTCCTGGACGACGCCGTAATGGGCGGCCAGCGACTCCAGTTTGTGGTTGGGCAGCGGCAGTCCGAGCTCCTTCGACAGCGCGATCGTGCACAGCCGCTGGCTCACCGGGGCGACCGCGGCGGCCCGGGCGTACTCACGGGCGATCATCGACCAGTCGAACATGGCGTTGTGCGCCACCAGCACCCGGCCGTCGAGCCGCCTCGACAGCTCCGGGACGACGTCCGGGAAGAGCGGGGCGTCGGCCAGCACCGCGCTGGTGAGCCCGTGGATCCACACCGGGCCCGGGTCACGCTGCGGGTTGACGAGGGTGTACCAGCGGTCCTGGACCTCGCCGGTCGCGTCGAGTTGGTACACGGCCGCGGAGATGATCCGGTCGTCCCGCGCCAGGCCCGTCGTCTCCACGTCGACCACCGCATACCCCTCGGGGTACCCGGACGGCCAGGGAGCCGGCGGCGTGGGCGGCGTCGGCGGCGCGGGCGGTCCCGGCTGCTGCCCGATCTTCGGCGCGATCGGGTCGGCTGCTGCCATGCGGTCTTCGAGCATGGTCCCTGAGGATACGGGCCCCCACCGACACCGGCCGAACCCGGACCGCCGCCACAACCCGCCCGGACGGTTCGCATTCCGGCAAATCCGGCCCACCGCCGCGCGTTTGACGCCCTTGTGTGCCGATGCCCCCTCAGTCCGGCAGCAGGGACGCCACCAGTGCCTCCAGCGCGACCGTGAACAGCCGCTCGGGGTCGGCCGGTGCGGCCAGGGCACGGGCCAGCGCCGGATCGTGTCCCGCGGTGGGGGAGTCCCACAGCTCGCCCTCACTGGGGTGCTGCGCGGGCGACCGCTCGCGGGCCCGCTCGACCAGCACGAAGCCGACGACCTGGAACTGCACCGCGCGCACCGCCTCGGCGGCCGGCCGCCCGCGCAGCCCGGCGGCGTGCAGCTCGTGGACCAGCGCCTGCTGGGCGGGCAGGAACATCCGCTCCGTCAGGCCGCGTTCGTGCACCATCGCGATCAGCTGCGGCCGTTCGCGCAGCGCCGCGTACAGCGCCCGGGCGACCGAGACGACCCGGGCGCGCGGGGTGCGTCCGGTGGGCCGGATCTCGCCCATCTCCCGGACGGTGCGCTCGACCAGCGCGTCCAGCAGGGACTCGCGGTTGCCGACGTGCCAGTAGATGGAGGTGACGGCGGTGCCCAGCTCCGTGGCGAGCCGGCGCATGGTCAGGGCGGCCGGGCCGTGCTCCCGCACCAGGCGGGCGGCGGCCGCCAGCACCTCTTCCCCGGTCAGCGCGGTACGTGTCATGGCCCCCACCTGTCCCGTCAACTCCCGTGCCCGAAAGGCTCTTTACCCTTCGCTCCGTACGGTGTAACAGTGTTACAGGCGCCGATGGAACCCCCGGAAGGTCACGACCTGTGAAGGGCGGTACGACATGGCACGCATACGCTACGGAGCCCGCACCGAGGCGGAGATCGCCGCGGCGCGCGCCACCGGCTCCCGGCTCCCCGACATCTGGTCCACCGGTGTGGTGGCGCTCTGGGAGAGCGATCCGGACGCGGTCGCGGCGGTGCTGCCGCCGCCGCTGAAACCCTCCGGACGGCCGCTGGTCCGGGCCACCGTCAGCACCGTTACGCTGCCCGGCTATCCGCTCGGCGCCGGCTCGGTCGCGGTCGCCGCCGAGCACGACGGCGTGGCGGGCTGGTATCCGCTCGTCATGCCGATGACCCACGAGCGGGCCCTGACCGGCGGCCGGGAGGTCTTCGGGGAGCCGAAGAAGCTCGGCGAGGTGACCGTCGAGCGCGACGGGCTGACCGTACGCGCCGCGCTGGCCCGGCACGGCATCGCCTTCGTGGAGGTGCGCGGCGCGGTGAGCGGCGGTCTGCCGGTCCCCGAGCCGTCGGAGCGGACGGATTTCTACTTCAAGTTCCTGCCCGCGGTGGACGGTTCGGGCTTCGACGGGGACCCGGTACTCGTGCACTGCGTGCGGCGGGAGAAACACCGCACCCTGGAGCGGGTCACCGGCGACGTCGTCCTGCGGGAGTCGATGTACGACCCGGTCGCCGACCTCCCCGTCCGCACCCTCGTCGGGATCACCCTGGGCGAGAAGAGCAGCGACCAGCGGGGAAAGGTCGTCGCGCGGGTGGACCCCGAGGCCCTGCTGCCCTACGTCCACCAGCGGTACGACGACCCGCAGCAGATCCTCGACGGACCGCCCGAGGGGAGCGTCTGATGGAGCTGCGGGCGGGACAGGTCGCGGTCGTCACCGGCGCCGCGAGCGGCATCGGCCTCGCGCTGGCGCGGCGCTTCGCCGCCGAGGGGCTCAAGGTGGTCCTCGCGGACGTCGAGGAGGCACCGCTGCGCGCCGCCGCGGACGCGCTGACGGCCGACGGCGCGGAGGTCCTCGCCCGCACCGTCGACGTCGGGGTGCGCGACGAGGTGCGGGCCCTCGCCGACGCGGCGTACGACGCCTTCGGCGCGGTCCATGTGCTGTGCAACAACGCGGGCGTCGGCTCCGGCGCCGAGGGCCGCATGTGGGAACACGAGGTCAACGACTGGAAGTGGGCCTTCGCGGTCAACGTGTGGGGCGTCTTCCACGGCATCCAGGCGTTCGTGCCCCGCATGCTCGCGGGCGGCGCCCCGGGCCGCGTCGTCAACACCTCCTCCACCGACGGCGGTATCGCCCCGCTGCCCACCGCGTCCGTCTACGCCGTCACCAAGGCCGCCGTGGTGACGATGACCGAATCGCTCCACGCCCACCTGACGGCGGAGGGCGCGCCCGTCGGGGCGTCGGTACTGTTCCCCGGCCCGCACATGCTGCGCACCGGTCTGTGGGAGTCGCACCGCAACCGGCCCGCGCGGTACGCCAAGGAGAAGCCCCGCCGGACGCCCTACCGCAGCCTCGGCCAATGGGAGGCCGCGATGAAGGAGGCCGGGCAGGAGATCGCGTTCACCCCGGTCGAGGAGGTCGCCGGGACCGTGGTGGACGGGATCCGGGCGGACCGGTTCTGGATGCTGCCGTCCGGCGAGCACACCGACCGGCAGATCAGGGCCCGGGCGCGGTCGATGCTGGACCGGTCCGCCCCGTCGTACCTCGAACGCTTCATCCTGGACTGAGGGGTGTGTGATGACCGACCAGGACCCGTACCTGATCATCTCCTCCGACTGCCACGCCGGGCTGCCCACCGAGGAGTACCGGCCCTATCTGGAGCGCCGCTTCCACCGGGCCTTCGAGGAGTTCCTCGCGGAGCGTGGCGCCCGCCGGGAGGAGGCCACCCGGCTCGGCATCCGCAACGACGCGTTCGCCGCCCGGTGGTTCGCCGACAACGAGGAGGGCCTGCGCGGCGGCTGGGACCCCGCGCAGCGCCTCAAGGAGCTCGACGGCGACGGCGTCGCGGCGGAGGTCGTCTTCCCGGACGCGGACGCGGTGGACAGCCGGACCGCCGCGCCCTTCGGCGTGGGGCTCGGGCTCTCCGGCGACCAGGACCCCGAACTCGGCATGGCGGGGGCCCGGGCCCACAACCGCTGGCTCGCCGAGTTCGTCTCCGCGCACCCCGAACGGCACTGCGGCGTCGCCCTGTTGCCCGTGACGGCGGACCCCGGCGAGGTCGTCGCGGAGATCCACCGCGCCAAGGAGTCCGGACTCGGGGCCCTGATGATCCCGTCCATGTGGGCCGACAAGGCGCCCTACCACGACCGGCGTTACGACCCCGTATGGGCGGCCGCCGCCGAATGCGCGATGCCGGTGGTCACCCACTCCGGTGCCGCGCCCCGCCACGAATACGGCGACCACCTGGGCATCTACGTCTCCGAGGTGACCTGGTGGCCGGCCCGGCCGCTGTGGTTCCTGCTCTGGTCCGGCGTCTTCGAACGCCACCCCGGCCTGAAGTTCGGCGTCGCGGAGTCGGGCTGCTGGTGGCTGCCGAACCTGCTGTGGTTCATGGACCGCCTCTACCTGGGCGCGCACGGCGGCAAGAAACTGTCCCCCTTCGCCGAGTTGAAGCGGGCACCGCACGAATACCTCGACCGCCAGGTGTTCGTCTGCGCCACCAACACCAAGCGCCGCGAACTCGCCCAGCGCTACGAGATCGGCGTCGACAACATCCTCTGGGGCAGCGACTTCCCGCACCCCGAGGGCACCTGGCCGGACACCCGGCGGTGGCTGCGCGACACCTTCCACGACATCCCGGTCGCCGAGACCCGCCGGATGCTCGGCCTGGCCGCGGCCGAGGTCTTCGGCTTCGACCCGGAGGCGCTCGCCCCGCTGGCCCGCCGTATCGGCCCGACGCCCGCCGAACTCGGCCAGCCCGGCGACCAGCCGGCGGTCGAGGCGGCCTGGGCCCGCTCCCGCGCCGTGGGCCGCCACTGGCTCACCGGCCACGACTTCCCCGTACTGGGAACGGAGTGCTGACGATGACCGCACCGATGAGGACCACCACGACGACGACCGGGACGCCGCCCGGGACGCCGACCGAGGAGCGCTACACCGTCATCTCCGCCGACTGCCACGCCGGCGCCGACCTGCTCGACTACAAGCCGTATCTGGAGTCCCGCCACCACGACGCCTTCGACGCCTGGGCGGCGACCTACGTCAATCCGCACGAGGACCTGCTCGCCGACACCGCCGACCGCAACTGGAACTCCGCCCGCCGGCTCGCCGAACTGGAGGCCGACGGCATCGTCGCCGAGGTCGTCTTCCCCAACACCATCCCGCCGTTCTTCCCCAGCGCCTCCCTCATGGCGCCGCCGCCCACCGGTACGGAGTTCGAGCTGCGCTGGGCCGGGCTGCGGGCCCACAACCGCTGGCTGGCCGACTTCTGCGCGGACGCCCCGGGCCGCCGGGCCGGCGTCGCCCAGATCCTCCTCAACGACGTCGAGCTGGCCGTACAGGAGGTCCGCCGCACCAAGGAGGCGGGGCTCACCGGCGGCATCATGCTCCCCGGCACCCCGCCCGGCTCCGGCCTTCCCGAACTCCACTCCGCGGCCTACGACCCCCTCTGGGCGGTCTGCGACGAGCTGCAGGTCCCGGTCAACCACCACGGCGGCTCCGCCTCCCCGCCGCTCGGCGACGAACCGGCCGCCCGCGCGGTCTTCATGGTCGAAACGACCTGGTTCTCGCACCGCGCCCTGTGGCACCTGATCTTCGGCGGCGCCTTCCGCCGCCACCCCGGCCTCCGGCTGGTCCTGACGGAACAGGGCTCGGGCTGGATCCCCGGCGTCCTGGACATGCTGGACTACTACCACGGCCGGCTGGTCGCGGCCGCGTCCCGCAACGCCACCACAGCGGAGTCCCGGTTCGGCGCGGGCCTGGCCGCCACCATGGCCGGCACCCCGGCCGCCGTCTGGCGCGACCACTGCTTCGTCGGCGCCAGCTTCATGCGCCCGCACGAGGTCCCGCTGCGCCACCGCATCGGCCTCGACAAGATCATGTGGGGCAGCGACTACCCGCACGACGAGGGCACCCACCCCCACTCCCGCGAGGCCCTCCGCCTCGCCTTCGCGGACCTGCCCCCCGACGAGACCGCCGCCCTGCTCGCCACCAACGCCGCCCGCGTCTACGGCTTCGACCTCGCCCACCTGGCCCCCATAGCCGCCCGCGTAGGCCCCACCCACACCGAACTCACCCACCCCCTGGACAAGATCCCCCCGAACGCCACCAGCCCGGCCTTCGCCCCGGGCGGCTCGGTACGGGTGTGGTGAGGGGTCGGGGCGGTTGCCGGCCCCCGCCCCGAAGGGGGCCCGTGCTCGCGCCCAGGCCCTCGCCGTATCGCGCCGGCTGGCACAGGACGGCGCGATCGACCTCGACCTGCTGAGGGACAAGAGCAACTACCGTCCCCGGCCGGGGCGGTGAGCGCGGTCCGCCACCGCGCCCCACCCCGGCCGGGGGCCGCCCGCCCCGCCGTCACCCGCCCAGCAGCCGCGCCTCCTCCGGCACCTCGTGCACCGTGCCGCCCGGTCCGCGGCTCACCCGGCGCAGGGTGGCGCCGGGGGTGCGGGTCACCACGTCCACCAGGCGGCCGGCGGAGAACAGGCCCGCTGCGCCGTCGTCGACCGCCCAACCTGCCGGCAGCGCACCGCTCTTGACCGCCTCGCGGTAGCCGGGACGGCGCAAGGGCTCGGTGTCGTAGTGCGGGCACAGGCTGCCCGGCAGCAGGCCCAGGCCGTCGGCGAGCGGGGCCGGCGGGCCGAACGAGTCGGAGAAGGCGCTCTCGAACCAGCAGCAGGCGCCCGCACTGATGCCGCACAGCAGGACACCGGCCGCGTACGCCTCGCGCAGCACCGCGTCCAGGCCGTGCAGCCGCCAGACGGCGAGCATGTTGGCGGTGTTGCCGCCGCCGACATAGACGACGTCCTGCGCGAGGACGAACGCCCGCAGATCGGTCGCGGTCCGGCGGAACAGCTCCAGGTGGCCGGTCTCGCAGTCCCGTCCGGCGAACGCCGTGTGGAACTTCTCGACGTAGCCGGGGGCGTCCCCGCTGGCGGTGGGCAGGAAGCAGATCTTCGGGCGCGGCCGCCCGGTGGCGGCCAGTACGAAGTCGTCGAGCAGGGTGTCGGGGTCGTCGGAGAACCCGCCGCCCAGGATGGCGAGGGTGGGTGCGGTCGTCATCGGGCCTCACAGTGATCATCGGCAGCTGACATCACGTCTCACATACTTCTGAGTAACAACCCCTAGCGGCACCCCCGTCCACGCCTTTATGGTGCGGGGCATGCCGCACCTGCCCGATGTCGTGTTGTGGTCCGTACCGGCCTTCGTCCTGCTCACCGTGGTGGAGATGGTGAGCTACCGCCTGCATCCCGACGAGGACGCGGCGGGCTATGAAGTCAAGGACGCGGCCACCAGCGTCGGCATGGGGCTGGGGAGCCTGGTCTTCGACGCGCTGTGGAAGATACCCATCGTGGCGATCTACGCCGCGATCTACGAACTCACCCCGCTCCGCATCCCCGTGCTGTGGTGGACGCTGCTGCTGATGCTGCTCGCCCAGGACTTCTTCTACTACTGGTCGCACCGCGGCCACCACGTCATCCGGGTCCTGTGGGCCTGCCACGTGGTGCACCACTCCAGCAAGAAGTTCAACCTCACCACCGCCCTGCGCCAGCCCTGGACGACCTGGACCGTCTGGCCGTTCTACGTGCCGATGGTCGCGCTCGGCGTGCATCCGGCCGTGGTCGCCTTCACCTCCGGCGCCAACCTCGTCTACCAGTTCTGGGTGCACACCGAACGCGTCGGCAAGCTGCCCCGCCCCTTCGAGTTCGTCCTCAACACCCCCTCCCACCACCGCGTCCACCACGCCTCGCAAGGCGGCTATCTGGACCGCAACTACGGCGGGATCCTGATCATCTGGGACCGGATGTTCGGCTCGTTCGTCGCCGAGACCGACCGGCCCGTCTACGGCCTGACCAAGAACATCGACACCTACAACCCGCTGCGGGTCGCCACCCATGAGTACGCCGCCATCGCCCGCGACGTACGGGCCGCGGACAGCTGGTCCGAGCGGGCCGGGCGGATCTTCCGCGGCCCGGGCTGGCAGCCGGCCGCCAAGCGGGCCGGGGCAGATCCCGCCCCCGCCCCGGCCCCCACCTCTGCCGCCACCTCCGTCGAGGAGACCGTCGCGTGACGCCCCGTCGGCCGGGGGCCGTCCGGCCCCTGCTGGCCGCGTTCGCCGTGCTCGCCGTCGTCCACCTCGCAGCGCTGCTCGCCGGCGCCACCCTCGTCGACCACCTCACCAAACCCGCCCTGATGCCGGTGCTCGCCGCGTACGTCCTCGCCCGCGGCGGCCCCGTATTGCTCGCCGGGGCGCTGCTGTTCGGCTGTGGCGGCGACACCTTCCTCCAGATCGGCGGGCACGGCGGGGGCGTGGTCTTCCTGGTGGGAATGGGCTCGTTCGCCGCCGGGCACGTCTGCTACCTGCTGCTGTGCGGGCGCCACGGCTCCCCGCCGGGCGGCCGGGCCCGTACCGGGGCGCTCGCGGGCGGCTACGCCCTCGCGCTGGTCGGCACCGTCGCCCTGCTGTGGCCGGGCCTCCCGGCCGACCTGCGGATCCCGGTCGCCGGATACAGCCTGCTGCTCACCGCGATGGGCTTCGGCGCGCTGCGGGCGGGACCGTGGGCGGCGGCCGGCGGACTGCTCTTCCTGCTCTCCGACACCCTGATCGCGTCCGGTATCGCCCACTGGCCGCAGCTGCCGCTCCCCCAGTTCTGGATCATGCTCACCTATACGGCGGCGCAGTTCGCCCTGGCCGAGGGCGTGCTCCGGGCGGCCGGGGACCGGCAAGGGGCCGGGCGCCGAAGCACCCGGCCCCCGCAGACGGTCACCGCCTGAGCCGCTTCCCGGCCGCGTCTTCCCGGCGGCCGGTCAAGCCGTCCTGGTTACTTCTTCACCGCGTCGAGCGCGTCGACGATCCCGTAACCGAAGTGGCTGTTGATGTGCTGCGTGCCGGTGCAGGTGGTGTCACCCGTGGGGCAGCCGGGGTTGTCCGCCTGCTCCTTGAGGAGCCACTGGATCTCCTGCGGGCTGGACTTCGGGTGGGCGCTCTTCAGGAGCGCCGCGACGCCCGCCACGTGCGGGGTGGCCATGGACGTACCCGCCAGGTAGGCCCAGTCGCCGCCCGGCATGGTGGAGAGGATGTTGCCGTTCTTGGCCGGCAGGTCGGGCACCTGCTTCGAGTCGCCGCCCGGCGCGGCCACGTCGATCTGGCCCAGGCCGTAGTTCGAGTAGCCGGACTTGAGCTTGTGCACACCGGTCGCCGCCACCGTCACCGTGCCCGGCAGCTGGGTGGGCACGTCCCAGCAGGTCTTCGGGTTGATGGTGCGCTCCACGGGCGTGGAGTCGTTCGGGCTGGAGGCGTCGGGCAGATTCGGGGCCGCCAGATCGAGGTCGGAGTTGCCCGCCGCGGCGACGTTGAGCACGCCCTTGCGCTGCGCGTAGCTCGCCGCCCGGCCGACCGCGTCAACGATGGCCGCCTGGTCGGCGTCATCCTTGCAGTTGAACATCCACGGGTCGACGTAATAGCTGTTGTTGGTGACCGCCACGCCGTGGTCGGCCGCGAAGACGAAGGCGCACACCACGCTCTCGGCGTAGAACAGGCTCGTCTCCGGCTCGCTGACCTTGATGGCGGAGACCTTCACGCCAGGGGCGACACCGGCCACCCCGACGCCGTTGCGGGCCGCGGCGATCGTGCCGGCCACATGCGTGCCGTGGTAGTCGCTGGCCGGGTCCCAGGGCCGCCAGGCCCCCTTGGACGTATCGGCCACCCCGCCCACGCAGTTGGCGGACTGCTTGGCGGAGAAGTTGGGCTTCAGGTCCGGGTGGGTGTCGTCCACACCGGTGTCGATGACGGCGACGGTGACCTTCCGGCTGCCGGGGTTCACCTTCGCGGCCCGGTCGGCCTTGATGGCGGGGAGGTCCCACTGCAGCGGTTCGAGCGGCTCCTCGCCCTTCGCCTTCGCGGTCCGGCCGGCCGCCGCGAGCTGCGACCTGGACAGGTCCACCTTCTGCGGCTTGCCGACGTCGGTGGTGCCCGACGCCTTCAGCGGCGCGGTACGCGTCGCACCCGCCGACGCCACACCCGGCACGGCGCGCATGGAGGCGGCGAACTGCGGATTCGCCGAGTGGACGACGATCACGCCTATGTTCTCGTGGGCGACGATCACCTTCCCGCCGGCCCGGGCTATCGCCTTCTCGACCTTGCCGACCGCCGCACGGCCGGGCGTGGTGTTGACGACGTACGACAGCAGCGGGCCGTCGGCCGAAGCCGCGGCGGCCGGGGCGTCCTGCGGCGCGGCGGTGGCCGCGGGGGAGAGGAAGCCGAGGGACGCCGTCAGAGCCAGCCCGAGCGGTACGGCCAGCGCCCGCATGCGTCTGGATCGGGGATGAGCCATGGGTACTCCACATCATCCGTGAGACCGCCCGTGCGCGGGTTTGCGCACGGGCGGGTGCAATGAGACGTGAAGTTATCGGCGATCACTCGGGTGCAGCAATGGAATCCGAAGAAAAAACCGGGCGAAAACCGTACGACGGCCGAAGCGGTACGGCCTTGCCGGAAACGGCGGTTGACGTTCCGTCACGTCCGGCGGGCGCTCAGTCCGTGCGGCGCAGGGTGGTGATGCTCAGCGGCGGCAGCGGGATCCGCCGGCCGTACCAGCGGCGCACGGCGGGGGCCGCACCCGGCCGGGGCTCCGAGGGGGCGGTGACGAGCGGCGCCGGCAGCCGGACGCTGCCGTAAGGGCGCCGACGGGGAGTGGAGGGCTGCGGGGCCTGCTGGGGCGGCGGCGGGTTCACACCGGGCTCAACGAAGCGCCCCGCGCGCGGTGGCGGGCGGTGCGGCCATCCGCCGCATTTTTCCCCGGGGTTTCCCGCAACGGCCCCCTGTCGGATCGGGTGCCACCGCTCTACGATGCGTGATCCACGTCACTTACGTGAGCTTTATCGTCGGCCTGGGCCGACCCACGCGCCGCCGCCGGACCGGCCCGGAACACCCGCCCCCTCGCGTCAGGAGATTCCGTGAGCGCCGCACCCACCATCGACCCGGGGACGCACGAACCGCCCGACTACCAACAGGTGCAGTCGAGCGCGGAATTCGACGAACTCCGCCGCGCCCACCGCTCGTTCGCCTTCCCGCTCACCGTCGCCTTCGTCCTCTGGTACCTGGTGTACGTCGTGCTGTCGAGCTACGCCGGCGGCTTCATGGCCACCAAGGTCGCCGGCCACCTCAACGTCGCCTTCGTCCTCGGCCTGGCCCAGTTCGTCACCACCTTCCTCATCGCCTGGTGGTATTCCCGGCACGCCGCCCGCAGGCTCGACCCCAGGGCCGAAGCCATCAAGTCCCGTCTGGAGGGCGGCGCATGAGCCCCCACCAGCACCTGTCCGCCGTCCCGCTCGCGGCCGGCGGCGCGGGCGAGCACCGCCCCCTGATCATCGGCCTCTTCGCCGTCTTCGTCGCCGCCACCCTCGGCCTCACCGTCTGGGCCGGCCGGCAGACCAAGGGCACGGAGGACTTCTACGCCGGCGGCCGCCAGTTCAGCGGCTTCCAGAACGGCCTGGCCATCTCCGGCGACTACATGTCCGCCGCGTCCTTCCTGGGCATCGCCGGCGCCATCGCCCTCTTCGGCTACGACGGCTTCCTCTACTCCATCGGCTTCCTCGTCGCCTGGCTCGTCGCGCTGCTCCTGGTGGCCGAACCGCTGCGCAACTCCGGCCGGTTCACCATGGGCGACGTCCTCGCCTACCGGATGCGCCAGCGCCCGGTCCGCACCGCCGCGGGCACCTCGACCATCGTCGTCTCGATCTTCTACCTGCTCGCCCAGATGGCGGGCGCCGGGGCGCTGGTCACCCTGCTGCTGGGCATCACCAGTGAGGCCGGCAAGGTCCTGGTCGTCGTCCTCGTCGGCATCGTCATGATCCTCTACGTCACCATCGGCGGCATGAAGGGCACCACCTGGGTCCAGATGATCAAGGCGGTACTGCTGATCGCCGGGACCCTGCTGATCACGTTCCTGGTGGCGCTGAAGTTCCACTTCAACATCTCGTCGCTGCTCGGCGCCGCTGCGGAGAACAGCCACAAGGGCGCCGCCTTCCTGGAGCCCGGCCTCAAATACGGCGCGACCGCGACCTCGAAGATCGACTTCATCTCGCTGGGCCTGGCGCTCGTCCTGGGCACCGCCGGCCTGCCGCACATCCTCATCCGCTTCTACACCGTCCCCACCGCCAAGGCCGCCCGGAAATCCGTGAACTGGGCGATCGGCATCATCGGCGTCTTCTACCTGATGACCATCGCGCTCGGTTTCGGCGCCGCGGCCCTCATCAAGCCCGCGGACATCGAGAAGCCGGGCAACACCGCCGCCCCGCAGCTCGCCGAGGTCATCGGCGGTGGCGCCGGCTCCACCGGCGGCGCCGTCCTGCTCGCCCTCATCTCCGCGGTCGCCTTCGCCACCATCCTCGCCGTGGTCGCCGGCCTCACCCTCGCCTCCTCCTCGTCCTTCGCCCACGACATCTACGTCAACGTCCTCCGCAAGGGCGAGGCCACCGAGAAGGAGGAGGTCGGCGCGGCCCGCTGGGCGACCGTCGGGATCGGCGCGGTCGCCATCGTCCTGGGCGTCTTCGCCCGCGGGCTGAACGTCGCCGGCCTGGTGGCACTGGCCTTCGCGGTCGCCGCCTCCGCCAACCTCCCGACGCTCCTGTACAGCCTGTTCTGGAAGCGCTTCACCACCCAGGGCGCGCTGTGGTCCATCTACGGCGGCCTGGCCTCCTCCGTCCTGCTGGTGCTCTTCTCGCCCGTCGTCTCCGGCAAGGAGACCTCGATGTTCCCCGGCGCGCACTTCGCTGTCTTCCCGCTGGAGAACCCCGGCCTGATCTCCATCCCGCTGGGCTTCCTGCTCGGCTGGCTGGGCTCGCTGCTCTCCAAGGAGGAGCCGGACGCCCGGAAGTACGCCGAACTGGAGGTCCGCTCCCTGACCGGCACCGGAGCGCACTGAGCGCCCCTGAGGCATCCGCACAGGACCCGGGCGGGGCGGCGTCGTAGAGATCTACGACGCCGCCCCGCCCACCTCGTGCTTCTCATCTCTGCCCACTGTCGGACCCATCGCGTAGGCTCGAAGACGTACTGATCCACCAGCGGACGGCGTACCGGTCCGTGACTCTCGGGGAGGGGGCCCTGTGCTCATCGACACCTACGGCCGCGTGGCCACCGACCTGCGGGTTTCGCTCACCGACCGGTGCAATCTGCGATGTACGTACTGCATGCCGGAAGAGGGCCTGCAGTGGCTCGCCAAGCCGGACCTGCTCACCGACGACGAGATCGTCCGGCTGATCACGATCGCCGTGCGCGACCTGGGCATCGAAGAGGTCCGCTTCACCGGCGGTGAGCCCCTGCTCCGCCCCGGCCTGGTCGGCATCGTCGAGCGGGTCGCCGCCCTCACCCCGCGCCCCCAGATGTCGCTGACCACCAACGGCATCGGCCTGCAGCGCACCGCCCGGGCCCTGCGCGACGCCGGCCTGGACCGCGTCAACGTCTCCCTGGACACCCTCCGTCCCGACGTCTTCACGGCCCTCACCCGCCGCAAGCGGCACGACGACGTCCTCCGCGGCCTGGAAGCGGCCCGCGAGGCCGGCCTCACCCCGGTGAAGGTCAACACCGTCCTGATGCCCGGGCTCAACGACGACGAGGCCCCCGACCTGCTCGCCTGGGCCATCGCCCAGGACTACGAGCTCCGCTTCATCGAGCAGATGCCGCTCGACGCCCAGCACGGCTGGAAGCGTGACGGCATGATCACCGCCGGTGACATCCTCACCTCGCTGCGCACCCGCTTCGAGCTCACCCCCGAGGGCCAGGAGGCCCGCGGCGCCGCACCCGCCGAGCGCTGGCTCGTCGACGGCGGACCGCACCGCGTCGGCGTCATCGCCTCCGTCACCCGCCCGTTCTGCCGCGCCTGCGACCGCGCCCGGCTCACCGCCGACGGCCAGGTCCGGACCTGCCTGTTCGCCACCGAGGAGACCGACCTGCGCGGCGCGCTGCGCTCCGGAGCACCGGACGACGAGATCGCCCGCATATGGAAGCTGGCGATGTGGGGCAAGAAGGCGGGCTCCGGCCTGGACGACCCGTCCTTCCTCCAGCCCGACCGCCCGATGTCCGCGATCGGCGGCTGATCCGGCAGAAGCACCCCGGCCGTCAGCGCCCGCCCGCCGACGCCTCCCACTCCGCAAGCGCCACCACGTCCTTGAGGAACCCGCGCACGCCGAGGAACTGCGACAGATGCTCCCGGTGCTCCTCGCACGCCAGCCAGGTCTTGCGGCGGTCCGGAGTGTGCAGCTTCGGGTTGTTCCACGCCAGCACCCACACGGCGTCGGCCCGGCAGCCCTTGGCCGAGCAGATGGTGGGGTTCTCGGCGGAGTTCGGGGAGTTCACGCCTCAACCCTACGTCCGCCCGCGGCGGCCACCCGACCGGCCTGCGGACATGACGACGCCGGGCAGCCACGGGGGGAGCCGCCCGGCGTCGGTCCGTCGCTCCGACGGGGGATGCGGAGCGCGTACGCAGTATGTCACGGGGAATGGTGCGCGGTGCACCGGAACTCCATGATTGATCTGAGCTTTTCTTGAGCTTTGCAGACCGGTAGGCGATCAGCCGAGGTCGGAGTCGGGCGCCGACGCGCCCGCCGCCGGCCGGTCCGGAACGGAATCCGCCGTACCGTCCGTCGGCCCCGGCGTCAGCATCGGCCGGCTCGGCCCCGCCACGAACGTCTTCGGCAGTGAAGGGACGTTCTCCCGGCCCGCGTTGGCGATCACCACCGCGATGTACGGCAGCGCCATGCCCAGCACCAGCGTGGCGATGGCCACCGGCCGCTCGATGTTCCACAACACGACGGTCAGCAGCACCGCCACGGTCCGCACGCCCATCGAGATCACATACCGGCGCTGCCGACCGCGCACATCCTCGGTCAGCCCCTGCCGGGCCCCGGTGATCCGGAAGGTCTGGCCGCTGCTCTGCTTCCGCACCACGATTTCCACCACCTGCTCGGTTCCGCCGGAATTCACCCCGGTTTCCGGTCGGATTCCACGGTACGCCCAGGCTGCGCCGCATTCGAGACCGGGTCCCGCCCACCCGGCCGGGCTCCGGCGTGCGCGGCGGCCGGGGCGGGGCGACACTGGCGGGGCGACCCGCACGTGCGACCTCATGTGCACCGCGCCGTCAGAGGAGGCGACATGACGTGGTTGTGGGCCATCATCGTGGGCCTGGTGCTGGGCCTCATCGCCAAGGCCATCATCCCGGGCAAACAGCAGATCCCGCTGTGGCTGACCATCATCTTCGGCATGCTGGGCAGCGTCCTCGGCAACTGGGCGGCCACCGGCCTCGGAGTCAACGAGACCAAGGGCATCGACTGGGTCCGCCACCTGCTGCAACTGGCGGGCGCGGTCATCATCGTCGCCATCGGCGACCGGTTGTGGGTCTCCCTGCGCGGCCATCGCAAACACGCGACCTGAGAGCAACAGCAGAAACACCGGGGCGGCCGGCGCGCAGCATGTGCGCACCGGCCGCCCCGTCGTACGGCTTCCTCAGCGGCCCTGGAGGTGGGCCAGCTTCCGCCCCGCCTTCAGGTACGCGTCCCCGGTCGCGTCCGCCAGCTTCTCGGCGAGCACCTCGGCCAGCGGACGGATCGCATCGGCCTCCGCCAGCACCACCGTCTGCTGACCGCCCTCGCCCTCGACTACCAGCCGCAGCGCGTTCTGCTTGGCCAGCCGCCGGGCCGCCGAGGCGCTCGGCGTGAACTCCAGCACCTTGCTCAGCACCGTCGCCACCGTCTCCACGCCGTGCTCGGCGACCTCGACGACCGGCAGCGACTCCACGTCGGAGAACGACTTCTTGGAGAACTGCGCGACGAACCCGGCCCGCGCCGCCATCGCCGCATCCAGGCCGTACAGCGCCGCCACGACCTCACCCGCGAGGATCTTCTTCAGGTCCATCGGGTGCAGCGAGCGGTCCGTGACCCGGCCCAGGGCGAGCGTGATCTCCTCGTCCGTCCACTCCGTCCAGGCCTTCAGGTACGGCTCCATCAGCCGGTCCGGGACCGACATGATCTTGCCGAAGACATCGTCGGCGGGCGCGCTCAGCCCGACGTAATTGCCCTTGGACTTGGACATCTTGGCGCCGGTGCCGTCCGTGCCCTCGATCAGCGGCATGGTCACCACCAGCTGCGGCCGCTGCCCGCGCAGCTCCATCAGCTTCCGGCCCATCTGCAGATTGAGCAGCTGGTCCGAACCGCCCAGCTCCACGTCGCACTCCAGCGCCACCGAGTCCAGGCCCTGCGCGATCGGGTACAGCAGCTCGGTCATGGTCAGACCCGAGCCGGCCGCGAGCCGGTTGCGGAAGTCCTCGCGCTGCAGCAGCTGCGAGGCCGGCACCTGCGCGAGCAGCGACAGCAGCTCGGGGAAGGTGTACGGCGCCAGCCACTCGCTGTTCTGCCGGAAGCTGACCTTCTCGAAGTCGAAGAACGGGCGGACCTGTTCGCGGTACGTCGCGAGGTTGTGCGCGATGTCCTCGTCGGTCAGCGGCGGCCGCTCGGCCGTACGGCCCGACGGGTCACCGATCTTGGCGGTGAAGTCACCGATGATCAGCGTCACGTCATGGCCCAGCCGCTGGAACCGGCTCAGCACGATCAGCGGCACCGCATGCCCCAGGTGCACATCGGTCGCCGTCGGGTCGATGCCCAGCTTGATGTGCAGCCCCGTGCCGGCCGCCCGGCGCTCCTCGATCCGCTCGGCCAGCTGCTCCACACCCGGCAGCACCTCGACCGTACGGGACGCGATCAGCTCGGCCTGCTCCTTGGCGGGCAGGTCCGTCAGGTCGAGATAGCGCCGCGCGCCCGTCTCCTGGAGCAGCTCCCGGACCGTGGCGTCCGAGGAGAGGTCGGCGGAGAGCAGCGTACTGGCGCGGGCGACGGATTCGCCGAGGCGTGTCATGGCGTCCCTGATCGATCGTGGTTCCCGAAACGGGAGGACAGGGGCACAGTCTATTCGCCCCCTGTGACAGTCCCGCTGCCGTGCCCGTGCGCCCCCCCCGGTGGCCCGCTTCCGCCCCCGGCTTGCGGCCGGCCTCCCGGCCCGCGTCACACCCCCCGGCTCACCGAGCTCATGTTGAAGTCGGGCACGCGCAGCGCCGGCATCGCCGCCCGGGTGAAGTAGTCGCTCCACTCCCGCGGCAGCGTCCGCTCCGTCCGGCCCGCCTCCACCGTCCGGGACAGCAGGTCCACCGGCGACTCGTTGAACCGGAAGTTGTTGACCTCGCCGGTCACCTCGCCGTTCTCGACCAGATAGACGCCGTCCCGGGTCAGCCCGGTCAGCAGCAGCGTGGCCGGGTCCACCTCGCGGATGTACCACAGGCAGGTCAGCAGCAACGCCGGCCCGTCGTGCCCCGCGGACCCCACCATCTCCGCGAGCGAGCGCGAACTGCCGCCCTCCAGAAGGAGGTTGTCGATGCCCGGCGCCACCGGCAGACCGGTCAGCCCGGCGCTGTGCCGGGTGGCGACCAGCCGGTTCAGCACGCCCTCGCGCACCCACTCGGTGCCCGTCAGCGGCAGCCCGTTGTCAAAGACCGACGCATCGTCCCCGGAGGAGTGCGCCAGCACGAACGGCGCGCACTCCAGACCGGGCGCCCGCGGGTCGCTGCGCAGGGTCAGCGGCAGCTCGCTCAGCCGCTCACCGATCCGGGTGCGGTCCGCCGGCCGGTCCGCCGGCCCACCCTCGCCCTCGGCCGGCCGGGAGAAGACCGTACGGCCCTCCGCGGCGTCCCGGGCCCCCGCGGACCACATCTGGTAGATCAGCAGGTCGGCGACGGCGGTCGGCGGCAGCAGCGTCTCGTACCGCCCGGCGGGCAGCTCCACCCGCCGCTCCGCCCAGGCCAGCCGCCGGCCCAGCTCGGCGTCCAGCTCCCGCGGGTCGACGTCGGTGAAGTCGCGGGTCGCCCGCCCGGCCCAGGCCGAACGGGGCGCCGCCGCCGCGCCGGGGGCCGCCGCCTTGGCGTTCAGCTCCAGCGTTCCGGTCGGCTGGTCGTGCCGCAGCCGCAGCCCGGCCGAGGTGCCCAGGTATGACGAGACCACGCCGTGCTGCGCGAAGCCGTACAGCTCGCGCCCGGCCGCCCGGGCCTGCTTGAAGGCCTCGCCCAGCGCCGGTGCGAACGCCGCGAACACCTCCGAGGAGGTCTCGGCCGGCGCGTCGGTGAAGTCCGCCGACGCCTTCTCGCCGCCGACCAGCGGCTGGGCGTCCTCGGCCGGCCCGGCGTCCCGCGCCGCCGCCTCCGCCGCCCGCACCAGCGGCTCCAGCTCCTCCGCGGTCACCGCCGAGCGCGAGACGACCCCGGAGGCGGTGCCCTCCGCGCCGTTCACGGTGGCCACCACCGTCAGGGTCCGCCCCCGGGTGACGCCGTTGGTGGTGAGCGCGTTGCGCGCCCAGCGCAGATTGGCGTCGGAGTGCTCGTCGGCGATGACGGCGCAGCCGTCGGCGCGGGACAACTCCAGGGCCCGCTCGACGATCTCGTGCGGCGCAGTGGTACGACGGCTCATCGACACGCCTCCTGAATGGTGGTCACGACGCTGACGCCCTCCAAGAGGGCCGACGGCCACCCGAGCTTATCGACCGGGCGGCGCGCTGCCAGGGGGCGTGACCGAGGGGGAGGCTCAGTACGACGCGCCACTCCCAAGGCGGTTCAGCATGAGCGAAAGGGCGCTGCTCGCGTCGTTGCGGTTCTGCTCCTGCGTTCCCTCTCCTGTTCTGTCCACCTCGGTGTTCATGACGAAATTTCCCTTACGGCCGGTGAGGTACGTGTAGTAAGTGTCGACCTTATTGCCATTTTCATCCGAGGTTTGATGGCCTTCCTCGGCCACCACTTGATCAAAGCCTTTCAGTCCGGAAACCTTGACCTCGTGGACATCCTCAAGTCGCGATTTCCCGTTTCTTACGGTTGGGCATCGCTGCAAAGCCTCGCTCTGCTGGGACAAGCTGTACTGCGCCGAATCCGCCGCCTTGTAGACGGTGGTTTGCGAAAAGGTGGCAACCGTCGTGTCCGATGTTTTGGACCAGCGTGACAGCGAGGCAAACGCATTGTTGATCGGCTGAGAGGCTGCATTGCAGTTCTGGTCGGTGACATTTTGGCTCAAAGTGTTGTCCTCATACGGGTCCTGTGCGACATACCCGCTGCCCCAGCCCGCCGGCTTCAGCGTCACGCGTTTGACGACAGCGCTGGCTGCCGCAGGTGAGTCGACGCTCGGAATGCTCGACGGCTCTCCGGAATTCGCGTTGGGGGAGGCAGTGCCGCCCGAACCATTTCCCCCGCCGTTGCCGGCGATGGATGCGACGGCGACCGCGACTCCGATCGCGACGACGGCGACGCCGGTGCCGATGAGCACCGGCGGAGTGCGCCACCAGGGGCGTCGCGGGGGCGGCGGGCCGGGCGCCGGGGCGCGCCCGGGCAGCGGGCCGCTCGGAGGTCCGGCAGGCGGGCCGGTCGGTGGTGGGGAGCTCACGTGCCTGATCTACCACCGGTGGCGAAGGCGCCCCGGCGCCGCGCACGAATTCACCTGACTGACCGGCGAAGGGCATGCGAGCAGATCTGCGCCGGTGGGTGGCCGCGCCCCGTCCGGGTCCGGCGCAGGTCACCCGTCAGGCGCGGCCCGCCTGGGTCGAAGCGTTTGTTTGGTGCGCGGCGCCCGTGAGGGCTGCGGCGTCGCTGTTCGGCACCTCAACGCCGAAGCGGGGCCCCGTCGTTCTCATGGAGCGGCGGGGCCCCGCGCAATGTGAATGCGCTCTCCTCGGTGCGATCCGGCTGTCGTCGCGAAGGTGGAGCCCCGATCAGCTTCTGCAGCCGCAGCCCGTTGCGGTGGTCGCCGTGGCCGGCCGGCTCGTGCAGCAGGCGTCACCGGTCACGGTGGGGTCGGCGCTCTTGCCCAGCGTGTCGGCGTCAGCCTTGACGACGTAGATCTCCCACGGCTCCTGGCCGGGGCCGTGTACCCAGACCTTGTCCTGTAGGGCGTAGCAGCACGAGGTGTCGTTCTCCTCGAACGTGGCGAGACCCGCGTCCTTGAGTCGGGAGGTCGCTGCGGTCACCTGCTCCGTGGACCCGACCTCCACCCCAAGGTGGTCGAGACGGGTTTCCTGTCCGGGCTCGCCCTCGATCAGTACGAGCTTGAGCGGCGGCTCGGTGAGGGCGAAGTTGGCGTAGCCCTCGCGACGCTTGGCCGGTTCGGCGCCGAACAGCTTCGAGTAGAAGGTGATCGACGCTTCGAGGTCGCTGACGCGCAGGGCGAGCTGTGCACGGGACATGGCGAGACCCCCATCGGCTTGCATTGATATCTATCGATGCAACATTGCGCCCTGGATCGAAGACTGTCAACATAGAGGCATGTCGAATCAAGAGCTTGTGGCGCTCGACCAGCCCGGAGAGGCAGACGCATGCTGCCCCGGCCTACTGACAGCGCCTCTCGATGAGGGCCAGGCCATAGAACTCGCGAAGGTGTTCAAGGCCCTGGGCGACCCGGTGCGACTGCGTCTGCTGTCGATGATCGCCTCGCGGGCCGGCGGTGAGGTGTGCGTGTGTGACCTGACCCCGGCGTTTGACCTGTCGCAGCCAACGATCTCGCATCACCTCAAGCTGCTTCGGCAGGCCGGACTCATCGACTGCGAGCGGCGCGGGACGTGGGTCTACTACTGGCTGCTTCCCGAGATGACCGATCGCCTTGCGGGCATCCTGACGCGCCCCGCCGGCGAGCCGCTGCCCGCCCCTGCTGAGGCTTCCGGGGCCGCCTCGTGAGCGGCGCGCCCGAGCAAGCCGTCGCCCGCCGCCTGTCGTTCCTCGACCGCTACCTCGCCGTCTGGATTCTCGCCGCTATGGCTGTCGGTCTCGGCCTCGGCCGCGTCGTACCCGGCCTCGGAGACGCTCTCGCCGAAGTCACGGTGACCGGGGTATCGCTGCCCATCGCCCTGGGCCTGCTGGTGATGATGTACCCGGTGCTCGCCAAGGTGCGTTATGACCGGCTCGACACCGTCACCCGTGACCGCCGTCTGCTGCTGCCCTCGCTGCTGCTGAACTGGATCGTCGGACCGGCGGTCATGTTCGCCTTGGCGTGGCTCTTCCTGCCGGACCTTCCCGAGTACCGCACGGGCCTGATCATCGTGGGGTTGGCCCGGTGTATCGCCATGGTCATCATCTGGAACGACCTGGCCTGCGGCGACCGGGAGGCCGCCGCCGTCCTGGTCGCGCTGAACTCGGTGTTTCAGGTGATCGCGTTCTCGGCCCTCGGATGGTTCTACCTGTCCGTGCTGCCCGGATGGCTCGGGCTTGAGCAGGCCGGCCTTGACGTGTCCGTGTGGGAGATCGCCCGAAGCGTGCTGATCTTCCTCGGAGTCCCCCTCGCTGCCGGGTACCCACGCGCCGGATCGGCGAGAAGGTCAAGGGGCGCGCGTGGTACGAGGCGAAGCTGATTCCGCGAATCGGGCCGTTCGCCCTGTACGGGCTGTTGTTCACGATCGTTGTCCTGTTCGCGCTGCAAGGCGACGCGATCACCTCGCAGCCGCTCGACGTCGCGCGCATCGCGCTGCCGCTGCTGGTGTACTTCGCGCTCATGTGGGCCGGCTCCATGGCACTCGGCCGCGCCACCGGACTCGACTACCCGCGGGCAACGACGCTCGCGTTCACGGCCGCGGGCAACAACTTCGAGCTGGCCATCGCGGTAGCCATTGCCACGTTCGGCGTCACCTCCGGCCAGGCCCTCGCCGGAGTGGTCGGCCCTCTCATCGAGGTACCGGTGCTGATCGGCCTCGTCCATGTCGCGCTCTACGCGCGCCGCTTCTTCACCGCACCCGCACTCGTGACCGAGGAAAGCCCCGCCCATGCCTGACACCGCCGTGCCGTCCGTCCTGTTCGTCTGCATCCACAACGCCGGCCGCTCCCAGATGGCCGCCGCGTTCCTCACCCACCTTGCGGGCGACCGCGTACAGGTGCGCTCTGCCGGGTCCGCCCCCGCCGACAACGTGAACCCCGCCGTCGTGGCAGCGATGGCCGAGGTGGGCATCGATGTCTCTGCCGAGATCCCTAAGGTGCTCACTGTTGAGGCCGTACAGGCGTCTGACGTGGTGATCACGATGGGCTGCGGGGACAGCTGCCCCGTGTTCCCCGGTAAGCGGTACTTGGACTGGCAGTTGGCCGATCCGGCCGGACAGGGGATCGAGGCCGTCCGCCCGATCCGCAACGAGATCGAGGAGCGTGTGCGTGGACTGATCAACGAGATGGCGTCCGCCGACGGGACGTGACTTCCGCTCGACGTCCATGAGGATGAGGGCCCGCCTTGAGGAGGCGGGCCCTCACTTTGTCTGCCTTCTGTCTGCTACCGGGCCGGGAAGCCCCACGATGGGTTGCGGAGTGCTCCACAGACTTCCAGGGCGGTCGGCCGGGCGGCCGGGTCACGACTCATCATCTGTTCAATGAGGGGGCCCAGAGGGCTCCGTACCGTGATCGGTCGGTGCGGAGAGTCCGCGATGGCTCGCCGCTGTTCCTCTCGGCTGGCATCGTCCGGGTAGGGCACGTGCCGCCAGCCGGTAGCAGAGAGAAAGAATGCCGCTCCCAGTGCGTACACGTCAGCCTGTGCGGTTGGTGCGGCAGTGCCGGTTTCCAAGACGCTCCGGGAGATCTCGGGTGCTTCGTAGTGAACCAGGCAGCCCCTATAGCTGAAGTCATAGTTCCGGGGGGTGCGCCAGGAGTTCTCGTGCGGCGAAGGGCCGCGGCTGTCGCGGCGGGTGTGGTGGTGGGTGGCGTGGCGGTCGCAGTACGCGCCGAAGAGCTTCCGGCACTTCTGCGTGTCCGAGGCCATCCACGCTGACATCCCGGTCTTCGAGATCGCGGCCTGGGTGGGGCATCGCACGACCAGGACGACGGAGCTGGTCTACGGACATCTCGTCCGTCGCGCCATGGCCCGAGGTGCCCGCACCATGCACAACCGCTTGGGCCTGAAGCTGGCCCCCTTCAAGGGCCTCATCGTCCCGCCTCAGCTGACCCCCTCAGAGGGAGATGTCGAGGACGGGGACGACGTGGCCTGGGAGGTTGGCAGGTGATGACGTGTCGACTCGGTGCAGACTTTGGTACCGGAACGTCGCACGGTCAGGCGCGGCCCGCCTCGCTCGAGGTGTTGAGGATGTTCACGTTCCGGAACAGCGCGGACGGGCACCCGTGCGACACCGCCGCCACCTGTCCGGGCTGCGCCTTTCCGCAGTTGAAGGCCCCTCCCAGGACGTAGGTGTCGGGCCCGCCGACGGCCTCCATCGATCCCCAGAACTCCGGGGTGATGCCCTGGTAGGCGACGTCCCGGAGCTGCCCGCAAAGGCGGCCGTCCCGGATCGCGTAGGCCCGCTGCTGGGTGAACTGGAAGTTGTACCGCTGCATGTCGATCGACCACGAGCGGTCGCCCACCACGTAGATGCCGCGCTCCACGCCCGCGATCAGCTCTTCGGTGGACGGTCCGCCGGGGTCCGGCTGCAGGGACACGTTCGCCATCCGCTGCACGGGGACATGGCCCGGCGAGTCCGCGTAGGCACATCCGTTGGAACGCGTGAAACCGGTCAACTTGGCGATTCTGCGGTCGAGTTGGTAGCCGACCAGGGTGCCGTCCCGGACCAGGTCCCAGGATTGCGCGGCCACCCCCTCGTCGTCGTAGCCGATGGTGGCGAGACCGTGCTCGGCGGTGCGGTCACCGGTCACGTTCATCAGCGGGGAGCCGTACGTCAGCTTCCCGAGCTGGTCGAAGGTGGCGAAGGAGGTGCCGGCGTACGCCGCCTCGTAGCCCAGCGCCCGGTCCAGCTCGGTCGCGTGCCCGATCGACTCGTGGATCGTCAGCCACAGGTTGGACGGGTCCACCACCAGGTCGTATCGGCCGGGCTCGACGCTGGGCGCGCACATCTTCCGGGCGAGGTGCTCCGGCATCCGGGCCAGCTCCTCGTCCCAGTCCCAGTGGCCGCCGGTCAGGTACTCCCAGCCGCGGCCCACCGGCGGGGCGAGGGTGCGCATCGAGTCGAAGTCGCCGCTGTCGGGGTCCACCGCGACCGCGGTCAGCTGCGGGTGCAGCCGGACGCGCTGCTGCGTGGTGCTGGTGCCCGCGGTGTCCGCGTAGAACTTGTTCTCCTGGACGGTCATCAGCGAGGCGTCCGCGTGGGCCACGCCGTCGGCGGCCAGCAGCCGGGAGCTCCACTCCGCCAGCAGCTCCGTCTTCTCCGCGTCCGGCACGTCGAACGGGTTGATCTCGTACGAGGACACCCACGTACGGTCCGGATGCGCGGGCTCCGCCGCCAGCTCCACCCTCTCCTCGGAGCCGGCCGCCTTGATGACCTTCGCCGACAGCTTCGCCATCGCCACCGCCTGCGCGGCCACCCGCGCCGCGGCGTCCATCGTCAGGTCCACCCCGGACGCGAAGCCCCACGCCCCGTCGTGCACCACCCGGACCGCGTACCCCAGGTCGGTGGTGTCGGAGGTCCCGGACGTCCGGGCGTCGCGGAGCCGCCAGGACGCCTCCCGGATCCGCTCCAGGCGGAAGTCCGCGTGCGTGGCGCCCAGGGCGCGGGCCCGGGCCAGCGCGGCGTCGGCCAGCGCGCGCAGCGGCAGCGCCAGGAACGATGCGTCGAGGGCATGGGGTGCAGCGGCCAAGGCGTCCTCCCGTAGTCGGCGCCTGCATCATGCCTTGTGGCGGCCGCGCGGCCCAGAGGACCGGCGGTGTGGCACGGCGCGTCGGCCACCATGGGTGGGGGTTCTGTGGGGACCCGACAGAGCGCGGCGCGCGCGCCTGTCCGTGCTCGATTCCCCGGAAACGCCCCGTGACCGATAGTTTCGTATCGAACGCAGGACGGACAGGAAACGGAAAGGGTGATCTCTTGAGCCGCTCGGTTCTGGTCACCGGAGGTAACCGCGGCATCGGTCTCGCCATCGCCCGGTCCTTCGCCGAGGCAGGCGACAAGGTCGCCATCACCTACCGCTCGGGCGAGCCGCCCGCGGGATTTTTGGCCGTGAAGTGCGACATCACGGACAGCGAGCAGGTCGAGCAGGCGTACAAGGAGATCGAGGAGAAGCACGGTCCGGTCGAGGTGCTGGTGGCGAACGCCGGCGTCACCCGTGACCAGCTCCTGATGCGGATGTCCGAGGAGGACTTCACCTCGGTCCTGGAGACCAACCTCACCGGCACGTTCCGGGTGGTCAAGCGCGCCAACCGCGCCATGCTGCGGGCCCGCAAGGGACGGATCGTGCTGATCTCGTCCGTGGTGGGTCTGATGGGCGGCGCGGGACAGGCGAACTACGCCGCCTCCAAGGCCGGTCTGGTGGGCTTCGCCCGCTCCCTCGCGCGCGAGCTGGGCAGCCGCAACATCACCGTCAACGTCGTCGCGCCGGGCTTCGTCGACACCGACATGACCCGGGTGCTCACCGACGAGCAGCGGGAGAACATCGTCAAGCAGGTGCCGCTCGCGCGTTACGCGCAGCCCGAGGAGGTCGCCTCCTCGGTCCGCTTCCTGGCCTCCGACGAGGCCGCTTACATCACCGGAGCCGTCATTCCCGTCGACGGCGGATTGGGCATGGGTCACTGATCAGCATGAGTGGAATCCTCGCAGGCAAGCGCATCCTCGTGACGGGCGTTCTGACCGAGTCGTCGATCGCGTTCCAGGCGGCCAAGGTCGCCCAGAACGAGGGCGCCGAGGTCATCCTCACCGGCTTCGGCCGGCTCTCCCTGGTGGAGCGGATCGCCAAGCGCCTCCCCAAGGAGGCTCCGGTCATCGAGCTGGACGTCACCAACCAGGAGCACCTGGACGGCCTGGCCGACAAGATCCGCGAGCACCAGGGCGAGGGCGCCCGCCTCGACGGCATCGTGCACTCCATCGCCTTCGGCCCCCAGGGCGCCTTCAACTTCCTGGAGGCCGGCTGGGAGGACGTCAGCACCGCGGTCCAGGTCTCGGCGTACTCCTACAAGTCCCTGACCATGGCGTGCCTGCCCCTCATGGAGCACGGCGGCGCGGTCGTCGGCCTCACCTTCGACGCGCAGATCGCCTGGCCGAAGTACGACTGGATGGGCGTGGCCAAGGCGGCGCTGGAGAGCACCAACCGCTACCTGGCGCGCGACCTCGGCCCGAAGGGCATCCGCTGCAACCTGGTCTCGGCCGGCCCGATCAAGTCGATGGCCGCCAAGTCCATCCCCGGCTTCGAGGAGCTGGCGGACGTGTGGAACCACCGCGCCCCGATCGGCTGGGACCTGGCCGACCCGGAGCCGGCCGGCCGCGGCGTGGTCGGCCTGCTGTCCGACTTCTTCCCCCGCACGACCGGCGAGATCGTGCACGTCGACGGCGGCGTCCACATGATGGGCGCCTGACGGCCCCATCGCCTGACGGCCCCATCGCCTGACGGTCGCCATCGTCTCCGTACGCCGTACCTTGTACGCCGTATTCTGTGCGCCGCACTCCGTACTGCCCGTCCCGGTCGCCCGGGGCGGGCAGTACGCGTTGGGGGCTGCGGGGCCCCTTCGAACGAGCTCCTTTGCCTGTCCGCTTCGGGAATACCTCCCGTGCCCGTCCGGGCTCGGGAATACCTCCCGTGCCCGTCCGGTTGTGGCCTCGCAGGGGACCCTCGCGTCCCCTACGGGATCCGTTCGAACGCCCCCTAGGGGCCCCGGCAACCAGGGGCCGCCCCCCTCACGGGCCCTAACGCTCCGCCGAGCTCTCCAGCGCCCCCGCCCGGCACCCGAACGGATGGGTGCTGGCCTCGGCCGCGGCGCGGTCGCCGTCGCCCGTGCGGATCGCCTCGACCAGGCGCGAGTGGTCCATGTGCGCCTCCGGGCGGAGCTCCTCGCCGACGTCCGCCCGGAGGAAGTCGCGCAGCACGCCGCCGAGGTCGGCGTAGATCTCGGCCAGTACCTCGTTGTGCGAGGCGGACACGATGGCCATGTGCAGCGTGGCGTCCGCCTCCACGAACGCCTCGGCGGCACCGGACTCCCAGGCCCGCTCGCGGCGCTCCAGCAGGGCGTCGATCTGCCGCAGGTCCTGCTCGGTGCGGCGGCGCGCGGCGAGCCGGGCGGCGGCCGCCTCCAGGGCGCTGCGCAGCTCCGCGACGTGCCCCGGCTCGGCCGCCGCGAACCGGCGGTTCATCACCCCGGCCAGTTCACTGGTCGCCACCACGTACGTGCCCGAGCCCTGCCGGATGTCCAGCAGCCCGTTGTGCGCCAGCGCGCGCACGGCCTCGCGGACGGTGTTGCGGGCCACCCCGAGCTGCTCGACGAGTTCCGGCTCGGTGGGGATGCGCGAGCCCACCGGCCACTCGCCGGAGGTGATCTGGGCGCGCAGCTGCGCGATCACCTGGTCGGCCAGTGCGGAGCGGCGGGGCGAGGTCAGAGGCGGCATGTCAGCGCTCCGGTGTGCAGGGGCGGACGGACGACGACGGCGCGGCGCCCGGCGGGTCCTCCCGGCCCCCGGTGCCGGCCGGGACAGCAGAGGCTATCGACATCGGCTGGACAGGTATTCATCCCATGATTCTATGATGAGTCCTATGGCAGACGAAGACCTCGCGACCGTCGGCACCGAAGCCGACGCCCGTACGACCACCACCGCCCCGGGGCCCGACGGCACCGGGGCGCAGCCGGATGCCGCGGCGGGCGCCCCGGGGAGCGCCCCGGCCGCCGGGCGCTGGCTGCCGCGGATCGTGATCGCCGGTCTCGTCGTGGCGGCGCTCAACCTCCGCCCGGCCATCACCAGCCTCGGCGCGCTCCTGGAGGAGGTCCGCGACGGCCTCGGCATGAGCGGCACCCTCGCCGGGCTGCTCACCTCCGTACCGCCGCTGTGCTTCGCGGTCTTCGGGTTCGCCGCGCCCCGGCTGGCCCGGCGCTGGGGGCCCGGCGCGATCGTCTGCGCGGGCATGGCCGCGATCGCCGTGGGCGTCGTGGTGCGCCCGTACGCCGGCGGCACCGGCGGATTCCTCGCCGCCAGCGCGCTCGCCCTGGCCGGCATCGCGGTCAGCAACGTGCTGATGCCGGTCGTGATCAAGAGCTGGTTCCCGGACCGGGTCGGCCCGCTGACCGGCCTGTACTCGATGGCGCTGGCCCTGGGCACCTCGCTCGCCGCGGCGGTCACCGTGCCCATGACCCAGGCGCTGGGCGGCAGTTGGCGCACCGGGCTGGCCGTGTGGGCGGGGCTCGCCGCGGTCGCCGTGCTGCCGTGGCTCGCGGTCGTACGTCAGCGGGCCACGGCCGCCGGACCGGCCGCGGGCGGCGGCGCGCGTACGGGGGAGACCCCGCTGCGGATCACCTCGTCGCCGACCGCCTGGGCGCTCGCCGTCTTCTTCGGCCTCCAGGCCACCGCCGCGTACATCACCATGGGCTGGATGCCGCAGATCTTCCGCGACGCCGGGGTCTCGGCACAGACCTCGGGGGTTCTGCTCGCGGTCACGATGGCGATGGGGGTCCCGCTGTCCTTCGTGCTGCCGCGGCTGGCGTCCCGGATGCGGCATCAGGGTCCGCTCGCGGTGTTCCTGGGGATCTGCGGTCTGGCCGGCTATACGGGGCTGTGGCTGGCGCCGGCCGCCGGGGCGTGGGCCTGGGCGCTGCTGATGGGCATCTCCAACTGCTCGTTCCCGCTCGCCCTGACCATGATCGGCATGCGCTCGACCAGCTCCGCCGGTGTCGTCAAGCTGTCCGCCTTCGCCCAGAGCGTCGGCTATCTGATCTCCATCCCCGGCCCGCTGCTGGTCGGCACGCTCTACCAGCACAGCGGCGGCTGGAGCCTGCCGATCGCCCTGATGGCGGGGCTGATGGTGCCGCAGATCGCGGTCGGGGTGCTGGCCGGCCGGGACCGCCGGATCGAGGACGAGGCGTGAGCGCCGGCCGGGTGCCCCGCCCCGGGCTCACGGCCGGATCCGCGGGTGCGACACTGGGCCCATGCCAGTGCTCGAACCGAATCCGCAGGGCAGCCAGAAGAAGCTGCTCCTCGTGCTGGGCCTCATGCTCGGCGTGACCGTCGTCGTCGCGATCATCGCGAGCATCGCCGCGCCACGGTGAGGGCTGCTGCGCCCCGGTGAGGGCTGCCGCGGTGTGCGGCGTGCCGGGTGCGGCTTGCGGCGGACCGCGGGGGTACGGCCGGTACGGCCGGTCCGGCCGGGGGAGACGGGCGGGGTGGGGACAACCCCCGATCCCCTAGGGGGCCGGTATCAGGGATAAGTGGGTGGCTTCCCGGATAGGAACGGCCGCCGGTGATCCGTAGCTTCGAAGTACACCGCACAGCGCGGTGGCCGAGCCGCACCCCGCGGCCGTGCAGCCCCTTCGATGCGTTACGGAGGCGATCCCCATGTCCGCCGCGTTCAGCCGGCCACCCGCAGCCCAGGCCGCCCGCCTGCGGAGGACCAGCGGCCCGCGGACGCGGGGCTCCCGGACACACGGCTCACGGACGCCCGGCCCCCGGACGCACGGACTGCGAATACCCGGCTTGCGGGTACCCCGGCTGCGCACGCGCGGTCTGCGGGCGCGGCTGCCGTGGTGGGCGCTGGCGCTGCCGGTGGTCTCCTTCATGGCCCTGTTGGCGGTCGTGGCGAGCCCTGCCCGGGCGAGTGCGGCGAGCGCCCCGCAGGGGTTCGCGGTGCTGCTGGAGTACCTCGCGGGAATCCTCCGGATAGGTTCCTGAGCGCCCCGGTTGCCTGCTGTCACCCGGCAGGGGGAGCGCTTCAACACCCCGCGCCCCGCGCCGCCTTTCGTGCGAAGCTGGGACGCATGAGCGTCGATACACCCCGCCGGATTGTCCTCCTCCGCCATGCCAAGGCCGAATGGTCGGAGACCAGCGATCATGAGCGTCCGCTCGCCGAGCGCGGCCGCAAGGACGCCCCCGTCGCCGGCCGCTGGCTGGCCGGTTCGGGCGTCACCCCCGACCTGACGTTGTGCTCGACGTCGACGCGCACCCGCGAGACGTGGAAGCTCGCCGTCCATGAACTCCCCCAGCGTCCCAAGACCGTCTACGACGAGCGGATTTACGAGGCCTCCCTGGGCGAGCTGATCGCCCTGCTCAACGAGACCTCGGACGATGTCACCGACCTCGTGCTGGTCGGGCACAACCCGGGTGTGCATGCCCTCGCGGACGCGCTGTCGGGGGAGGCCGACGGTGATCTGCTGCCGCGGATGAACCGCAGCGGCTTTCCGACGGCTGCGATCGCCGTGGTCGCCTTCAACGGCTCGTGGAAGTCGGTGGAGCACGGCGTCGGCCGGCTGATCGCGTACTGGACGCCACAGGGCTGAGTCCGCCCACGCTCGGACGTCGCAGGGCTGAGTCCCCCCGCTCGGACGTCGCAGGGCTGAGTCTCCACCGCGCTCGGACGCCGCAGGGCCGAGCTTCCCGCCCGGATGCGGCAAGACCGAGCGCCCCGCCCGGACCCCGCAGGGCTTGAGCCCCTCGCCGCGTCGGCACCGCCAGGCCGAGGTCCCCGGCCCGGCAGCCGCCCGCCGTCCCACGGCGCGAGACGCCCGGGCGGGACAGCAAACGGAAGCGGGGCCCTGGCACACCGCCGGGGCCCCGCTCATGCATCGGCCCGTCGTCACTCAGCGCTCACGTGCGGGTTCGCCCGCAGGCCCGCCCCCGCCCTGCCCAGCCCTCCGGCCCCGGGGCTCTCCTTACCAAGCCGGCCACGCCCACCCCGCTCACGGTGTCTCCCCGCGCACGGCGCCCGCCCCACTCACCCCCGCCCGACCCGCTCACTCCGCGTGCGTGTCCGCCGCCTCGACCTCTTCGCGGGTGATGCCCAGCAGGTACAGCACGGTGTCCAGGAACGGCACGTTCACGGCCGTGTGCGCGGCTTCCCGCACCACCGGCTTGGCGTTGAAGGCGACCCCGAGACCGGCCGCGTTGAGCATGTCGAGATCGTTGGCGCCGTCACCGATCGCCACGGTCTGGTCCAGCGGCACCCCGGCCTGGTGCGCGAAGTCCCGCAGCAGCCGCGCCTTGCCCGCCCGGTCCACGATGGGCCCGGTGACCCGGCCGGTGAGTTTGCCGTCGACGATCTCCAGGGTGTTGGCGTTGGCGAAGTCCAGCCCCAGTTCCTCCTGCAGCGCGTCGGTGACCTGGGTGAAACCGCCCGAGACGACGCCGACTTGATAGCCGAGCCGCTTGAGCGTCCGTACCAGGGTGCGGGCGCCGGGGGTGAGCCGCACCTCCTTGCGCACCGCCTCCACCACCGACTCGTCGAGCCCCGCGAGCAGCTTGACCCGGGCGTGCAGCGACTGCTCGAAGTCCAGCTCACCGCGCATCGCGGCGGTGGTCACCTCGGCCACCTCGGCCTCGCAGCCCGCGTGCGCCGCGAACAGCTCGATGACCTCGTCCTGGATCAGTGTCGAGTCGACGTCCATCACGACCAGCCGCTGGGCCCGGCGCTGCAGTCCGGCCGCCACCACGGCGACGTCCACGCCCAGCTGCGCGGCCTCCAGGGCCAGCGCGGTACGCAGCGCCTCGGTGGCCGCACCGGAGACGGCGAATTCGACGGCGGTCACGGGATACTTGGCGAGCCGGAAAATACGGTCGATGTTGCCGCCGGTGGCCGTTATGGCGGCGGCGATGGCGGCGGTGGACTCCGCGGTGAGCGGGTGGCCGAGCACGGTGACGTGCGAACGCCCGGTGCCGCGCGGACGGTTGTCACCCCGGCCGGAGATGATCTCCGCCTGGAGGTTCAGGGACTCGGCCCAGCTGTGCACGGTGGCCCGCAGGTCCCCCTCGGAGGAGCCGCTGGTGCCCTCCCCGGGGGAGGGGGTGGTGACCAGGGCGCACAGCGTGATGCGCCCCCGGGTCACGACCTGCTCGATGTCCACGACATCGACGGAGTAGGCGGCGAGGGTGTCGAAGAGACCTGCGGTGATGCCGGGCCGGTCCTTCCCGAAGATCTTCACGAGGAGGGTCGGTACGTCATCGCCCGGTACGGCGGTGGCAGGCGGGATCTGCGATGCGCTCATGGTGCCCTTACGGTAACCGCCGGGCCGTCGCGTCCGTACGGCTGTCCGGGGTTCGGACCGCGGCGGCACGGTCCGCCACCGGCCCGCGCCCCTCGCGGTGGGCCCGCCGGCCGCGGCCCCGGCAGGCCCGTCGATCGTTATGGAGTCGTGTCCGTCCCGCCCGGATCCGCAGGTCGGGACAACCCCGGCGGAAAGCCCAACCTCCTTGGCCCACCGCGGGGTTCGGTACGCCGCGGCGGGCCACGTACCGAGGGCGGAGCGCACCCGGACCGCGTACGCGGCAGCCCGCGCACGGCCGGCCGGCGCACCGCGCACGCACCGCGGCCATGATCCGGATGATGTCCGCTTTCTCCCATGATGCGGCTTCTATGGCCGGTCCGCACGGCCTCCCGGGCCGCCCTGCGCGATCTCCCCGGCGCGGGCCGCCGCCCCGTCCGCGCGCCCGTCCGTCCGGTACACCCGTAATCCGGTGATCCCGGCGGATCCATGGGTTCTTCCCGTGCTCCGGGAGTGTTTGGCGGGCCCCGCAGAAACCGTCTGCACCCCGGCCCCGTCCCGGTTTCCGGTCCGCGGGCCGAGCCTGAAATAGTTCCTCACGATGTTCGCCATCCCTAGACTTCCCGCACAGGGCGTCACTCGGGGGACTATGTAATGGGGCATGGAGTGCCTGAACTCGTACTCGAATTGAACGGAAGGACCTGGACGCTCGACCCGTCCCGGTCCTACAACGTGGGCCGTGATCCGCAGGGCGACATGGTGCTCGACGACGCCAGGGTCTCCTGGCGCCACGCCACCGTGCGGTGGGGCGGCCGCAGCTGGATCATCGAAGACCACGGCAGCACCAACGGCACCTACGTCCAGGGCCAGCGGATCCACCAGACGGAGATCGGCCCCGGTTCGGCCGTGCATCTGGGCAACGCCACCGACGGCCCCCGGCTGACCCTGTCCGCCGCCGCGCCGGCCGCCGACGCCTTCAGCGCGCAGCCCGCGATGACGCCGCAGCAGCAGCCGGCCGCCCAGGCGTGGCAGGCGCCCCCCGCGCACCAGGCGCCGGGCCGGCAGTCGCCCGGTCACCCGCAGCCGCCCGCCCAGCAGGGCTGGCAGGCGCCCCCGCAGGGCCAGCAGCCGCCGTACGTCCCGCCCCAGCAGGCCGTACCCCAGCAGCCCCAGCAGGGCGTCCCCCCGCAGCAGGCCCGCCGGCCCCAGGAGCGCCCGGCGCCGCACGCCGGCGGCGCACCGTCCGGCGACCGCAGCCCGACCACCTTCCACCGCCTCGACATGGACCGTGTGATGCGGATCGGTCGTGCGCTGGAGAACGAACTGGTCGTCTCCGACCTCCAGGTCTCCCGCCACCACGCCGAATTCCATGCCACCCCCGACGGCCGCTTCGAGATCCGCGACCTCGGCAGCCACAACGGCACCTACGTCAACGGCCAGCCGGTCCCCAAGTCCGGGAAGGCCCCGGTCGGTCCGAACGACATCATCGGCGTCGGCCACTCCACGTTCCGGCTGGTCGGCGACCGGCTGGAGGAGTTCGTCGACACCGGCGAGGTGTCCTTCTCGGCCCGCCACCTCACGGTCACCGTCGAGGGCGGCAAGCAGATCCTCAAGGACGTCTCCTTCGGCGTCCCGGAGAAGTCGCTGATCGCGGTCATCGGCCCGTCCGGCTCCGGCAAGTCGACGCTGCTCAAGGCGCTCACCGGCTACCGCCCCGCCGACCAGGGCGACGTCCTCTACGACAACCGCAACCTCTACAAGCAGTTCGCCGAGCTGCGCCAGCGCATCGGCCTGGTCCCGCAGGACGACATCCTGCACAAGGAACTGACGGTCCAGAAGGCGCTGCGCTACGCCGCCAAGCTCCGATTCCCCGGCGACACCGCGGAGTCCGAGCGCGAGGCCCGGATCGACGAGGTGCTGCACGAGCTCAAGCTCCACGTGCACAAGGACAAGAAGGTCACCTCGCTCTCCGGCGGCCAGCGCAAGCGCGTCTCGGTGGCCCTGGAGCTGCTGACCAAGCCGTCGCTGATCTTCCTGGACGAGCCCACCTCGGGCCTCGACCCGGGCATGGACCGCGATGTGATGCAGCTGCTGCGCGGCCTCGCCGACGACGGCCGTACGGTCCTGGTCGTCACCCACTCCGTGGCCGAACTCGGCCTCTGCGACAAGCTGCTGGTGATGGCGCCGGGCGGCGGCGTGGCCTACTTCGGCCCGCCCGAGGAGGCGCTGAACTTCTTCCAGTACGACACCTGGGCGGACGTCTTCTCGGCCTTCGAGAACTACCGCGACTACGACTGGATGGGCCGCTGGCGCGGCTCCCCGCACTTCCAGATGTACGCCGCGGACATCGACGCCACCGCCCCGCAGTCGGTGTCCATCCAGCCGCCGCCGGCCCGCATGCAGAAGTCCCAGAGCTGGGGCTCGCAGCTGTGGACGCTGATGCGGCGGTACGTCTCCGTGCTCGCCTCCGACCGCGGCTTCCTGGGGCTGATGCTGATCCTGCCGGCGGTGCTCGGCGTGGTCTCGATGCTGATCCCCAGCGACTACGGCCTCGGCTACGGACCGCTGAACCGGCACCGCACCAACCGCGACGCCAGCACGATCATGCTGATCCTCGCGGTCGGCATGTGCTTCTCCGGCGCGGCCAACTCGGTCCGTGAGCTGATCAAGGAACGGGTCATCTACGAGCGGGAACGGGCCACCGGCCTGTCGCGGTCGGCGTATCTGATGTCCAAGGTGATCGTGCTGGGCGTGGTGACCGCGGTCCAGGGCGTGATCATCGCGGCGATCGGCTTCTCGACCCGGAACATGCCCACCGAGGGGCTGATCCTCCCCAAGGCCCCGGCGGTCGAGATGGCGCTGGCGATCATCGCGCTGGGCTTCACCTCGATGATGTTCGGCCTGATCATCTCCGCGCTGGTCAAGACCGCCGAGAAGACCATGCCGCTGCTGGTCATGTTCGCCATCGTCCAGGTGGTCTTCACCGGCGTGCTCTTCCAGCTCTTCGACACCCTCGGCGTCGCCCAGGTCGCCTGGCTGATGCCGTCCCGCTGGGCGGTCGCCGCGATGGGCGCGACGGCTGACATGAACACCCTGCTGCCGTGGGAGCTGGGCAACCCCGACCCGCTGTGGAAGCACCAGACCGGCGTCTACGTGATGGACATGATCATCCTGATCAGCCTCGGCGTCGGGCTGGCCTTCGTCGTCGCGCGGCTGCTGCGCCGCCACGAGCCGGAGGTCATGCGCAAGTAGCGCCCGGCCCGTACGCATGCGCCGAGGGGCGGCACCCGACTGCGGGTGCCGCCCCTCGGCGGTGTGTGCGCGTCCCCCTGCGCAGCGTCAACCGGTGGCTCAGTACGCGGAGTTGACGTTGTCCATCGAGCCGTACTTGTCGGCCGCGTAGTTGCAGGCGGCGGTGATGTTGGCGACCGGGTCGTAGATGTTCCAGGAGGTGCCCGCGACGTGGTACGCCTTGAAGGTCGGGTCGATCACCTGCAGCAGGCCCTTGGACGGGATGCCGTTCTGGGCGTTGATGTCCCAGAGGTTGATCGCCATCGGGTTGCCGGAGGACTCCCGGATGATGTTCCGGTAGATGCCGTTGTACGAGCCGGGGATGCCCTTCTTGGCCATGACGTCCAGCGACTCGCGGATCCAGCCGTCGAGGTTGTTCGGGTAGGTCTTCACGGCCGGCTTCGGCGCGGCGGCCGGGATCGCGGTGCGGACCGCGGAGCGGCTCGCGGCCTGCTTCGCCTTGCGCTCCTTCTCGGCCTTGGCCTTCGCCGCGGCGGCGGCCCTGGCCTTGGCGGCCTTCTCGGCGGCGGCCTTCTTCGCAGCGGCCTGCTTCGCGGCGGCCGCGGCCTCGGCCTTGCCCTTGGCGGCGGAGGCGTCGGCCTGCTTGGCGATGGTGGCCTGCTGGGCCCTGGCGGCCGTACCGACGGCGCTGAAGGCGACCGGCTTGACGTTCTCGACGGCGGTGGCCTGGGTCTTGCCCTGGTCGGCGTCCGCACCCGGAACGGCGGCGAAGATCAGAGCTGCGGCACCGGCTGCGGCAACACCGGCGACACCGAGCTTGTGCGTCCGGTTGAGGCGGGAAAGAGCGTGCTTGGGCATGGCGGGACAGACCTTCCAAATGGGGGGACGTCGCACGGGCCATGAGCGGCGGCCAACGCCGAGTTCCAACCACGGCGCCGAGCGACGGGGCCATTCTTAGCGGCCGAAAATTGCCCCGGCAAAGGTGTGACGTACGATGCGGGTTAGTGGAACCAGTGGTGGGAATATTGCATCGGGAATGGACAAATCCCTGGTCAGATGCGATTTCTCAAGCCACTAACCCGGGTCGTAAGTGATTTACGCCCTATTGGCGGCGTCACAGCCCGAAGGGGAAGGTCTCGCCAGGAGTAATTGCAAACGCACAGCCTGTATGCGCTAGATCTCGACCAGCACCTGATCCAGGCTCTTCCGTACCAAATCGGGCACTTCGCACTCCGGTGCCGGGTAGCCCACCGGGATCACCGCGAACGCCTTCTCGTTCGCCGGCCGTCCCAGCACCTCCTGCAGGAACCGCATCGGACTCGGCGTGTGCACCAGCGCCGCCAGCCCCGACAGATGCAGCGCGGACAGCAGCATGCCGACCGCGATCCCCACCGACTCGTCGACGTAGTAGTGCTTGCGCCTGCTGCCGTCCGGGCCCAGCCAGTGGCGCTGCCGGAAGACGACGATCAGGTACGGGGCATCGGTCAGATGCGGCTTGACCTCGTCGGTGCCCAGCGGCCGCAGGGCGGCCAGCCACTCCTCGCCCAGCCGCCCCCGGTAGGACCGGCGCTCCTCGGCCTCCGCCGCCGCCCTGATCCGGCGCCGTACCTCGGGGTCCTTGACCAGCACGAACGTCCAGGGCTGCTGATGGGCCCCGGACGGCGCGGTCGCCGCACAGGCGATCGCGTCCTTCACCACCTGCTCCGGCACCGGGTCGGCGGCGAACTGCCGGACCGTGCGACGCCGGCCCATCCGCTCCCGCAGCGCGGCGGCCCGGGCCAGCGACTCGGCCGCGGGCATCCGCGCGGGCCGGTACGGCACCGGCCGGTAGGGCTCACCGTGGGCCGGCGTCCAGTTCCTCGTCACCTGCGCCATGCACCGAGTCTCGGACCCGGCCCGGCAGCAGCAGATGCAGATCGCCGAATTCGTGCCACAGGTAGCGCCGCTCCACCGCCACCTCGTACGCCCGCTCCAGCGCGGCCCGGTCCGCGGTGGCCGACGCCACCGCCCGGAGCATCAGCAGATGGGAGGCGGTCGGCTCGTGCAGCCCGGTGAGCAGGCCGTCCACCGCCCGCACCCCGCGCTCCGGCGTCACCACCAGATCCGTCCACCCGGCCGCGGCCCGCACCCGCCCGTCCGCACCGGTCGCCGACTCCAGCGCCCGTACGGCCGTCGTGCCCACCGCCACGATCCGGCCGCCGGCGGCCCTCGGCGCCGCCCTGCGGCGGGCCCGTACGGCGTTCACCAGCCACGCCGTCGCCGCCGGCACCGCGAAGCGCTCCGGGTACGGCGGCTCGAACGCCTCCGCCGACGCCACCCCCGTGTGCAGCGAGATCGGCGCGAACTGCACCCCCCGGCTCACCAGCCGCGCCACCAGCTCCGCGGTGAACGGCCGGGCCGCGCTCGGCATCTCCGCGCTGCCGGCGCCGGGGGAGTCCACCGCGAACACCGTCCGGTACGCGCCCAGCGGCTGGTCCCGGTCGGTGTAGCCGTACCGGATCGGCCGCCCGTGCCGCCGCAGCAGCTCCGGCACCCGCAGCCCGGACGGCCGCGCCCACCACAGCCGTACGCCTCCCGGGTCCACCGGCGCCTCCAGGGTCAGCCGCGCGCCGCCGGGCAGCCGCACCACAGTGCCGGCCGGACCGCCGGCCCGCGGCAGGGTGCTGCCCCGGCCGTCCGGACTGCGCAGCTCCACCGCCCAGCACCCGGCCACCGCCCGGCCCGCCGGATGCCACCGGTCGGCCCTGGTCGAGAAGTGCACCACCACCGGCTCGCCGCGCCCCCGGCCGTCCCCGGTCCGGCCGTCCACCGCCGCCGGCAGCGTCCGTGAGGTGTTCACCACCAGCACGTCCCCGGCCCCGAGCAGCTCCGGCAGCTCCCGGAAGACGTGATGGGCCGGCTCCCGCGTCCCCCGGCTCACCAGCAGCCGTACGTCGTCCCGGCCGAGACCCGGGCCGCGCTGCTCGGCCGGCACCCGTGCCGACAGCTCCGCCGGGACCCGCAGCGCCTCGGAGATCACCGGGACCCCGCCCCGCCGGACGTACCGGTGCCGGCCGGACGGAGCAGCTCCGCCGCCGTGTACCGGCCACTGGGGGCCGCGCCGTCCAGCAGCCGCAGCAGCGCCGGCACGACCGTCTCCGGCAGCGGCCGGTCCGCATCGTCGTCCGGGATGGCGGCCGCGTACAGATCGGTCCGCATGTCTCCCGGGTCGACCCACCAGACCCGCAGCCCCGGCTCCTCCACGGCGAGCACCGCCGATTGCTGGTCCAGCGCCGCCTTGGCCGCTCCGTAGCCGCCCCACGTCGGGTACGCCTCGACGGCCGCGTCCGAGCTGATGCCGAGGACCGCACCGCCCGGTTGCCTTTCCGGGGCGACATCCGACCCGCCATAATAGGGCGAATCGGACATACCGCTGCCTCCTGCTCCCTCTATATAGGGGGCAGGGTCCCTATAAAGGGAATCGGCCTCATACGATTCCCAATAGGAGGAGCAACGCAAAAGCGGCAAAGCCGTCTGAATCAGGCCCAGCGGTGCCACCACATTCACCTCCAGCGCCCGCCGCAGCCCGTCCAGCGGCAGGTCCGCCAGCCGCACCAGCGGCTCGGCCCCCAGCGCGCTCGCGTTGTTCACCAGCAGATCCAGCCCGCCCAGCTCCCCGGCCGCGGCCACCAGCGCCGCCCGGTGCCCGGCGTCCGCCACGTCCCCCGGCAGCGCCACCACCCGGGCCCCCGCCCCGGCCAGCGCCCGCGCCGCCTCCTCCAGCGGCCCGGCGGACCGCGCATCCACCACCAGATCCCAGCCCCGTACGGCCAGCGCCCCGGCGAACGCCCGGCCCAGCCCCTTCGACGCCCCCGTGATGATCGCCACCGGCATGATCGCGTCCCCTTCCGCCCGGACCGGCCGTCCCGGCCCGCGCCCTCACCGTAGGAACGCCACCACCCGCCGGGCGTCGGCCGCCGGACCGGCCCCGGCCAGGGCATTCGGCCTAGGCCGGTGGTCCTGGTCGCCGGACGGCGCAGGACCGATACGGGCCGTCCGACCCGCCGGTACGGTGAAGCCATGACCAACGGACCGGGAGCCGGGATCCCCGCGGTGAGCACCGCGATCCTGGCCATGAGCAGGCATCTTGAGGTGCGCGACGTCCTCAAGACGATCGTGGCCTCGGCCCGCGAACTGCTGGACGCCGAGTACGCCGCCCTGGGAGTGCCCGACGACCACGGCGGCTTCGCCCAGTTCGTCGTCGACGGCGTCAGCGCCGAGCAGTGGAAGGCCATCGGCCCCCTGCCCCGCCAGCACGGCATCCTCGCCGCGATGCTGCACAACGCCACCCCCGAACGGCTCGCCGACGTCCGCCAGGACCCCCGCTTCGGCGGCTGGCCCTCGGCCCACCCGGACATGCGGGACTTCCTCGGTCTGCCGGTCGCCGACGGGGACGAGATCCTCGGCGCCCTCTTCCTGGCCAACAAGCGCTGTCCCAAGCCCCCTCTCTCCCGCCGGGACGGCTGCGGCTTCACCGAGGACGACGAGCGCCTCCTCGGCATACTCGCCCAGCACGCCGCCATCGCCCTGACCAACGCCCGCCTCTACGAGCGCAGCCGCGAGCTGACCATCGCGGGGGAGCGGGCCCGGCTCGCCCACGAACTGCACGACGCGGTCTCCCAGAAGCTGTTCTCGCTCCGGCTCACCGCCCAGGCCGCCACTGCCCTCGTCGACCGCGACCCGGTCCGGGCCAAGGACGAACTGCACCAGGTCGCCGCGCTCGCCGCCGAAGCCGCCGACGAACTCCGCGCCGCCGTCGTCGAGTTGCGGCCCGCCGCCCTGGACGAGGACGGCCTGGTCGCCACCCTGCGCTCACAGGCCCAGGTCCTCGACCGCGCCCACTCCTCCCACGTCACCTTCGCCGCCCACGGCGTCCGCGCGCTGCCCGCCGCCCAGGAGGAGGCCATGCTCCGGGTCGCCCAGGAGGCGCTGCACAACGCCCTGCGGCACTCGGGCGCCGAGCACGTCGAGGTCACCCTCTCCCGTGCCGGCCAGGGCGCACTGCTGCGCATCGCCGACGACGGCTGCGGCTTCGACCCCGGCACGGTCCGCCGGGCCGGCCGCCACCTCGGACTGGTCTCGATGCACGACCGCGCCGGCGGCGTCGGCGGAACGCTCACCGTGCAGTCGGAGCCCGGCAAGGGCACCGCTGTCGAGATGGAGGTGCCCGGTGGCTGACACCCGACCGATCCACGTCCTGCTCGTCGACGACCACCAGGTCGTCCGCCGCGGGCTGCGCACGTTCCTGGAGGTCCAGGACGACATCGAGGTGGTGGGCGAGGCCGCCGACGGGGCCGGGGGCATCGCCGCCGCCGAGCAACTCCGCCCGGACGTCGTCCTGATGGACATCAAGATGCCCGGCATGGACGGCATCGAGGCACTCCGCAAGCTCCGCGAACTGGACAACCCCGCCCGGGTGCTGGTCGTCACCAGCTTCACCGAACAGCGCACCGTCATCCCTGCCCTGCGCGCCGGAGCGGCCGGCTACGTCTACAAGGACATCGACCCCGAGGCACTGGCCGCCGCCATCCGCTCCGTGCACGCCGGCCACGTCCTGCTGCAGCCCGAAGTGGCCGGCGCGCTGCTCTCCCAGGAGGACGGCAACGGCGGCCAGGGACGCGGGACCTCCCTCACCGACCGCGAGAGCGAGGTCCTCGGCCTGATCGCGGACGGCCGCTCCAACCGCGAGATCGCCCGCGCCCTGGTGCTCTCCGAGAAGACCGTCAAGACCCATGTCTCCAACATCCTCATGAAGCTCGACCTCGCCGACCGGACCCAGGCGGCACTCTGGGCCGTACGGCACGGAATCGGGGCCTGACCAGGCGCGGAAGCCGCCGCGACCGGGCCGGCGGCGGTGCCGGTCCGGGGGCGGACGGTCCTTCGGTACGACAATGCGTCAACCCGAACGTCGCCTGCCGGTCCGAGATTCATACTGTCGTGTAGCCGTAGCCCGTTCGGCGTATCCCTCCTCGTGCCGGGCCGTTGTCCAGAGCAGCCGTGACGGCTGGTCACGGCAACGGCAACGAGGAGCAAGAGAAGTGAAGAACATCAAGCGGGCAGCGGCCGTCACGATGATGGCGAGCGGTCTCGCCCTGGCCGGCGCCGGCATCGCCTCCGCCCACACCCCGCAGGCGCAGGGTGCCGCGGTGCAGTCCCCGGGCATCGGCTCGGGCAACCTCGTCCAGGCGCCGGTCCACGTCCCCGTGAACGCCTGCGGCAACACCGTCTCCGTCGTCGGTCTGCTCAACCCCAGCTTCGCCAACCCCTGCCTCAACGTCTGAGCGCAGCAGGCGCTTTGTGCGCGGTCCGCGTGACGATCCCGTCCGCGCGGGCCCGCGCCGGACCGGCCCCCTCACCGCCGTGAGCGCGCGGCCGGTCCCCCTCCGTACCCCGCCATCCCCCTCAGTGCTGTTCACCGGCTCTGTGCCCCCCTCACCGGAGGAATCCCCCGCATGAACACCGCCAAGAAGGCCGCCCTCGTCCTCGCCGGTACCGCCCTCGGCCTGGGCGCCGCCGCCGGCTCCGCGTTCGCCCACGACGCGCACGCGAACGGCGAGGCCAAGAACTCCCCGGGCATCGTCTCCGGCAACCTCGTCCAGGCCCCGGTGCACGTCCCCGTGAACGCCTGCGGCAACACCGTCTCCGTCGTCGGCGTCCTCAACCCGACCTTCGGCAACGTCTGCGAGAACGTCTGACCGTCGCCGCGCCGGCCCCCGCCGGCCGCGCGGAAGCCGTCCTCACTCTTCTGTTTCTTTTCTTCTTCCCACTACGCAAGGACCACATTTCATGAACACCGCCAAGAAGGCCGCCCTCGTCGTCGCCGGTACCGCCCTCGGCCTGGGCGCCGCCGCCGGCTCCGCCTTCGCCACCGATGGCGCGCAGGCCAGCGGTCAGGCCGTGAACTCCCCGGGCGTCCTCTCGGGCAACAACGTTCAGGCGCCGGTGCACGTCCCGGTGAACGTCAGCGGCAACAGCGTCAACGTCGTCGGCGTGCTCAACTCCGCCTTCGGCAACCCCGCCACCAACTTCTGAGCCGCCCCGTCCGCGACCGTCCGCGCGGTCCTGTGCCACCACGCAAGGAACTCACCTCACCATGAACAGGGCCAAGGTCATCGGCGTGCTCAACCCCACGTTCGACAACACGAGCGCGGACGGCTGAAGTTGTCCGACCTGGGGTGAACAGCCCACCTGCCCGGGCAGTTCGGCCCAGCTCGGCAACGGCCCCGTCGTCGACCCCACAAGGGTCCGGCGGGGCCCGCCCCGTTTCCCTCCCTCGTCAGCCGCCGCGCCGCTCCCGCTCCTCCACGGCGGAGTTGTACGCCGCGACCTGCGCCCGGCGGGCCGTACGCTCCACCGGACGCAGCGCCTCCGCGCGCGCCGACATCTCCGACGCGCTCACCGCCGCGCCGTGCTCCGCACCGTCCCCGCCGGCCGCCCGCGCGATGTCGATCAGCGCCCCGACCCGCTGCGCCAGCTCCAACACGCGCACCGCCCGCGGCGGATACCCCGGGGCCAGCACCTGACGGCCCGCCTCCGCCCGCGCCCGATAGGCCGCCAGCGCCGCCTGCGCCACCGGACCCGCCCCGGCCACGTCCAGCTTCGAGAGCACCTCGGTCGCCTCCCGCAGCGCCTCCGCCAGCTCCCGCTCCGCCTCGCCCAGCGACGGCACGTCCGCCGGCGGCGCCTCCCGCACCGGCAGACACCGCCACACCACCTCGACGTGCACATCGGGCGCCGCCCCGCCCTCCGGACCGGCCTCGTACGTCTCCGGGACCAGGCCCAGCCCGGCGCCGGTGACGATCACCGCCTCCTCGGCCTCCAGCGCGCGGGCATTGAATTCCGGCGGCCCGCACAGCCCCAGCGGATGGCCCGGCACCGGCAGCGCCACCCGCAGCCCGACCGCACCGAGCGCGCGCAGCCGCCCCAGCGCGAGCGTCAGCCCGACCGGCGCCTCCTCCCCGGGCAGGTCGGCCACGCGGTGCACCGCGTCGTCCTCCGCGATACGGTGCACCGCTTCATCAGGTGAGACAAGTCCGGCCAAAAGGGCATTTCCCCATGCCGCCAGCCGTCCTGAGCGAGGTTCCTTGAGCATGGCCCCCAGCCTAGGGAACGGCACTGACAACGAGTGGCGTAGGTTTGCAGGGGGGCTGCGCCTACAGGTGCACGCGACGACCGAGATGCAATGGGAGACAACGCGCTCATGAGCGATGTGCTGGAGCTGGTGGACGTATCCGTGGTCCGCGAAGGACGGGCTCTGGTGGACCAGGTCTCCTGGTCGGTCAAGGAGGGGGAGCGCTGGGTGATCCTCGGCCCCAACGGCGCCGGCAAGACCACCCTGCTGAACGTCGCCTCCAGCTACCTCTTCCCGACCCAGGGCACTGCCTCCATCCTCGGCGAGGAGCTCGGCAAGGTCGACGTCTTCGACCTCCGCCCCCGCATCGGCATCGCCGGCATCGCGCTCGCCGACAAGCTGCCGCGCAGCCAGACCGTGCTGCAGACCGTCCTCACCGCCGCCTACGGCATGACCGCCCACTGGCAGGAGGACTACGAGGACGTCGACGAGCAGCGCGCCCGCGCGTTCCTCGACCGCCTCGGGATGAACGACTACCTCGACCGGAAGTTCGGCACCCTCTCCGAGGGCGAGCGCAAGCGCACCCTGATCGCCCGCGCCATGATGACCGACCCCGAGCTGCTGCTGCTCGACGAGCCGGCCGCCGGCCTCGACCTCGGCGGCCGCGAGGACCTGGTCCGCCGCCTCGGCCGCCTCGCCCGCGACCCCTACGCGCCGTCGATGCTGATGGTCACCCACCACGTCGAGGAGATCGCCCCCGGCTTCACCCACGTCCTGATGATCCGTCAGGGCAAGGTGCTGGCCGCCGGGCCGCTCGAGCTGGAGCTGACCTCCCGCAACCTCTCCCACTGCTTCGGCGTCCCCCTGGTCGTCGAGCGGGTCGGCGACCGCTGGACCGCCCAGGGCCTGCCGCTGGCCTGAACCCCCGTCCGCCCGGCCGCCGCTGACCGATCGCGCCCTGTCCCCGGGCCGCCGTACGGATCTACCATGAGCCCGTGGATCCATGGGTGTGGTGGCTGATCGCCGCCGTAGGACTGGGTATTCCGCTCGTCGTGACCGCGATGCCCGAATTCGGGATGCTCGCGGTCGGTGCCGTCGCCGGTGCCGTCACCGCAGCGCTCGGTGGCGGCACCGTCGCGCAGTTCCTGGTGTTCGCCGCCGTCTCCGTCGGGCTGATCGCCGTCGTCCGCCCGCTCGCCAACCGCAACCGCCGCCAGAGCCCCCAGCTCGCCTCCGGCATCGACGCCCTCAAGGGCAGGAGCGCCACGGTCCTGGAGCGGGTCGACGGCGGCGCCGGCGGCCGCATCAAGCTCGCCGGCGAGATCTGGTCCGCCCGCGCCCTCGACGGCGAACGGATCTACGAGCCGGGCCAGCAGGTCGACGTCGTCGAGATCGACGGCGCCACCGCCGTCGTCATCTGACCCGAACACGCTGCGCGACGAGCCAGGTCTCTGAAAGACTGATCAACGGCAAGCCGGTCACCGACCGGCACGGACCAGCAACGAAGGGCACGGGAGCCAGCTGTGGAAGGGTTCGTCATCGTCCTGATCATCCTGGTGGTGCTCGTGTTCATCGCACTCATCAAAACGATCCAGGTCATCCCCCAGGCCAGCGCCGCCATCGTCGAACGCTTCGGCCGCTACACCCGCACCCTCAACGCCGGCCTGAACATCGTCGTCCCGTTCATCGACTCGATCCGCAACCGCATCGACCTCCGCGAGCAGGTCGTGCCGTTCCCGCCGCAGCCGGTGATCACCCAGGACAACCTCGTCGTGAACATCGACACCGTCATCTACTACCAGGTGACGGACGCCCGCGCGGCCACCTACGAGGTCGCCAGCTACATCCAGGCCATCGAGCAGCTCACCGTCACCACCCTCCGCAACATCATCGGCGGCATGGACCTGGAACGGACCCTGACCTCCCGCGAGGAGATCAACGCGGCCCTGCGCGGCGTCCTCGACGAGGCCACCGGCAAGTGGGGCATCCGCGTCAACCGCGTCGAGCTGAAGGCCATCGAGCCGCCGACCTCCATCCAGGACTCGATGGAGAAGCAGATGCGCGCCGACCGTGACAAGCGCGCCGCGATCCTCCAGGCCGAGGGTGTCCGGCAGTCCCAGATCCTCACCGCCGAAGGTGAGAAGCAGTCCTCGATCCTGCGCGCCGAAGGTGAGGCCAAGGCCGCCGCGCTCCGCGCCGAGGGCGAGGCCCAGGCCATCCGGGTGGTCTTCGAGTCCATCCACGCCGGCGACCCGGACCAGAAGCTGCTCTCCTACCAGTACCTCCAGATGCTGCCGAAGATCGCCGAGGGCGACGCCAACAAGCTCTGGATCGTGCCCAGCGAGATCGGCGACGCCCTCAAGGGCCTCGGCGGCGCCATCGGCAACTTCACCCCGCCGACCGGCGGCGGCTCCATCCCCAAGCCCAGCTCCCCGAAGCACGAGACGCCCCCGATCGACGACTGATCGACCGACCCCGCCATCGCCACCGGCCCCGCCCTGCTGCATGATCGGACAGGACCGAACCGATCATGCACGGGGGAGCCAGCATGACCCTTTGGGAAGCCGCCGCCGTCCTCGCCGCCGGTGTCGGCGCCGGCACGATCAACGTCATCGTCGGCTCCGGGACCCTGATCACCTTCCCGGTGCTGCTCGCCCTCGGCCTGCCGCCCGTCACGGCCAACGTCTCCAACACCCTGGGCCTGGTGCCCGGCTCGCTCAGCGGCGCCTTCGGCTACCGCCGCGAACTCGCCGGCCAGCGCCGCCGGCTGCTCCGCTTCGGCACCACCGCCCTCATCGGCGGTCTCGGCGGCGCGATCCTGCTGCTGGCGCTGCCCTCCCAGGCGTTCGACGCGATCGTCCCCGTACTGATCGCCGTGGCCCTCGTCCTCGTCGTCGTCCAGCCCCGGCTCGCCGCCCTGCTCCGCGCCCGCCGCGAACGCAACGGGACCACCGTCCACCCCGATGGCGGGCCGGTCCTGCTCGCCGGCCTCCTGCTCGCCAGCGCCTACGGCGGCTACTTCGGCGCCGCCCAGGGCGTGCTGTACCTCTCGCTGATGGGTCTGCTCCTCCACGACGACCTGCAGCGCCTCAACGCCCTCAAGAACGTCCTCGCGGCCGTCGTCAACGGCGTCGCGGCGGTCTTCTTCCTCTTCGTCGCCACCTTCGACTGGACCGCCGTCGCCCTGATCGCCGTCGGCTCCACGCTCGGCGGCCTGCTCGGCGCGAAGATCGGCCGCCGACTTCCACCGACCGCCCTGCGCGCCGTCATCGTCGTGGTCGGCAGTCTGGCCATCGTCCAACTCCTCCTCAAGTAAGGGGAGTTGGACGACGGCCAGGCCCGCGACGGTCACGCCGGCAGGGCCAGCCACTCCGGCAGACCGTCCCGCACCGACACCCCCAGCGTCGACAGCAGCGCATCCGCCGGCGTCGGCTCGAACGGCCGCCGCAGCAACTGCATCCCCGCCTGCTCGGGCGTACGGTCCGCTTTGCGGTGATTGTCCTCCGCGCACGAGGCGACGGTATTCAGCCAGGTGTCCCCACCACCGTGCGACCGCGGAACGACGTGGTCCACGGTCGTCGCCCGCCGCCCGCAGTACGCACACCGGTGCTGGTCCCGCACCAGCACCCCGCGCCGCGACCACGGCGCCCGTCTTCGGAACGGCACCCGTACGTACCTGCTCAGCCTGATCACCTGCGGCACCGGTACGTCCACCGAGGCCGCCCGGATGCGCAACCCGGGGTGGGCGTGCTCGACGACCGCCTTGTCCTGCATGACCAGCACCACCGCACGCCGCAGCGACACCGTCGCCAGCGGCTCGAAGCTCGCATTCAGCACCAGCGTCTCGCGCATCCCGTCCACCTCCCGGACCCGCTCCGCCCCCGCGGCGAAGTTGCTCCACTGTGCAGCGGCAGGTATTCCCCGAACAACGCAATTTCCGCATGCCACAAGGGAAATGGCGGACGAGCACGAGATGAAGACCGGGTGATCCGGCGCCGGCACCCACAGGAGGTCACACGGCCCGCGACCGGCCGAAAAGAGTGCGCTCCGGGTCCCGCCCCCGTGAAACACGCGGGACCCGGAGCGAACGGCAGCCGGCGAGGACGCCGGGCACAAGACCCGGCTCCGACAAGCAGCTGGCGACACACCTGCGCCCCGCCGCTCCCGCCACTGCGGTACCGACTGCCCGACGCCCTGATGAGGGGCGGCGGCACAGGTACCACTCTGCGTGCCGGAAGCGCCGGGGCGCAACGGAATTACGGTGCTCAGCCCTGGGCCGGCGCCTCGTACTCGCCGATCAGCTGGGCCCGCCCGATCGCGTGGAACCGCAGGTTGAAGCCCACCACCGCGGGCGAGGCGTCCGCGTCGGGCCCGAGCTTCTCCTGGTCCACCGCGTAGACCGTGAACACATAACGGTGCGGACCGTCCCCGGGCGGCGGCGCCGCCCCGCCGAAGTCCCGCGTCCCGTAGTCGTTACGCGCGTGCACGACGCCCTCGGGCAGCCCCTTCATGTCCCCCGAGCCGGCACCGGACGGCAGCTCCGTCACCGACGCCGGGATGTCGAACAGCACCCAGTGCCAGAAACCGCTGCCCGTCGGCGCGTCCGGGTCGTAGCAGGTGACCGCGTAGCTCTTCGTCCCCGAGGGTGCCCCTTCCCACCGCAGGTGCGGCGAGCGGTTCCCGCCCGAGTGGACCTGCTCCGGCCGCAGCGTCCCGCCCGGCTCCACCTCGTCGCTCACCACGGTGAACTCCGCCACCGGCGGATGGAAATCGTGCGGAAGCGGCCGCCGCTTCAGCTCGGACACATGAACCTCCTGGTCGCTCGCTGACACTCTGTCGGGCCAGGTTAGAGCCAGTTCCGCTTACCGCCGACCTCCGCCAGCCACTGGTGGAGATAAGCCGCCCAGTCGGTCCCCTCGAAGTCGTGCAGCCCCACGGTGAACGACCGGTAGGTGTCCGACCCCTCGGAGAACAGCCCCGGCTTCTTGTCCATCTCCAGTACGACGTCCATCTCCCGGTCGTCCGCCACGAAGGACAGCTCGACCTGGTTCAGCCCGCGGTACTGCTGCGGCGCGTAGAACTCGATCTCCTGGTAGAAGGGCAGCTGCTGCCGCGTGCCCCGGATGTGCCCCTGCTCCAGATCCGCCGCCTTGAAACGGAACCCGAGCCGCCCGAACGCGTCCAGGATCGCCTGCTGCGCCGGCACCGGATGCACATTGACCGGGTCCAGATCACCGGAGTCCACCGCCCGCGCGATCGCCAGCTCCGTCGTCACCCCGACGCTCATCCCGCGCAGATGCGTGCCCAGGAACGTGGTGATCGGCGTCTCCCAAGGAATCTCCAGACCGAACGGCACGGTGTGCGCCGCCCCCGCCTGGACCTCGAAGGCCCCACCCAGCTGCACCTTCGTGAACTGGATGTCCCTCTTGTACTCCTCGTCGCCGCTCTCCACCTCGACCCGCGCCTGCAGACCGACCGACAGCCCCTGGATCTCCTGGGCCACCGATCCGCCCTGGATCCGCACCTCGCCCTGCACCACTCCGCCCGGGACGACGTTCTCCTCGAAGAGCACCGTTTCCACCGACGCACCCCCGGCCCCCAGGCTCGCCAGCAGCTTCTTGAATCCCATGCTCGTCCTCCCCAGGCACAGCGCCTGTGCTCCATTACGACCCGCGGGTCGCTAGCTACGAACGCGAACCGGCACGGGCCGGTTCCACGGCCCACACCTTCCCAACCCCGCCGCCCCCCTGGCCAGCCGGCACCCCTGATGCCTCCACTACCCTCGATCCGCATGACCGACGTACCGGAACGAATGCCGCTCAACCGCGACTTCTTCGACCGCCCCGTCGTGGACGTGGCCCCCGACCTGCTGGGCCGCACCCTCGTACGCCACACCCCCGACGGCCCGATCGAACTCCGGCTGACCGAGGTGGAGGCGTACGACGGCGAGGGCGACCCCGGCTCCCACGCCTACCGGGGCCGCACCGAACGCAACGCCGCGATGTTCGGCCCGCCCGGCCATGCGTACGTCTACTTCATCTACGGCATGTGGTTCAGCCTCAACGCGGTCTGCGGCCCCGAGGGCCGGGCGAGCGGTGTCCTGCTGCGCGCCGGCGAGATCCTCAGCGGCGCGCACCTGGCCGCCGCCCGCCGCCCCAAGGCCCGCAGCGCCCACGAGCTGGCCAAGGGCCCGGCCCGACTGGCCACCGCCCTCGACATCGACCGCACCCTCGACGGCACCGACCTCTGCCGCGGCGGCGACGCCCCCCTCACCCTGCTCCACGGCACCCCGCCCACCCCCGACCGGGTGCGCAACGGCCCCCGCACCGGAGTGGGCGGAGACGGCGCCCACCACCCCTGGCGCTACTGGATCGACGGCGACCCGACGGTCAGTCCCTACCGCCGCCATGTGCCCCGCCGCCGCGCCACCTCGGCTACTTGACTCTGCTTGCGCCACCGCCTAACGTAGCCCGAGCCGCTGGAGACGGACAGCGCCTTCTGCGCCCTCCGCCAGGCGGCACAACCCAACTACTTCCGCACGATTCCCTGACGGGATCGGCTTTCGCGTTGTCGAAAATCGATCCGGCCGACTCGATTATGAGTCGCCAAGGAAATTAGCTAAAGTGGTGACACGCCGAGGGGCGCCGGAAAGGCACCCCGAAGCACTCCGACGAAATCGGAAGCCGGAATCGAAAGAGAACCGGATCTGATAAAGTCGGAACCGCGAAGAAGCCGAAAGGCCGAAACGCATCGGCGAAAATCAGAGCCGCAAGGATCTGATAGAGTCGGAAACGCAAGACCGAAGGGAAGCGCCCGGAGAGCCTGGTGAAACAGGCACAAAGGAAGCGTCCGTTCCTTGAGAACTCAACAGCGTGCCAAAAGTCAACGCCAGATATGTTGATACCCCGTCTACCGGACCGGATGGTCTGGTG
>NZ_JBIDAJ010000044.1:0-57172 GCF_043202395.1 Streptomyces sp. NPDC048197
GCGAAGTCGCCGGCGTCCACCAGGGCCACCCGCAGTCCGGCCTGCGCGGCGTGCCAGGCGGTGGAGATGCCCAGGATGCCGCCACCGATCACCAGAAGGTCGTAGGTCGCCCGAGACAGTCGCTCACGGGTCTCGGCACGGCTGGGGGCGGGGTACGCGCTCAGGGGCTGGTCGCTGTGCAGGCTGCTCATCCCGTCCTCAGTGCTCCTCTTCGATCCAGCCGGTGGCCCGCTCGACTGCCTTGATCCAGTGCTGGTATTCGCGCTCACGGGACGCCGCTTCCATCCGGGGGGTCCATTCGGCGGCGCGGCGCCAATTGGCGCGCAGCGCGTCGGTGTCCGGCCAGAAGCCGACGGCCAGGCCGGCCGCGTAGGCGGCGCCGAGGCAGGTGGTCTCAGCGATCAGCGGACGGACCACGGGCGCGTCGAGGACATCGGAAATGGTCTGCATCAGCAGGTTGTTGGAGGTCATGCCGCCGTCGACCTTGAGCGCGGTCAGGGCGACGCCGGAGTCCTTGTGCATCGCGTCGACGATCTCGCGGGTCTGCCAGGCGGTGGCCTCAAGGACGGCGCGGGCGATGTGCCCCTTGGTGACGTAGCGGGTCAGGCCCGCGATCATGCCGCGGGCGTCGGAGCGCCAGTAGGGGGCGAACAGGCCGGAAAAAGCGGGGACGAGGTAGCAGCCGCCGTTGTCCGCCACCGAGCTGGCCAGGGTCTCGATCTCGGCGGCGGTGTTGATCAGGCCCAGCTGGTCGCGCATCCACTGGACCAGCGAGCCGGTGACCGCGATGGAGCCCTCCAGCGCGTAGACCGGCGCTTGTCGGCCGATCCGGTAGCCGACCGTGGTCAGCAGGCCGCTGTGGGAGTTGACGGGCTGGTGGCCGGTGTTCATCAACAGGAAGGTGCCGGTGCCGTACGTGGACTTGGCCTCGCCCTCGGAGAAGCAGGTCTGACCGAACAGCGCCGCCTGCTGGTCGCCGAGCGCGGCGGCGACCGGCACCCCGTACAGGACTCCGCCGGCGATGCCGTACACCTCGGCGGAGGAGCGGATCTCCGGCAGGACGGCGGCCGGGATATCCATGGAGGCGAGGATGCGCTCATCCCACTCCATCGTGTGCAGGTTCATCAGCATGGTGCGCGAGGCGTTGGTGACGTCGGTGACGTGGTGGCCGCCGTTGACGCCGCCGGTGAGGTTCCAGATCAGCCAGGAGTCCATCGTGCCGAAGAGGATCTCGCCGCGCTCGGCGCGCTCGCGCAGGCCCTCGACGTTGTCGAGCAGCCAGCGGATCTTCGGGCCCGCGAAGTACGAGGCCAACGGCAGACCGGTCTCGCGGCGGAAGCGGTCCTGGCCGACGTTGCGGCCGAGCTCCTTGCAGAGCGCGTCGGTGCGGGTGTCCTGCCAGACGATGGCGTTGTGGACCGGCTCACCGGTGTTCTTGTCCCAGAGGACGGTGGTCTCGCGCTGGTTGGTGATGCCGAGCGCCCTGAGATCGGCCCGGGTGATCCCGGCCTTGTTGAGGGCGCCGACGACGACCTCCTGGACGTCGGTCCAGATCTCGGCCGCGTCGTGCTCCACCCAGCCCGGCCTGGGGAAGATCTGTGCATGCTCTTTCTGGTCTACGGAGACGGTCCGGCCGTCCCGGTCGAAGATGATGCAGCGGCTGGAAGTGGTGCCCTGGTCGATCGCGGCGATGAACGGGCCCGCGGTGTGCGCGTCGGTCACGGTGTGTGCTCCTGGAGCGGCTCAATACGGTGCGGGGGCGGCGGGGCCCGATGTCCAGGGAAGCCAGCTGGTGCAGGAAGGCGCCGATTCAGCTCGTCGACCGGACCCGGCTAGCTCCAGTCGGAGCGACGCTGCTCCGATTCCGTCCGCCGTTCGACAATGTCGACCGCTGGACGGCAGTTTTGTCGGCCATGTGATGGACGTCAAGGGGTTGCCCGCCGGTAACTTAGAGCTGCAAAGCTGGGACGGGCGGTGATCAGCCCGGAGGCAGGGCCAAGGCGAGATGGCGCCGGCCGGCCGCACCGCCGGTCCGGAAGAGCCAGAGCCTGAGGCTCGTGGCAGGGTCGCCCAGCCGTACATCCCTTGAGGTTCCGGCAACGGACGCTTCGCATCACGAACCGTCCGCCGTCGTTGCGGGCCATCCATGCGACCTGCCAGACGAGCAGGCGGACGGCTTCGATCTCGGTACAGATCGGCTAGGGCGAAGGCGATGGCTTGGATGGCCATGGCCCGCGAGATGCGCTCCTGGCGGCGTCGGCTCAGCGGGTGTCGGTAGCGGTGCTTCTACGGGCTGCGCAACGGCAAGGTCGCAGCCTCGTCGTACACCGCACCCCCGACCGCATCCAGCCGGGCGATGGGCGGGCCACATTCCTGCGGGAGCACTCCGGGCTCGGGTGGGTCACCATCCGCGCGAATCGACCATGCCGACCGGCGCTGAAACGGTGCGGTCGGCCGACCGGCCGCACCTACACGAACGGGTCGCGCAGATCGAGCTGCCGCAAGGGAGCCGAGGAGGGATCACGCTCGTGGGTGACGCCTGCCAGGCCGTCTCCCTCCTCGCCGGACAAGGCCTACCCCCTCGGCACGGCCGGCGCCTACATCCTGGCCGACCAACTCCAGCGGAGCGACTGCGCCGAAGCCGCCTGCCGCACGAACGGATCTGGCATCCGATGATCACCGGCACACAACGCACCGTCCGAGAGGCCGCCCGGTGCTCTCTTCCCGATGCCGCCTGGCAACTCCATGTCCGGCGCGGGGCCTTGAAGGCTCCGGTCCGTCCGGCATCAACCGTTGCCGCGATGCGGCCCTCGCCGTGGAGTCCACCTCAGCCTCACGGAATCCGGCATCCGCATCCCGCATCCCGCATCCCGCATCCGGAAACCCTGAACCTCGGTCAAGGAATCGGCCCCGCAGGGCCAGAGCCAGTACCCATGCCGTGGCGCGAAGAGCGGGATCGTAGCTCACGCGCGCCGCCCGGCGGCCGGATTTGAGCATCGTCGCTCAATCCGCTTCATTGCCTAGTGCAACGGTTAGCGTGGCGCCGCCCACTCTCGCCCGGACGGCGGCGCCCGTCGGCAATCCGTCGCGCGCAATCCAGGAGGCACGATGAAATCTCACGCGCGAAACCCCCGGCCCACCTCGAACCGCGGCCGCCTCATCGCCGCCGCACTCGCCCTCACCTCAGTTATCGCTGCCGTGTCCGTGTGGCTGGGGCAGCGGAACAACTCTGCCGACGAGTCCGTCTCTGCCGATCTGCCGGCCGCGAGCGCGGCCCTGGCCGGCCCTCGTGGGAACACCGGCCCGGTCTCCGCGTTGGACAAGACCTTCCTCACCAAGGTCCGGCAGGCCGGCCTGTGGGAGATGCCGGCAGGGCGGCTCGCCCAGACACACGCATCGGGCGAAGCCATCAAGCGCGCCGGTATGCATCTGCTCGAAGGGCACAGCAAGCTCGACGAGCTGGCCCGTGAGGACTCCGAGGCGCTGAACGTGCCCATCCCCGACCAGGCCACCCCCGAACAACAGGGCTGGGTGGACCAGCTGAAGAACGCCCGGGGCCAAGCGTTCGACCAGCTCTTCGTGGACCTGCTGCGTGCATCCCACGGCAAGATCTTCATCACGATCGGCGAGGTGCGCGCCACAACCAAGAACTCGCTGATCCGGCGACTGGCCACGCAAACCAACAATACCGTCCAGGACCATATGGACGTTCTGGAGGACACCGGACTCGTCAAGGACGCCACCCTCGACGACGTCGCCTCGACCATTCCCAAATGACCTTCCCGCACAGCATCCACGGCACCGGGGGCGTTGATGAGTGATCACCAACGGCTCGGCAGGGGCGCCCAGGGGCCCCGCCTCGCACGATGTTGTCTGGATATGGGCACTCTCGCCGCCCAAGTTGGGGACAGGGTCACTGGTGATGAGGACCGTGGTCGCGACGAACGGGATGTCGTCGGCGACGCCGGAGAGGCCCGCGGAGACGCTGGAGTGGCGGCCGACCGGCCAGTTCGCCATCTGCCCTGACCGGGGCCGCTCCTGGTCCGCACGATCCTGCGGTCACCGTTCGGCCTGCTGCTCTTCCTGCTGCTGTGGGCGGTCGTCGCGTGACGGCGCGTGGCTGACGGCACCGCCCCGGTGCCGGGACGTCTTCCCCGTCTCCGTCACCGGCCGGTCGTACCGCAGGTCGTCGAAGAGCCGGGCCGACCTCCTGGCGTCCCACTTCAGTACGTTGCCCTTGGACGTGGGAACACCGATTCCGGACACGGGCACGTTGATCTGCTTGCCGTGTCCGCCCGTGACGTTCTGCACGGCGCGGAACATCCTGCTGAGATCGCGCAGGCTCATGTCCTTGTCGACGATGAGGGTGTCGAGCCCGGCCTGCGCGGCCGGACCGATCTTCAGCGGGTCGAAGAGGGTGTCGGGCCGGGCGGCCTGGTGGGCGAGGGCCGACAGGAACTTCTGCTGGTTCCTCGACCGGCCCAGGTCGCCCTCCTTCTCCTGGTGCCGCTCGCGGACGAAGGCGAGCGCCTGCTTGCCGTTCAGGGTGTGACAGCCTTTGCGCAGATCGGCGCCCGACTTCTCGTCCTTGATGTCCCGGTCCAGACACATCCGAACGCCGCCGATGGCGTCGACGATGTTCACGAAGCCGGCGAAGCCGATCTCCGCATAGTGGTCGATGCGCAGCCCGGTGTTCTTCTCGACGGTGTGCACGAGCAGTTCGGGGCCTCCGTAAGAGAAGGCGGCGTTCAGCTTGTCCCCCTCGGGCCGCTTGGTCTTGCCCGTCGACGTGTCGAGGCGGCCGGGCACGGTGATCCAGGAGTCGCGCGGCAGGCTGACCATGCTGGTTCCGTGGGCCCCGGTGTGCAGCAACATCATCGAGTCGGTGCGCCGCCCGCCGCCCCCGCCGGCGTGCAGGTCTTTCACGTCGCCCTCGGAGAGCCCGTCGCGGCTGTCCGAGCCCACGATGAGGTAGTTGGTGCCCTCGCCGGGCGGCGGACGGTCCCCGTACGCGCCGAGGTCGACGTCACGTTGGAGCCGGGTCTCGGCCCAGCCGTACGTGCCGCCCGCCGCGACGGCCACAACGGCCAGCAGGACGAGCGCCGCCCGCCGCAGCCTCCTGCGCTTCTTCGGCTGCCGGGCGTGGGCGCGCCGGGGCCCGTAGTGCGAGCTGGGGCGTTCGGCGAACCGCTCACGCGCGGCAGCGTCTTCCGGGTCCGCGTACGGGTCCTGGCCGGCGTACGGACCCGGATCGGCGTACAGCGCCGGCTCGACGTACGGTCCCCGGCCGCCCCCCGGCTCCGGGCGCCACAGTTCGCCCGTCACCCGCACCGGCCCCCGGCGCACGGGACGACTCCCGGCGTCACCGTACCGGCCCTGCTCCCCCATAGGTGTGGTGCGTCCGGCCCGCTGGTCAAGCGGGTCTGTCATGGTCAACTCCCTCGGTCATGTCCCAGGTCGGACTCGCGCGGCCGCCCGCCGGTTCCCCTCCCGTCCCCTCCGTTCCCTCACCGCGACGACAGGCTCCGCCCCGGGGGCAGTTCCTCGAGGGGATCTCCGGACGTCCCGGCGGACGGTGCTTCCAGCAGATACGGGTCGGCGGTTCCGGTGCGCTTCATGCTGTGCCACTTCAGGCGGGTGCCGAGCAGCGCCGTGGTCACGGAGTGGATGACCACCAGGTACATCAACTGCCGGTAGACGAACTGCTGGAGCGGCAGCACCCACAGCACACGCAGCCGTTCGCGATCGAGCCGCAGCGCGTACGCGGCGGTGACCAACTGGACGGCGAGGAACCCGAACCAGACGAGTGCAGCCTCCACGGGGTCGCGGAACAGCGCCCCGAAAAGGGCGAACAGGTCCACGACCGGTGCGCACAGCGGCAGCACGATCTGGAACAGCGTGACGTAGAGCAGCACGCGTCGGCCGAAGCGGCCGGCGGGGCCCACCTCCACCGCCGCGTGCCGGTGCTTCCACATCGACTGGAGGGTGCCGTAGCACCAGCGGTAGCGCTGACGCCACAACTGCCGGACCGTGCTGGGGACTTCGGTCCAAGCCACCGCCGACTCCTCGTAGACCACGCGCCAGCCGGCCCGCCAGAGCGCCATCGTGAGGTCGGTGTCCTCAGCCAGGGTCTCGTCGCTGACGCCGCCGATACCCATCAGCGCGTCCCTGCGGAAGGCGCCGATCGCCCCCGGCACCGTCGGCATGCACTCCAGGACCTCGAACATCCGCCGGTCGAGATTGAAGCCGAGGACGTACTCCAGGTGCTGCCATTTGCCCAGCAGGCGGCGCCGGTTGCCGACCTTGGTGTTGCCGCTGACCGCACCCACCGCCGGGTGGGCGAGCGGCTGGATCAGCCGGGCCAGCGCCGCGGGTTCGAAGATGGTGTCCGCATCGACCATGACGACGATGTCGTGCCGGGCGTGCGCCAGTCCGGTGTTGAGGGCGCTGGGCTTGCCGCCGTTCGGCTGCCGGATCACCGTGACCCGCGGGTCGTCGATGTCCTCCGCAATGTCGGCGGTGGCATCGGTCGAGCCGTCGTCGATCACGATGATCTGCAGATGCGGGTGGGTGGAAGCGAGCAGCGAGTACACGGTGGAGGCGATGCCGGCCTCCTCGTTGTACGCGGGCACCAGGACCGTCACCGGGTCCCGCACCGCGCGCAGCCGTGGTGCGCCGGGCCGGTACCGGTGCAGCCTGCGCACGTGGAGCCGGGCGAACACCGCGAACAGGAGCATCCGCAGGACGCCGAGCACACCCGTGAGGGTCAGCGTCCACACCATCACGGTGAGGAAGGCGTGCCCGAGGCGCTGCGCCCAGATCAGGCCCGCACCCTTCATCTCCTGGGCGGCCGGGACCTCGTCGAGGAAAGAAAGACGTTTCAGCCCGCCGCTGACGGTGGTGAACCGCTTCACGCTGCGGTCCCGCAGAAGATCCTCCGCCTCGTGGTAGCCCAGGTCGGTCTGGCTGTGCTGCGTCACCACCCCCCGCCACGGCCTGCGGTCCTTGTGATCGGAAGCGACCACCAGATACCCCTGGCCCGCCGCGCGCTTCGCGGCCGTCCACTCGGCGCCGCACAGCGTGTCCGCTGCCGTGGTGTGCGGCAGCCGCAGCAGGGTGGTGTTGATGCCGGCCGCACCCGCGAGAGCGCTCTGGGTGAGCGACAGCTCAAGCCGCGCGCGCACCGGAGAGGCGACACCGAGGTCGCCGCCGCTGTAGGTGTACGAGCCGATCTCGTGCCCCTCGCGCAGAATCCGCCGCATCAACTCCGGGTAGCGGGCCGCGTCCTTCCCGTAGACGAAGAAGGTCGCCCGCGCCTGGTGCCTGCGCAGCAGGTCGAGCAGACGCGGCGTCCACACCGGGTCGAACCCGCCGTCGAAGGTGAGCGCGACGGTCCCCGGCGGCATGGCCGCGGTGGCGACCCCCTTCGGGCCGAACCGCAGCAGCGGCTTCCCGTCGTCCGCCTCGCGCGGGATCGGCCTGGTGCACGGCGGCTTGGTGCGGGCGGCGTCGACCTGGTGGGTCGTCCAGCCCTCGAAGAGGAGGGTGACGGCGACCACCAGGAGGACCAACAGGAGGACCAGCCAGTGTCCGCGCGGCGGGCGCCGAACAGCGGAGCGCCGGCTCACTGCTTCGGACCTCCGGCCGACGGGGCGGATCTGCCGGCCGCCGGGTGGCGGTGGTCGTCGCGGTCCGCGTGGGCCCTGGCCGGCGGCCGGTGTGCCTCGGCTCGGGCCGGTGCGCCGTGGCCGACTTGCGACGTGTCGGTGCCCGGGCCGGAAGGCACCGGTCCGTTCATACTCGGCGGGTGCGTGCCGACGGGCTGCCGCAGTCCGCTGATCAGCGTGCCGACGAACAGCAGATACCCGACGCAGGCGCATCCCACGGCCAGTGCCACGCCTTGCAGCGTCCGCCTGCGCCAGCCCGACTGGCTGATGAATACGGGGAGTTGGGGGGCGGCTGCCTGGGGGCGCCGGGCCGCCGGGGTCACGCGAGGCGCCGTTGCCGACACCGCGTCCCGGTGCGGCATGTGCTGTGTCATGTCCTGCCCTGTGCGCTGCGCCGTGTACGGCTCCCTGCGGGCAGGGGGTACGGACGACAATCGCCCGTCGTGCGGTGTGCTGGCTATGTGGGGGATGCCCTGCACTGGTGCTCCTGATCTGCGGCCGCGCACGCGCGACTCTTTGTGTGTGGGGGATACGGACCCGGGGGTCCGCTGTACTGCCCGTGAGACGTCGGAGCCGCATCCCGGTGCCCGGCGCGTACGGACACTTTCCGTACGTGCGCATGCCGTGCGCCCTTCCCGGGTGGGGCCAGGAAGACCACGTACGCATGTGCCCTCACAAGGGCCGGGAGGCCAGGGTGCAGCCCTCAGCCATCACGCAGCCCCCGACCCTACTCGCGCACCCGGGTGGCACGGCAACAGGCCGTCCTGGCCTTCACCTCACGATGAACGACACCTACCACGTCGACATCACGATCACACTCGACGTCGCGACGCGCTCCATCCGTGCCTGGCGCCTGATCTGCACCGCGTCTCCCGCCCCCACGCTGAACAAGGAACTTCGGGACCGCGGCGGCCTGCCCCGTCCGCGGCCTCCCGAGGGCCCGAGAGGGCGCGCTGACGGTTCGTCAAGGGGTTGCTGACGGTCACAGGCGTGAGCAATCTCAACTCGCCAGGCGCCTTCTCGGCGTTTGACCCTGGTCCGGGTGAAGCCGAAGACGCTTCCGCCGGCGTCATGCCAACGCCCGCCACCCAGACGTCCTCGCAGCACAAGGCCGTGTCACGTACACCGGATGCGCAGCGAAAAGGGCATCCGCTGGGCGGCAGGTCCCGCCACGTCGCAGCCTGCCCCGCCCGGCGGCCGTGCGGCCACAGCGCTAGCTTCGGCTGCGCATCATCGACATCAGCAGCCCGTGGGTCTCGTCGTCGGCGGCGACCACAAGCCCACGACCTGCCTCACCGAGCGGGGCACCGTCGATCCCGGTGACCGCGCAGCCGGCAGCCCGGCACACAGCTATGCCGGCCGCGAAATGCACGCTCCTGGAGAGGTCGCCGCCATCGGTGACATACGCGGCGCGCTTGCCGGCGGCGACCCAGGCCAGCGCCAGCGTCGTGGATACGACGCGCGGCCGGAAACGCTCGACGAACTCAGGGTGGGCCAGCAGATCCACGGCGCGGAATCCCGGCGCACTCGGGAACGGCGGATCGAGGTTGACGTCCACCAATCGGGTAGCGGGCGTGGGCGTCAGTGGTGCGTCGTCGGCCCCGTCCTGCCGCACCCAGGCAGTCTCCCCGTCGGTGAAGAACACCTCGCCGCTGAACGGGTCGGCCACCGCCGCCGCCCCATCGCGCAGCGCCACGTTGACGGCCACCAGCATGTTGCCTACGGCGTAGTTCAGCGTGCCGCACAGGGGATCCACCAACCACTGGCGCCCGGCGTCGGCGGCGCCCTGCTGTCCGCCTTCCTCGCCGAGCACCGCGTCATCGGGCCGTGCGACTCGGATGACGCCGAGGATCGTCTTCTCGGCCTCCACATCGGCGGCGGTGGCAAAGTCCCCGGCACCCTTGTCGATGCGGTTGAGCCGCTGACCGTACATGGTGCGGACCACGACCGCGCCGGCCCGCGCCCCGGCTATCGCGACTGAAGCATCGTCGGCGCTCGCGTAGGAGTTGATCACGCCGTGCAGACTATCGAGGAGAAGCCACCGGCGAACCTTGCCGGTGCGCCCGCCAGACATAAAAGGCGCGAAAGCGGCGCAAGGAGCAGGCTGCAGCCGAAGTCGAGAAGGTACCCCAGCCGTGGAGGCCGAGCCCGAGATCCGGAGGGCGAGGAGCGCCGCCAACGCCGGGCGCGATTGAAGGCGGCAGCCCTGGGCCGCTCCCGTGGCGACCTGACCAGCAAGGTTCACCTGTCGGCCGACCGGCGCTGCCGTCCGTTGTCGTTCGTGCCCGCAAGACCGTGGAGCGGTGCATCAACAAGACCAAGGACTGGAGGGGACTGGCCACGCGTTTCGACAAGAGGCCCGACAGCTACATGGCGGGGCTTGAGCTGCGCGACGCGGTCATCTGGCTGCGCAGCCTCCACCCCGCCCACGTGCTGACGACTCTGAAAAGGCCCAGCAGTCGATGGCTGAGCAGACCACGTCTTCGCATCGCCCGCTCGACCTACGAACGAGATATCTCATGACCGACGGCGGCCAATACGGCAACATTTCCCATTGCGGCACCCGGGGCGCTGGAGTCTCCCCACTCAGCGAAGACCGAGCTTCTCGCGTTCGGCTTCGATCAACTCCTCCATGAGTTCCTCCGGGTCCACCGTGTACTCGGCGTCATCGAGGACGTCATAGTCCAGGGTGCTTAGCGGTAGACCGAGCTCGGCGAGTTCGGCGGCCAGTTGTGTGAACGCGATTCGTTTGTCGGGCTCGTCCTGGTACCTTGCCTGCTCAGCGGCGGCCGCCTCGGTCAGAGTCAGGCCGACCAGGCCCCAGAAGGTGAACTCGGTGTCCAGCTCTATGAGGTGCCAGGCACGGTCTGCGGGTTCGTCGGGGTGCAGCCAATAGCCGATCCACCCCTTTCCGCCCTTCGCCACGAGCTTGACGTACTTGGCCATCTCCGCGGCTCCGGCGTTGACGGCCTGCATCTCCGGGTCCGTGAGTTCCTCTTCGCTCAGATAGCTGGTGTTCAGGAGCGGGTGGACCTCGCCCGCCTCGAAGAAGTCGAGGTCGAGAAGGTGGGTGAAGTCGGTGCGGCCTTCCCACTGCGCCACAAGCAGCACGCGCAGATCGTCGGGTATTGGACGGCCGTCCAGCCGTTCGCGGGAGAACTCAGCGAGCCGTTCGTCGTACATACGCCCCCTCCAGAGGTCAAAGCAAGATCCTCGCGTCAACGTAACAGCGGTGTCTGACAAGAGGTGGGGTGTGCCAACGACTGCCGACCACCCCCGTGATCCGGACTCAGAACAGGCCTAGGAGTTCTGTCGCCGCCACTCCTGCGGAGACTGACGAGCCAAATCCTCGTCGTCTCCCACGAAGTCCGCCAGGTCCATCCACCCGGTGTTGTGGAACGCCAGGATCTTTCCGTCCCGCACGATATTCATCTGGATCGCTTGCCACTCCCCCACCCGCGGTCCTTCGGGAACCCACAGGGTCGAGACGGTGTGTATGAGCAGGATCCGGTCCGCGAGTTGGCGGCTGTCGAGGCACCGGATCGCCAGACGGCTGCCCTGGTAGACGGTGTCGAAGATTTCTGATGTTCCGTGGCGATCACCTCCGACCGCGCTGGACGCGACCCACCACGTCGACGAAGTCCGCGTCCTCCGCGAAGTACGCGGCCCAGGCGGCCCCGTCACCCGTGTTCCAGGCGCGCGTCATCCCGGCGAGCATCTCGTGCGTCCTGGAACCCCGACGCGGTCCGCGATGACGTGCAGCACTACGTTGCCGAGCACCTTGGTTGCCCAGACGGTGTGTTGGTCGTCGATGACACCGGCTTCATCAAGAAGGAAACCGCTTCGGCCGGCGTCCAGCGTCAGTATTCCGCCACGGCCGGGCCGAACGGAGAACTGCCAGGTCGCAGTCTTCGCCGCCTACGCCCCGCCCAAGGGCCGGGCACTGGTCGACCGGGAGCTCTACCTGCCGAAGTCCTGGACAGGTGACATGGACAGGTGACATCGACCGGTGCCGGGCGGCGGGCATTCCCGAGAACCCGGGGTTTCGCGACCAAGGGCGAGCCGGCCCGGGCGATGATCCTGCGGGCCCTGGCCTCGCCCCTGCCCATCGCCTGGGTGACCGGCGACTGCGCCTACGGCCAGGAATGGCGCAGGCGCCGCGCTTTGGAAGAAGCCGGTGTCGGTTACGTCCTGGCGGTGCCGAAGTCCCAGCAGCTTCACGCCCCCTACGGACGTATCGACCACACCATCGCCCAGGCACCACAGGAAGCCTGGGAACGACTGTCCCGCGGCGACGGCGCGAAGGGTCCACGACTCTACGACTGGGCTGCCGCCCGCCTGCCGGCCATCGACGTCTTCGACGGCGACGCACCGACGCACGAGCGGTGGATGCCGGCCCACCGCAGCCTGGCCAGGCCGGACGAGATCGCCTACTACATGGCTTACGCACCTCAACGGCACCAAGGTCGGCGACTTGGTGCGGATCGCCGGCTCACGATGGGCGATCAGCTGAACATCAGCCGCCGCAGCGAACTGCCCGTCCAGCCCCGTGGTCCGGAACAGGACCGATGCAGGCGACGACCGCTTGCCGACCTGACGATGATTCAGCCCAGCAGGTCGCGGATCTCCCGGACGAGGTCGATGGAGGCGTCGATCTCCAGTTTGCGGTTGGTGAGGCTCTCGACGTTGATCCCGAAAGGCAGGCCGAGGTGGCGGCAGTACGCGATCAGGGCCCGGGCGTTGAGGAGGCACTGCTCGTACGACGCGGCGAGGGGGTCGCCGCGGGTGATCTCGGCTTGTAGCCATCGCGGGACCTCGATGCCGAGCCAGGTCATGAACTCCAGGGTCTTCACCGACCCGCACGGGGCCAGGGTCAGCACCACCGGCTTCGGGTCCAGGCCCTGGTCGCGGCAGCCGTGGGTGTAGTCGGAGAGCAGGTTGCGGGTGTGGTCCAGGTCGTAGCAGACCTGGGAGACAAAGAACTCGCAGCCGGCGTCCTGCTTGTGCAGCATGCGTGCGTGCTCCGTCCCCGAGGCGGCGTGCCGTTCGGCGATGACCACGCCGCCCATCCGCGGCGGGAGGGAGAGCCCGGCATGCCGGCGGTAGGCCTCGGGAAGGCTCGTCCGGACCACCTGGTGCCGGGAGGCCGCGCCGACCAGGACGGTCAGCACCCGGTCGTGGTCGGCCTGCGACCACCAGCGGTCCAGCTGGTCGCCGGTGTACTTGCCCACGGCGCGGTAGACGATCACCGGGCCGGCCCAGTCGGCGAGGTGGCCGTCCAGGAAGTGGGCGGGGTCCATCATCGGCATGAACGGGAACGGTCGCGGGGCCTCGGTCCGGTCGGCCTCGGCGTCCACGTCGTAGAGGATGAGCCCGTCGACCTGCACCGACCGGAGCCGGGTCAGGGTCGCGGCGGCGATGGCGTCGGCCTGCTCGGGGGTGGTGGTCTGCCGTGGCGGGGTCAGGCCGAAGAGCAGGACGCCGTCACGGGTGCGGTCCATGAGCTCGGCGGCCGTCACGGTCTCGGGGGAAGCCATTCGTGCATTATGTCAGCCCACTCACGGCGGGAACCGCGCGGCGGCAGCCCATCGGTCCTGCTCGGCCCGGCGCCGGGCAGCCTGCCGGACGAGACGGCGGCTGAGGAGCATGGCCTGTGCGAAGTAGATAAACGCCTCGCTGGAGGCGGGCAGTGTCTCGAAGTCCCGCACCAGGCGGCGCGAGCACATCAGCCATCCCAGGCTCCTCTCCACCACCCACCGTCTCGGCAGCACCACGAACCCTGACATGTCGTCTGAGCGTTTCACGATCTGCAGGGTGAGCTGCAGTTTCTCCTTCGCCCAGGCCACGAGCCGGCCCCGGTAGCCGTTGTCGACCCACATCAGCGTGATCGCGGCGCACCGGGCTCGCAGGCTGGGCAGCATCATGTGGGCGGCCTGGCGGTCGGTGACGTTCCCGGCCGTCACCAGCACCATCAGTAGCAGGCCCATGCAGTCCGTGATGACGTACCGGCGCCTGCCGTTGATCTTCTTGCCGCCGTCGTAGCCCCGTGAGGCCGCGGGCACCGAGGCCGCAGCCTTGACGGACTGTGAGTCGATGACCGCCGCCGTCGGCTGTGCCTGGCGCCCTTCAGCCTGGCGGGCCTTCTCCCGCAGCCGGCCGTGGAACTCCTGGGCCAGGCCCTTCGCGCGCCACCTGCGGAAGAATGCGTAGACGCGGTCCCACGCAGGGAAGTCCGCGGGAAGCGCGCGCCATTTCACTCCGTCGTCGGTGACGTACCGCACGGCGTCCAGCATCTGCCGGTGGCAGTAGCCCTCCGGCTGTCCGCCCCGGCCCTCCAGCCAGGCCGGGACCGGCATCGCGTCGCGCACCACCTGCCACTCCGCGTCTGTCATGTCGGAGGGATACCGCCGCACCTGGTCGGGGCGGTCGGCCGCGTTTCCGAACTGGCGAGCGAGGCAATCGCACGCCGATACACGCAAGTTGGACGGGACGGGGACCGGCACCCAAGACTGGGACAACGGGGCCTCCCTGCACTCGAGTTGGCTTCGCAACCCTCGTGGGCACCGGAGGTCCTGCCTTCACGCGCCGACCTGACCAAGATCACCCGACCGGGGATCCCGTTCGATCAGAACCGTCCTCATGATCGATAGGGCAACGACTTCTCACTGGCGCAGCCGTCACCAGGCCACCGCCCGGCACTGCCCCTACCGAAGAAGAAACCAGCTCAGGCAACGATTTCTGACTGGAGTACTAAGACGCGCCGTTCGGATCATGGTGTCCCGACCCTCCGGGCGGCAGCGTCCACACGAACGGCAGGGCGCGCTCTCCTCCTGCTCGTCGGACGCTCGTGCGGATCCGTCTGTCAGCCTTCCCGGATGAAGCCCTCCCGCACCAGCCAGTCCTTCGCCACCTCGTGCGGGTCCTCCCCGTCCACGTCCACCCGCGCGTTCAGCCGCTGGGCCTGCGCCCCCGTAAGCCGCTTGGTGATCGGGGCGAGGAGGTCGGCGATGGCGGGGTACTTCCTCATTGTGGCGCTGTTCATCTCGGGTGCCGCGTTGTAGTTGGGAAAGAAGTGCCGGTCGTCCTCCAGCACCTTCAGCTTGAGTGCGGGAATGCGGCCGTCGGTGGTGGCCGCCACGCCGAGGGCGCAGGCCACGCCTTCGGCGACCTGGGTGTAGACGACGCCGTCGTCCATTTTTTTGAAGTTCCCGCGCTGGAGGGCGAATCCGTACGTCTTCGCCACGCCCGGCAGGCCGTCGTCGCGCACCGAGAACTCGCTTCCGCCGCAGATCGTCGCCGCGCCCGGGTCCTTCTTCGTCAGACGTGCCACGTCGGAGAGTGCGCGCAGCCGGTACTTGTGCGCATTCGCCTGGTTCGTGACCAGCGCGTAGGTGTTGTTGAGCGGGGCGGCGGGCAGCCAGGTGATGCCGTTGCGGCGGTCCTGATCGCGTACGGCCTCCCACTGCTCGTGCGGGTCGACGACCCGCTTGGTGTGACCGAGGTAGGTGATCCAGGCCGTGCCGGTGTACTCGTACATCCCATCTGCCGCACCGGACTTGACCGCCTCGCGGGCACCGATCGAGCCCTGGATGTTCGTCCGGTCCAGGACTTCCGCGCCGGCCGCTTTGAAGACCAGCCCCATGATCTGGCCCAGGATGATCTGCTCGGTGAACTCCTTTGAGGTCACGGTCAGTTGGGCGCCTTCCAGCGGTCGCCCCTTCCCGATGGAACCGGGCTGCACCGAGTCGGCCAGCGGGCTGCCGCTGGTCAGTCCGCAGCCGCTCAGCCCTGCAGCGGCGAGCAGCAGGGCACCCGCGCCCGCAACGGCCGTCCGCACCTGAGCCAGGCGCATCAGTCCACCTCCAGGCCGCGTGGGCATTGCAGCAACTCGACGAGCCTACCCAGCCAGTCCATGATCAGTGCCATGGCGACCGCCAGAACGGAGCCGAGCACCGGCACCGGCATGCGCTGGTTGGTGATGCCGCAGGAGCCCAGGTCCTCGAGTCCTCCTCCTACGCCGAAAGTGGCCGGCGTCGCGAGGCCGACGTTCAGCACGAGCGCGGTCCGTACGCCCGTCAGGATCAGCGGGACTGCCAGGGGCGAATTCGACCCGGAACAGCGGAACGGGCCCCGTGGCCTGGGTGGCGTAGCCGGTGGTGCGGCGCAGCGCCACGGGGTTGAGGCCGGTGACGTCCTCACCGCCGATGGTGATCTGGCCCGAGGCCGGCTCGATCAGCCGGTTGATCATCTTGAGGGGGGTGCTCTTGGCGCAGCCCGAGCGGCCCACAAGGCTCACGGTTTCGCCGGCCGCTTCGGCCCGGGTCACGTCCTCCACGGTCGGGGCGACGCTGTCCGGACGGCGCTTGGTGAGGTTGTCCAGCCGGATACTCGCGCCGGCGGCGGCCGACCGGTCGGGCCCGGCGGATCGGGCGGATCGGGCGGATCCGCCGGGGCCCGCGGCACCGGACGTTGGGGAGGTCGGTTCGACGATTTCGGCAGAGTCAGCCACGGATCCCCCGTGAGACGGTGAACCATCCGATCAGCACGTACCCGGCGTCGAACGGCAGGGCTGGAACGACGATTCCGAGCATCCCCGACAGTACGTCGTCGAGCGTGTTCGCACTGCCCGGTGAGGCGTTCATCTGCTGTCGAAACTCGTGAACAAGCCACCTTCTAGTCGGGTTGCGCGAACGCGCTGCGGCAACGGCAGCGTCGATTCCTCTCGACCAGCTGTGGCTCCCCCTTCACGAGACAGCCAGCTCCATGGACCAACTGCTTGGCCACAGTGCCTCGGCTATGCCTGTCCGCTGAAATAACGGTGAAGCCGCTCCTGGAATTCCTGAAGCGCCTGGGTGTGCTGTTTGAGCCTGGACAGGCGCGCGCGTGCCGTGGCCGCGTAGCCGGCCTCTCCCTCCGCCTCCGCATCACTCAACGCCGCAGCAAAGAGATACCCGCCCAGAGCGTCCACGGCCGATGCTGGATCGGCGTCCTGTCCGCTGCGCAGCAGGCAACGGTCCAGAGGTACGTCGTTGTCGGCCACCACGTTGGAGACCACGGAAGGCTGCCAGTCCTCTGCGTTGTTGAGCGTGGGATGGGTGTCGAACCGAACGGTGACTGATTCCCCGGAGGGAATCTCCACGTCGTAACGCCCTTCATCGTCCGTATAGACATGCTTCATGCGCGACAGATCGCGACGATAGACGCTGACCTGGATCAGCCGGATCGGTTCATTTCCATTGATGGTTCGCACATGGCCATGCATGAAAGTCTCCTCCCGGCGATACGCACCGCATATGACGCGCCCGGCCGACACAACCTTGGTCGCACGAGGCATCAGCGGTCGGTCCGGTCAGCTCTCGGCACATAGGCGCGAGGTGTTGACGGCACGGTTGATGCTTCCGTCGAACCACCGTCGAACCCGCACTTGCTGTTGGTCACCTTGCCTGGCCATTGGCGCAACCTCGACGTACCTCGACGTACCTCGACGAACAGCTGGCGCTCCTGCAGGCGGGCGGGCCGGATACTGGCCGCCGGCACACAAGCGTCCATCCGTCCCTCTCACCCAGTCTGTCCGAGCTCGAAACCCGCCACCACTTGAGCGGCAGGTCACTGGACGAGGGCTTGAGACGACAACACCGGATGGCACAGACAACGCCCGATGGCACAAGAGAAATGGCACAAGAAAAACCGTCGAGAGAAACCGTCAAGTGGCGGCCCTCCGGATCCGGCGTCATCCTTTTGCTGAGAGACCTCTGGAGTCGTCGCCTCCGGCATCGCCACCTCTGGAGCCGTCATGGCCGTGCACTTCGACATCAACCTGATCGTGGTCTCGGAGGACATCTTCACTCCAGCCGAGTTGAAGCAGGTCAACGACTCCGTGGACATCATGAAGACGATCTTCGCCACCCATGGCCCGGTGATCGGTACGATTCACCGCTTCAAGATCGAACACAGGGTCGCCGGGGTGGACGCCATCATCTTCAACTCAGCCGACGCCATGGCCCTGGCCGACCGGTTTGCCGTGCGCAGCAACGACGCTCTCGACGTGTTCGTCGTGAAGCGCATGTTCCACCCCACCGACGTCGGATACTCCCCCACACCCGGCGCGTGCGGGAAGAACAAGGCCAGGGGCCGACTGAGAGCGCCGGTGGTGTCCCTGAACGGAAGCACGGCGGACAGCGGCAACACCTTCGCCCACGAGGTCGGTCACTTCCTTGGCCTGCCGCACTGCGAGAAGGACGAATCGCTGTGCGGCCCCGCGAACTTCATGCGGGCGCAGTCGGGTACCAACACCGGGATCACGCCCGCCCAGGCGGTCAAGATGATCACACATTGCCAGGTCACCCTGTAGGTCAGACCCCTGTCAGTCCCCTGTCAGTCCCCTGTCGGACCCAGCGGTCTTCTGTCAGACCCACAGGCCCCTGTCAGCCCCCACGGGGTTGCGAGAGAGGCGCGGAGAGCACCATGACCGACCGCATCGACCAACTGCTCGCGTCCAAGGACGGGGCGGACGCCTCGCTCCTGGCCGCGCTCGACGCCGACGACCTGGCCGACGCCCTGAGCCGTACGCTCGCCGCGGACGACGAAAACCGGGTCCGCGCTCTGGGCATCCTCTCCCTGATCGACCCGAGCCCGCTGGGGGCGCTGGCACAGGCGGTCGGACAGGTGCTGGCGGAGCCTGCGCCCGACCCCTTCACGGTCGCCGCAGCGCTCGACCGTGCCGCGGTGATGGGCCAGGACGCCGTGCCGTTGGCCCAGGCCGCGGCAGTCTCCGACGAACCGGTCATCGCGCTGGCCGCCTGGCGCACCCTGCAGCAGGTGGCCCACTCCGATTCCCTGGACGTCCTCGCCCAGATGGCGCCCCCGGCCGGGGATCCGGTCGGCGACCAGGCCACCTTCGCACTGTCGGTGATCGCCTACCGGGCCGGGCGGTCGGGCTTTGAACTCACCCCCGCGGACGATTCACGCATCGTTGCGATCCCGGCCAACGAGGACAAGGTGTTCTTCATCAGCACCTCTCCGCCGACGGAGGAGGACTTCGCGCTGCTGAGCCGGATGTCGGCCGGCGAGCTGTACCTGGTACGGCCCGAACGGGAGGGGATGCTCGCCATCGAGTGCGGGGACGAACGGATGCTGCTCTGCGTCGACTCCGACATCCAGATGGGTATGCCGGACACATTCCTGCAGGGGCCTTCGATCGCCGGAGTGGTCACCACGCTCGCGCCGCTCGGTACGGACTACTCGGTGCGCTACCTGATCCTCACCTGGCCCGACGGCAGCGGCGGATTCCACGTGATGCTCTGCCAGCCCAACGGGGTTGAGGCCTATTTCGGCCACGCCAACAGCGATGAAATCGCCGATGGGGCTGCCACCTTCGGCCTCTTCGCCCTCGACCGTCCCGGTGCCTGCCCCATCTCCCTCACGCCGAGCGTGACCGCGAGCGGAGTCACCCTCGGCGGCGACTGCCTGTCGATGACCGAGATCGTCACCGACCGGCTGGAGCCCGAAGCCACTGACTGAGCCGCCCGATGACCGCGAGCGGGACGGCCTGGCCGCGCGCGCCTGAAGCCGCCGCAACCCCGGCGTGCGCCGGGGTTCGCCAGGGCTGCACGGAGTCAGGTTGGCGGAGCTCACCGCGCACAGCACCAGGGAGTTCGCAGCCGTTGGCATCATGACGGGCGCCGGGTTGGTCCTGGGCGCGATGGTGGCCGGGGTACTGGCGGACGCCTGGGGCCGGCGCTCGTTCTTCGGCGTGCACGCGCTGCTGATGGCGCTGGTGATGCTGACCACAGTGGGTATGCGGGCGTCCCGCGACGCCTCGGCGGCCGTCGTCGACTGGACAGGCACGGCCAGCCTGGTGGCCGGTCTCTTCTTGCTCATGCTCGGCGTGGTCGAAGGCCCGCAGTGGGGCTGGGCCAGTACGAGCGTGCTCGGCATGCTGACCGGGTCCGTTGTGCTGACGGCGGTATTCGTCCTGGTCGAGCGGCGGCAGCGGCATCCGATGCTCGATCTCGCGCTGCTGCGTAACGCCAGGGACGCTGACCACGGCCGCGTACGACCTGTCCGCCCGTACACATACGGAGCGGTCGGCCGCACACAGCCCTGCGCCGGTCAAGCTGGTCAAGCTGGTCAAGCTGGTCAGTCAAACAAACGCTGCGAACTCGCGGTGAGCCTGCGCATGTTGGAGAACAGTTCCCAGCGTTTCGGAAGCTCCGCCTGATCGGCCGAGGCCGAGGTGAACTCCCATGCGAGTATTGGCGACCCGTCGGGCAGCACGAACGGGACCTCATGCGGGTACCGCGCCGAGCAGACCCCCGTCGACAACAAGGTCCTGGCCGTTGACATAGGACGCGTCGGACGAGGCGAGGAAGGCCACCGCCGCTGCGATCTCTTCGGGGCGCCCGAAGCGGCCCGCGACGATCCGGCCGGTCAGCTCCTTTGCTTCGGCCGTGCTCAGTGCGGCGTAGGGATACATCGGGGTGTCGATGTACCCGGGGCTGATGGAATTGACACGGATGCCGCGCGGGGCGAGTGTCGCAGCGAGGGTCCGGGCCAGGTTGTGAGCGGCAGCCTTGGTCGCCGAGTACAAGGTGAGGACGCTATTGCCGCGGTGGAGCGTCCAGGACGCGTTGATGACGACGGAACCCTTGTCCACCAGGAGCGGTAGTGCCTTCTGGACAGTGAAGAACACACCCTTGAGGTTCACGGCGACGCCGTGGTCGAAGTCCCGCTCGGTGATGTCCTCAAACGGCGAGAACGTGCCGGCGCCCGCGTTCGCGAAGAGACTGTCGAGACGGCCATGACGGCTTCGGACCATCTCCATCAGTGCGTCCAGCGCACCGAGATCGGCGACGTCCGCGACGATGCCTGAAGCGTGGGGACCGAGCTGCTGGACGGCCGAGTCCACCCGTGCGCGGGTGCGGCCGGTGACGACGACGTGGGCGCCTTCGGCGAGGAGTCGGTGTGCGGTCGCCAGGCCCATGCCGCTGGTGCCGCCGGTGATGAGGATGGTCTTCCCGGTGAAGCGGTTCATGTCGGTGCTCCCGTCAGAGCGCGCGTGAGGTGGTCGGTGAGGTGGGGCAGCCAGTCGGGTCGTGCGTTGCCAAGAAGGTGGTCGCCGTGTGGGACGGACAGGTAGGTCCCGTGCGGTGCCAGACGGGCCAACGACTCGCCGTTCATCACGCCAGGTATGACGTCCTGACCTCCGTCGACGACCATCAGCGGAGCCGCGATACGCGGTGACAGAGCAGCGAGGTCCACATGGCCGGCGAAGGCTCGGGCGGCGCCATGACCTCCGGCGCGTCGGGCCATGATGTCCCGCACCGCCTCGGGCAGTTTCTCCCAGTCAAGGCGGAACGGGCCGCTGACGGAGGCGACCGCGGTCACGCGCGGGTCCAGCGCCGCGGTCCGGGCCGCGAAATAGCCTCCCAGGCTGAGGCCGACGAGTCCGATGCGTGCGAAACCGAGGGCATCGATGACCCGGCCGACCACCTGTTCGTAGTCCGGCCGGAGGGTGGCCGTGGCCGCGAGCGCGCCCTGCCCGGGTCCATCCATCGCGAACACCGCCAAGCCCCTGGCCAGCAGCGCGGACACCAGAGCGAGGAACTCCTCCTTGGCCGAGTCCAGGCCGGGGACAACGATCACGAGCGCAGGGGCGTCGGAGCGGCCGCGCAGCCAGCCGATGAATCCCTCACCGCTCACCCGCCGCGCACCAGGCTCCAGCACAGTGAGCGCTCGACCCAACGCATGGTCCGCTTCGGCCGCGGCACGGCTTGCCTCCGCATACGGCGCGAGCGTGGCGAGGTGGAACCAGCGAGCCGCCGTCAGCAGGTACTCACCCGCCGAGACGGACGATCCGGCCTGATCCGCACGCTGCAGGTAGAGGTGTCCGGTACGCAGGAAGGATGGTCCCCAATCGGCCACGGAGACAAGGCCGTCGGTAACCCGTCGGTACTCGTGAGGATCGACGCCCGCGCCGGTCGCACGCGTCCACTGGGCGGCGGCGAACTCGGCGGCATTCACGGCGTTCCTTCCGCCGGCACAACGGGCCAGCCGCCCCGCGGCGAACACCGGCCCACTGGGGTGCCCATGTCGGCACCCTCGCCCTCAGCCACGGTCTGCACGACCCGCCCCGCGGCGTCTCTGCCCGACAACAGCCCCGGTCGAAAGTGACGGAGAAGGAACGCCTCGCCCTCTTTCGGTGCCGGCGACCCGCACCTTCCCGCCGCCTCACCGGCCGCCAGGGTCTCGGCGAAGGCAACCAGACGCGCTGCTCCCCCGGTCGAAATCAGTCTTTGCATGCAGAGAATGCAACCCCCGCGGGTGCGCCGCGCTCCAACAACCAACCAGCAAGTCCGACAACTACCAGTTGTCGCCTGCCACCCGCCCCGCCCCAACGGCTCAACGAATCCCTGGGCCGCGACCGCGAGACGCGGTCAAATGACCAGGCGCAGCCAGCCGCCGCGAGTGCGGCGTGACCGGCCGGCGTCGGGTCCACGCCGTCCGCAGCCCAGTACTCCGCCCCGGTCGGCTCAGCAGCGTGGGACCATGCCGGATTCCGGGCCGCTCTCCTGGGCGATTTCGACGTCTGTCACTCTTTCCGCGATTGAGGACGGAGCTGTGCCGCAATCGATGTCATCGTGCCGTCATGACTTCTTCGACGGACTCATCTGATGCTTCCACTCGGCCGCTGGCAGGGTGCGGTGCTCTGGTCACCGGCGGATCGCGCGGTACCGGCCGCGCGATCGCGCGCCGGCTGGCTGCGGACGGCGCCACTGTGGTGTTCACCTACCACACGCAGGCCCAGGAAGCCGACAGTCTGGTCACCGAAATCGCCGAGCTGAACGGCAGGGCGTACGCAGTACCTCTCGATCTCGCCGCGCCCGACGAGATCGCTGAGGCTTTCACTGCGGCTGACCAAGCCTTCCGCGAGGCCGGGGTCGGCGGGCTGGACATTCTTGTCGTCAACGCCGGGGTGTTCACCAGTGCACCCATCGCCGAAGCCACGGTCGATGACTGGGAGCGAGTGATGGCTGTGAATGCGAGAGGTACCTTCCTGGCCGTGCAGCAGGCCGCAGTCCGCATGCGCGACGGCGGACGGATCATCACCATCTCCACGGTCGGCACGCATTGGCCCAGCCCGGGCGAGGCCATCTACGCTGCCAGCAAGGCTGCCGTCGAACAGATCACCCGCGTGGCCTCCCGCGAACTCGGTGGCAGGGGCATCACGGCCAACACCCTCTCGCTCGGCCCCACCGACACGGACCTCCTCCGGAACAGCGCCCCACCAGGCGCACTGGACGGAGCCGCCGCCATGACCGCGCTCGGCCGGATCGGCCGGCCCAGTGACGTAGCCGACCTCGTCGCCCTGCTCGTCCGCGCAGACAACCGTTGGGTCACCGGCCAGAACATCCGCGCCGACGGCGGTCTCACCTGACCTGCCTGAGGCCCCGCCTCGTCTTTGCGGTGTTGGCGGAGTTGGCGGAGTTGGCGGAGTTGGCGGAGTTGGCGGAGTTGGCGGAGTTGGCGGTGTTGGCGGTGTTGGCGGTGTTGGCGCGAAGGTACCGGTAGACGGCCTGCATGGTTGCCACACGTAACTTGGTGCCGGGAGCCCCTACTTCCAAGCCTCCATCGCCGTCGACGACCACGACACACGCGCCCGGGCCCCGACGCCGCACACTCCACCGGCAGGTGCTCGCTTCCCTCACGTGTGTGCAGTTCGCCGAACCAGGTGCTGAGGCGTTCCACGCCGCTTTATGCACGCAGACTCTAGGGCTTGTTGCGAAAGTGGATGAGGCTGTCAGACCTACCTGGGATGCTTCGACCATGGAGATGACAGTGCAGCTGGCGATCGACTGCTCCGATCCGCAGAGAATGGTGACTTTCTGGGCCGAGGCCCTGGGCTACGTGCCTGAGCCTCCGCCGGGCGGGCACGCCACCTGGCGTGCCTACTGGGCGGCCATGGGCGTGCCCGAGGCAGAGTTGCCGACCGGTGCCGGGGACATTCCGGAGTCGATCATCGATCCCGCAGGGCGTGGACCGAGGGTGTGGTTCCAGCAGGTTCCGGAGCCGAAGGTCGCCAAGAACCGGTGGCACTTCGACCTGAAGGTCGGCGGGGGCCGTGATGTCCCACTGGACGTCCGCACACAGCGGGTCAAGGCTACGGTGGAACGGCTGGTCAAGGCTGGTGCCACCGTGCTGCGGATCAAGGATGAGCCGGACATGGAGTTCTACGCCGCCGCCATGCAAGACCCCGAGGGCAATGAATTCGACGTCGTCTGAGGGCCGTTGCGATGGTGCGGCAACAAGGTCGCCCAAGGCCCTTGCAGACAACACCTTCCAGCCCCACTGCTTCCCAGGAAGGAGCCGGCCGATCCAACGCCTGGAAGCGAGTGGGCAGCACCCGCCCCGCACCACGCGGCTCTGGTCGGGCACTTGGTGGGCTTGCGGCAGCGGGCACAGCTCACCTTACCGGCCTGGCCCTGGTCCTCTCCCCCACGCACAAGCGGGCGGCCGGCTGCCGTCCTCCGCCGAGCGAGACCACGGGGCCAGCGTAGGCGGTTGCGGCGCCACGCCCGAGGAGGAACGAGGCGCGCGCAGTCGACGCCGTCCACCGGTCAGCACTGGCCGCGCCTCGATCCGGATCTGTCCCCGGGCCCATGAGAGGCCCGGGGTCCAGTTCGGCGGCCTGGCCCTGGCGGGAGATATCTGCCAGGGCTTCTACGGACCGGGTTGATGGGTAGGGGCTATTGCCTGGGTCACCAGGACATGCTTACCGCCGCGCCCTTGCGGTGCGGCACGTTCAGCTTGATGGTTCCTTTGGGGATCTTCGTGCACTTCTTTGTCTTCGTCTTCCAGTACTCCCGCACTTCCCCTGTGCAGAGAATCTTGTCGCCCTTGCGAAGATCCCAACCGTAGAGCGGGCCGGGCTTCTTCTTTCCGAAGACGTTTACCTTTACCGTGACCGTTCCCTTGTGGGGGTGCCTCTTGTTCAGGACGCAGGTTCCCGGTCCCGTGTGGCAGGTCTTCGTTGCCTCGGCTGCTGTAGTGGTGGTGGCAGCGGCAGCGGGCGTGCCAGTGGCGGTCTGAGCCACGCCGGCCAGGCTTCCTGCGCTGAGGACCGCGGTGGCTGCGGTGAGGGCGAGCTTGTGCTTCATGTGATCCGTCCTTGGGTTGTCACGGTGCCGTCGCCAGGTCGGCGCCGGCGTGAATGGCTCTGTGGGAGGTGAGGGGCTGTCCGAGTGCTCAGGTGGCGATCGGCAAACAACCCGGACAACGGTGTCGTTGGCGGGTCGGGCCCAGGGAGTCAAGGGAGCTCGTGAGGGCTGACGGGCGTGAGCGGAGTGCCTCGGACGGGGCGCGGGTGGGGCGGCGTGAGTACTCGGTTGGCCCTGAGGCGGAGCCGGTGCAGCGGCTGGTGTGGGAGCTGCGGCGGGAGGCCCCAGCTACAGAGCCTTGGCGAAGAAGGCCCATTACTCGTTGTCAGGCCGGGTGGTGCTGATCTGAAAGGACAGCACCACCCGGGAAGAATGGGCCTGGATCAAGGACTCGGCCTGGCTCAGTCGTGGGTGGTGATTGGGTTTTGGGGCGTCTCAGCCCGAGAGAGGCTTGCTCCACACACTCGTGCTCTTTCCCTTGCCCCACGAGCCGGTGGCTTTGGTGATCCACCTCTGAACCTTCGAATGGTCCTTGACCGCCTTGGTGGCAACGTAGCAGGCCCTCGTGTGGTTGCTGCACTCTGCCGTCGCCATCCTCCAGGAGTGTGGTTTCAGCGCTCAGACATGTCCGGTGATGCCTCTATGACCGACAGGACAGCCCTGGGCAGCCGAGTCAGTACTTAACGCAGGCTTTGGCTTCGCTGCGGTTCTGGGGTTCCGGGTACAGGGGGTGCATCCACCATCCCATCATGCAGAATTTCTGGGTGCCCTTGGGGTTCTTGAGACTGACCCACTTGGTGGACATCGTCTTGCCGTAGGCCCGCAGCCGCACGTCGTTGAACTTCTGGTTGTTGAGGGACAAGGCGCCGGCAATGGTGGACTTCACCTTGTGCTCACAGGTGACCTTCAAAAACCCGGAGGCGCGATCCTTGTTCGCTCCGACAAAGGCCATGATGCGACAGCCTGGGGACTTCCCGACGATGTAGATCTTCTTCCCGAACTTGGAGCTGTGCGGGAGGCTCTGCTTGGAGGAAGCAGTGTGAGGGGCGTCTGCCGCCGTTCCCACGCTGCTCGCGTTGACTGTCTCCGCCGGGGAATTGCTGTTCGCTTGCGCTGAACTGGTACCGAGTACGCCAACGCAAGTCACGATCCCCGTGGTCAAGGCAAGGCCGAACGAACGCATTCGCATGTCAGATCCTCCGTGTGATGAGTCCTGCGCCACTGTTCTGTGTGCGTAGGTGCCGCGGTGCGGGCGCGCCTGATGGCGGGCCAGGCGATGAACTGTGGGACGCAACGCCTCAGACTGTTCATTCACCGGCCACCGGGGCCCGCTGCTTCGGCTATGTGACGGATAGGGATGGGATGCACGTGATGTTGGTCGAGTGCTGGCCGGTCCGCCCGTGCCCAGGGTGGGGAGTACGGCCGGTGCTGCACGATGATTCAAGCCCTCGGTGCAGCGAGGCAGAAGGTGATTCGAGGAGATTCGAATGATCAGTGAGAGACGTGAGGCGCGGCGGTGACTTGGAAGACCGCGATGCAGGGGGAGTTGGGAATGGTCCAACTGCGCCTGGGTGCAAACCCTTTCGGGCACGGGGGGCGTGCCACGGCGTGGTCGGTGACCGTGGCGTGAGGGCGGCGTTGTCTACAAGGTGCCGGAGGGCTCGCTGCTGCGCTGGTAGTACACGCAATTGCGGATCCGGGCACGGGTGACCAGGCCGGCCCGGTGGAGTCGGGCCAGGTGGTAGGAGACGGTCGCGGGGCTCAGGTGGTGCAGTGCGGCTAGCTGGGTGGTGGTGCGCGGCACGTCCAGGTCGGCCAGCAGGGCAGAGCGGGTGGCGCCAACTACCTCGCTCAGCGCCTGTTCTGCTTCTGTGTTCGGTCGGGCTGACGCGGCTTTTGGGTGTGTGGGGTAGATGAGATAGACGGGGCGTTCCCCGCGGGGGTCGACGCTGAGCAGCCAGTTGTGTGCCAGAGGTGAGGGGAAGAGGACGAGGTGTGTGCTCCCCGGTACCTCGGCGTTGAGCCGGTCGAGCAGGCGGAGGGATCCATCGCCGTAGCAGAATGCCTCGTGCAGCGATTCCAGTGCGCTACCCATGCCGTGGTCCGCGAGAAGCCTGGTCCGCAGGGTGATGTCCTCCTCCGCGTGGGCGGCGACGGCCGACCACTGCCGAGCGAGGTGCCCGTCCCAGAACGCGTCCATTTCGCAGGCGAGTCGGTCGGCGAAGTTCCGCTCGCCGCGGTCCACGGTGTCCCGCAAGGTGCGCAGCGCGGTCGAGGCGGCGGGGGTCTGCTGCGGCTCCGCCCCGAGCAGTCGGCTGATCTGCCGAGCCACGAGGTGGCTGGGGGCGGTGGCGACGCGGTGGAGATCCTCGTGCGGATCCGGGGGACGGCCGGCGGGCGGCGGGGGCGTCAGGAAGACCGGAGCGTAGAAGACCGGAGCGAAGGCGTGTACCACTTTTCGTACCGCGGCAAGCAGGTGCAGCCGCTTCTCCTGTAGGACGTCGGTGACTTCGCGGCTCGGTAAGGAGCCGTGGGGCACCTCGTTCGGCCGGCACGGGTGCAGCACGGCTCCGGCGTGCATCAGAGGCGAGACCGCGAACCGGGTGGCCGCCAGCGCGTCCGCGCTCAGGGGGATGGTGATCACAGGGTGGGTGCCTTCCATGTCCCGACCTTGGAAACCGATCGAAGCAGCTTCTCCCAGGGCTCGTCCACCGGTTTGGCTCCGCATTCCGGACGCCGGCACGACCCTCACCGGCGCCAAGGGAAGGGGCCGCCTCTCCCCTCACCCCAGACACAGCCCCCCTCGCCCCCGGCATGCCCCGGGGGCGTCGTGGTGTACCGGTGGCCGATGCAGATAGGCACCGGTGAGTACAAGATCAAACCCATCAAGAAAAAGGTGAGGCCAACGCCTCCGGCAACCGGCTGCTGGGCGAGGTATTCCTGCACCGCTCACGCGTCTGACTGTCCGAAGCCCCCATCGACCTCGTGACCGCAGCCGAACGGGTCGCCCGCCAGAGCGCACTGGACGTCGGTGTAAGCGATGCTCTGCCAGCAGGTCTGGGCCGTGCGGTGGCTGCTGGCCGCCATGTCCCTCACCATCCTCTTGCTCATGGGTTTCGGCCTGCCCACCCACGACCCCGACCCCGCCACCACCGGCACTCTCCGCGGCAGCAGGATCAGCCTCAACACCACGACCCCCGACCCCGCCCTGCACGATGGATGGGCAAAGCGCATCACCTGGGCCCGCGCGGAGAAAGCCACCCGCATCGCCGTCAACTCCGTCGCCTTCCGCTCCAGCGGACAGAACCTCACCACCGCAGGCACCTACATCGAATTGACCTCCCGCCTCCTCGAACCCACCCTCCTCGCCCTCGCCGCCCTCGCCATACGCGGCCGCATCAAACGCTGACCACACCGAACAGCTCAATGACCTGGCTGTACGAACGATCGACACGGCATCTGAGTGGCAACGAGCGCCAGGAGACATCCCGCGGCATCGCCGCCGGGGAATCGGCCCGGCAGCTGGCCAAGCGGCTGGACCGATTCTCGTTGCAGGCGCGTGGCGTTCTGCCCCAGTGCCGCCCACGCGCACCCCAGTCGAAGGACACCGTGGCGTGAGGCGAGGAATTCGCACAGTCGAGCTGGTGGTTCGCTGTCGCGTGCAGGGAACTGCGAACGCGCCGGACACCCCGAAGTCACCTGCGTTACGGCCTAGCTAGGCAGTTTCGTTTGGATCCTCTGGTGGTTGGCCAAGACTGCTGACTGGCAAGGAATGTCAGTGAGCAGTATGAGCACCTGACATGGTGCAGGGGCGTGGTGATCATGTGCGGAGGCAGACTGGCCCGTGGCAGGATGGCGGCGTGTTGACCCGAAAGGCCGATGCCGTGCAGGCATCCGCTGGGACTGCGCACAAAGCAACGGGGCGGGGAGCTGAGACATGGTCGCCTTCTATTCCTCCGCGCTGGACGGAGTCGCCGCCAACCCGGCTCTTCCCACACCGCTGCTGCTGCGGCTGATCGCCTTCGACGGCGGGGGCCACGGCCCTCCCTTCCAAGCTCTCCACCGGAGGGGGCTGCCTGAATCGGCCGTGGCGGCTGTTCTCACCCACCCGGTCCTGGACGCGCGAGTCGAGTTCGCGTTGAGCGGCCAGGCGGAGCCCGAGCAGCGGGCCCGGCTCGCGGACGATGCCTCGCCCAAGGTGCGGGCCGCCGTCGCGCACGGACCCGAGTGGACCCACGACCACCGGACGAAGGTCCGTCCGCTGCCGGACGCCGTGTGCGGGCGCCTCCTCGAAGACCCCGAAGCGTCCGTACGGACCGCGCTGTTGGACTCGCGCCACTTGGCGCCGTCCTTCCTCGCCTCCCTGGTTGGGCATCCCGATCCGGCCGCACGACGTGCCGCCCTGCGTGTCTGGGACGAACTGGCGGCGGACGGGCGCGCCACGCTGCTCGATGACCCCGACCCTGAGGTACGGCGATCGGCCGCGCTGTGCGCGTGTCCTGACGACGCAGGGCTCACGTCGGCGCTGCTTCAGGACCCCGCCGCCCTGCCCGAGGCGCTGCGCCGGGGGCTTCTCGACCGCGCGGACGCCGAGCGGTTCCTCGCCGAGGGCAGCCACCTGGTTGAACTCGCCGCTAATCCGTCCCTGCCGGCCGACCTTGTGGACCGTCTTGCCGTCGACCCCGACGAAGGGGTGCGGCTCGCCGTCTCCCTCAGGCCCGAGCTGACCGAAGCCCGACGCGCCGCGATCGACTTCACAGTGGCCCCGTACGCACGGGGTGACGTGGACTGGGTGGCGGCCGGCATCGCCGACCGGCACGTGCTGCACCGGGCCGTGACCTCCGGCCATCCACTGCTGCGCCGCGCCGCGGCCCGCAGCCCCCATCTGCCACCCGATCTCCTGCGGCTACTGGCCGAGGACACAGACGACCTCGTGCGAACCCACCTGGCCGTGTACCACCCCGACACCCCGGAGGAGGTCCTGATGAGCGTGTACGCACGGCTCGGCGGGACGTTCTCCGCCTGGATGGCGACCGGCCACCCCCGCTTCCCCCGAGAGGGGCTCGCTGCCCGCTACGCGGATCATCCGAACGGGATCTACCGACAGCTGGCGGTCCGCGATCCCGCCGCCGGCCCCGATCTGATCGAGCGGCTCAGCCACGACCCGGACGTCTGGACGCGGCAGGCGGCGGCCGGCGACCCACGCCTGCCGCTCCCGCGGCTCCTGGAGGCCCTCGCCCTGCCCGAACTGGCCTGCAGTGCGGGCGCCAACCCGGCCCTTCCCCAGAGTGAGATGGTCGCGGTCATGGACGAGGCCGGGGTGCCCGCATGACGAAGAGCGCCTGGAGCGACCCGTCGGTCGGAGCACTCGGTTGCGCCCCGAAGCCGCCCGGCAGCCGGCCGACCAACTGTCGCCGGCCGGGCCGGGCCACCCCTGGGAGGCGTCCGTTCACCACCTCATGGGGTGCCGAACCCCACTCGACGTCCTCCTGGTCGAGCCCGAGCTGGTCGCCGAGATCGTGGTCGACACAGCCGAGGATCGGGGAGCTTGGCGGCACCCGGTCCGCGTCGCCCGGCTCCCCCTGGACCTCACGGCCGCCGATGTATCGCCCTACGGAACGGACCCAACGCCCCAACGGGATGAGCCTGGCGCTCCGTACGCCAGGGCAACCTCAACGAAGCTGCCTGGTGCCGTGAGGCGCGCGTGTTCTGCGGGCCCGGGCAAGCGCGCCGCCGGCAGTCAACTCCGGCCGACGCGGCGACACCGCCGTCTGAATCCGCCGCCTGTCATCCGGCATCAGCACCCACCTCTTCGTCCCAACTCAGCGTTTCCCCAGTTTCTCGGCTGCCTCGATCACCAGAGCTTCGGCCGCCTCCGCGATGCCGAGGGTGGCGACCGGGGCGGCCTGGTCGGCGATGAACGTAATGGCCAGCACGGTGAGTTCGGCGATCGCCTCCAGCTTCATCGCCACGATCGTGTCCGCCGCGATGTCCAGTGCGTCGGCCACCACATGACAGGCGTTGACCAGCTCCGTCATATGGCTGTCGGACATCTGGCCCCACTTGGCCAGCAGCGCCTCGTACGACGCACCCTGGTACACGTCCTGCAACTGCTTGACCGTGGCCGTGGAGTCCGTGTGGGTGTCATCCACATTCTGCGCGAAGTCCCGCACGTGAGAGGCGAATTCGCGGACCTTGTCCTCGTCAATGTTCGGCTGGTTCACCCCGATGAACTGGAGGAACGACACCACCTGTTCGGGCAGCTCGATCGCCATACCGTTCCTCGCGTCGCGACCCTGACAGCACATCAGTCAACGTTCAAGTAAGAGCAATGTCCCGGGACAAACAGGTGTCCTCGGAACCGTCATCAGTACGTGCGGCAGCCAGGGCCCCTCGCGCATCGGCTCGCCTGCCTCGCATCAACGTCGATGGCTGCGACGGCAATTGAAGCAAACGATGCGTGTGAACGAATCACTGTGGTGTGGATGGTTCTCAGCGTTTGACTCGGTTACGGATGGCGAGGAGGCCCAGGCCGAGCAGGACGGGCTCGCTCAGCCGCGAGGTCATCTCGGCGTACGTGCCGAAGGTGGTGAGGTCTTGACCCGTGGAACGAAACACCACCGAGTTGATCACCACACGCAGGGACTTCTCGAACCGTTCGACTGACAGCCTCTCGCCATACGCCCCATGGGGGTTCATAGGGGCGGATGGGACAGCGGTGATCACGAACCGGCCGGAGCCGGTCGATGTAGCCGTATTGGTCGGCTTCAGATCGTGCTGCGGAAGACCCCACAGCATCATCGCCAGCACGGTGGCAGCCATGGCTGCCATCAGCCACGTGAAGGCTCGGGAGGCCCGTAGTCCATAACCGGACACAGCCCAGTACGCGGTGAGCAGACTCCGCTCGGCCCAGGGGATGTCATCGGCGTGACGGCGCATCTCCATTTCGCCGTAGTAGAAGTCGGCTGCTCCCGGTTCATGCTTGCCGTCTTCGAAGCTCTTGCGTAGTTGCCGGTACACAGGCGCCAAGGCGGTCGGCCCCAGCACCTCGTCCCCTTCGACAGGAGTGGTCCAGCCGTCTGGGTCTTCGGACCGTGCTGCACGCCAATGGTGCTCTTCGACCAGCGTCCGGCGCGGCGTCCAACGCTTGAGCCGCATCCCGCGTCGGCGTAGCCCACCGGGGGCGCCGGCCAGGGTGTACACCCCTTCCAGCCGGAGCTGGTCAAGGTGGATTGTCCCTGCGAACCGACAGTCGCGGAGGTCGATGTCGCTCAACACCAAGTGCGCCGCGTCCACGCCTCGCAGCGATCGGACCGAAACGCCAGGCCGGGCCAGGTCCACCTCGACCAATTCTTCGCCGTCCACGGTGAAGGGCCGGGAGCGTGCGGCGATACTCAGTGAGTGCTCAAGGACCGCGTCGCTCAGATCCACTGCGGCGTAACGCAGCCGCAGCGCGGCAGTCGACGCCCACCGCGTTCGTCGGCAGTGCACGGCGTTCGCTGCCACCTCGATGGTCACGGCGGCTCCGAAAACTGCCTCCGACAGGTCCAGCGTCCCAGTGCACACCAACGGTCCCATGCCTGAGACGTGTTCGAAGTCCGCCTTCAAGAACACGGCGTCGCCGCGGAACGCCGCGCGACGGAACCAGGTGTCACCGTGGAACGCAGCCCCACCGAACCAGGCAACGTCGTGGAACTTCGCTCCGACGAAGGAAGCGTCGTTGTAGAACTTTGCCCCACCGAAGTCGGCAGTACCGCCCAGTCTCGCCTCGACGAACCATGCACCGCCGTGAAATTGCGCCAGCTCAAAGGAGGAGTGGGCGGCGAAGTGCACCCTTTCGAAGTGAGCTTCGCCGTCGAACTCGGCACCGTTGAACTGGGCGCTGTTGCCGAACTCCGCGCCATCAAACGACACAGTGCCGGCGAACTGTGCCCCGTCGAAGGCTGCGTCGCCCCCGAACTCTGCTCGGTCGAACCGGGCGTTGCCGAACCGGGGCAAGCCTGAGCCTGAGTCCGTCAGAGGGGAAAGCAGTTCGCTGAGCAGTTCGCCGGTGAAGACGGTGCCGCGGTGGTCGATGGCGTCGCCGGGCGACAGGGTGGCCAGGTAGGCGGCGCGATCAGACTCGTTAAGGTGGGCCAAGCAGGCAGAAAAAGTGGGGACTTGGATGCCATGGCAGCCGTCAGGGTCGGTCGCCGGGGCCGCGCCGTGACCACAGTGGGGCCAGCCCTGCGGATGGGGAGATGGTTCGGGGTTCGAACGTGTCATGCCCCGAAGACGTTCCGGCACGGCCGATCAGTTTCGTTCTCCGGCGCCATCGGCAGGTGGCGCCCAGCGTCGCGGCGGCCGGCTCGCCCGGGAGGTGGAAGTAGAGTGGCCCTACTTCGATCCTCGCTGACTGGATGGGCCGGCTCTGACCATTAGCGTCGGTCCTTCAGGACGGCGTCGGCCGGCAAACCGGGCACGACACCGTGACATCCGGCCCGGCCAGCGCCGACAGCGCCTCCTCGTCGCTCACCGTCCCGCCGGTCGATGCCGCCTGAGCACAGTCGCGGCGGTGCAGGTAGGCATCTGCCCGCCCGTCTGCTTCACAGTGGGAATAATGCCTCGTATCCCTCCGTCGACACGGTATTCACCTGTGACACCCCGTGGATACCCATGAGGCACGCGGAGACTCCCCCCGTCGCCGACACCTGGCCGACGACCTTGGAGGACTGCACCCGGAACCGATGACCACATGACCAGGGACGACGCGTCCGCTGGCAGATCCCGGGCGGGTGACGGAGCCTACGCGAGTTCCTTCCGCATGAGCGTGCACATCGTTTCGTAGCGGCGCACCGTTCCATCAGGGGCTTGCTCGTCCCATGAGTCCGGTCGCCGGTCGTACGCGACATATCCCAGTCGTTCGTACAGGGCACGCGCACGGGGGTTGTTTTCCTCCACGGCCAGCTCTGCTTGCCGCAGGCCTCGGTTCCTGATCCGCAGTTCTGCGGCTTCGACAAGGAACGTGCCGATCCCACACGATCGCAGTGCGGGGTGGACCGCCAGCTGCCACAACGTGCCGGCACCCTCCTTGACCCGGTAGTCGACGCCGCCCTTCGCCAGCGGGATGTTGGTTGCAGGGCAGACCGCGAGGTAGTCGACCTCACCGATCCCGGCACGTTCCAACTGCTGGGCGACGCGGGCCAGGTGGTGATCGGACCCTGCCCACCCGCACGACGCCAGGTCCGCATGCACCAAGTCACGGGCTGACAGCCTCAACACCACGTTGATCATCTTCAGAACCTCCGGCGAGCCAGCATCCACGCCGATCACACGGGGCGCAAAGCCGTTTCCCCAGCCCGCGCTCCTGGCTCACCGAGGCCATCGCCCCTCAGGTTCGGCAAGCTGATCACCGCACTTGGCTGTTCCCCGGACAACCCATCGCTGTATCTCCTAAGCTGCTGCCGGGCCGACGGTTGGCTGCCGTCCTCACACCAACCGGGGAGTAAATGGAAGCCGCTGCCATTGGCGCTCGTCTCGCCTCAAGCGTTGTAGCGCCGCTGATCAAGAGGCTCTTCGTCGCAGACGGCCCCGGTGCTGGTTTGGTCGACAAGCCGCTGCGCGTCTCGAAGCTCGTTTCGTTCAAGGGCGAGAAACGAGTCCTGTCGGACGAAGATCTGCACAAGATTGCCGAAGAACTGGTGAACCGCGCAGCGCAGTCCACCGGCGTCGAGGAACGTCTGCCGGCATACGAACAGCGCGCTGTGGCACATGCCGTAGCGGACTCGCTGAGGTCGCTGGGCTACATCGACATGGACGATGTACAAGCCGTGCAGCTCGGACACCTCGCGCTCTCCCGGTATTTACGGTCGCAGAGCCCCTCGGCCACTCTGGGTTTATCCAGCGACGCAGTGACACTCCATGCGAGCGTGCTCGACACTGCGTGCCTCCATATCCTGCACTTCTTCACCCAGAGATCCACTTTTGTGGCCCGTACGCTGATCGAACACAGCCGTCGGATCGAAGAGTTGTCCCTGAAAATCGACTCCCTGATCGCCCGCACTCCCTCGCCGGCCGACGGGCCTTTCGAGGAGCGCTACGCCGAGTACATTGCCGCCAAGCACGGCAAATTAACCATTTTTGGACTCGATCTGTCCGAGGCGCCGGAGAATTGGCCGCTCGACGCGGCCTATCTGAGCTTGGACGCAGCGGGCGGCAGAACGCACGACCTCCCCACCCTCCTCCCCGCCGATCACATCTTGGCCGGTCGTGACCGAGTGTTGCTCCGCGGCGTTGCAGGATCAGGGAAGACGACGCTCGTTCAGTGGCTGGCGGTATCCACGGCGCGGAAGGCTCTCGACGAACGCCTCCTTTATCTCTACGGACTCGTGCCCTTTGTACTGCCGCTGCGCACCCTGACCCGAGGCGGCGCCAAACTCCCCACACCCGATGGATTCCTGGCCGCGGTCGACTGTCCCATCGCCAGCCTCCAGCCCACAGGGTGGTTCGACAGGGTGTTGAGGTCAAAGCGTGGGTTGATCCTGATCGACGGGATCGACGAAATTCCGGAAAGCGAACGCCAAGAGGCACGCCGTTGGCTACAGGAGCTGGTCAGTGCCTACCCGCACAACCGGTGGCTGGTGACCTCTCGACCTTCGGCCGTACGCCAGGACTGGTTGATCGGTGACGACTTCGCAGAGCTCGACCTTGCTCCGATGAGCCGGGAGAACGTCGCCGAGTTCATCAGGCGGTGGCACAAGGCCGCGGGCATCGGTGATCGTTATGCCACAGATCTCCTGCAAGCTGTACGAGCCAAGCAAGACCTGGGCCGCCTCGCCACCAACCCTCTGATGTGCGCGCTGATCTGCGCCCTTCACCAGGACCGTCGTGGCTATCTCCCGGACGGCCGGAAGGAGGTCTACGACGCCGCCCTCTCCATGCTGCTGTCCCGGCGTGACCGGGAGCGAGGAATCTACAAGCCGGGCACCATACGCATCGGCGAGGAACATCACATCCAGCTGATCCAGAAGCTGGCCTACTGGATGATCCGCAACGGTCGTTCCGAGATGGACCGAGCCGACGCCATCGAGCTGCTGGAACACGCACTACCCGCGATGCCGAAGATCGCCGATCAGGGGACGGCCGAGGAGATCTATCACCATCTGCTGATCCGAAGTGGTCTCCTGCGCGAACCCAGTGCGGGCTCGATGGATTTCATTCACCGCACTTTTCAGGACTACCTGGGTGCCAAGGCTGCCGTGGAAGGTCTTGACTTCGACTTCCTCATCGCACACGCACATCTCGATCAATGGGAAGACGTCATCCGGATGTCCGTTGCCCACGCTCGGACCATGGAGCGAACCCGGCTGCTGACCGGTCTCATAGAACGAGGTGACACATCCGAGAAGGACAGCAGGCGTCTCCACCTGTTGGCAGCGGCCTGTTTGGAACATGCGACAGAACTGAACCCGGATGTGCGGAGGGAGGTGGAGAAGCGGGCCGCGGCGCTGATTCCGCCGCGATCGGCGGAGCAGGCCCGGGCTCTGGCTGATGTGGGCCCCGTCGTTCTGGACCTGCTCCCCGGACCGCAGGGGCTCTCCGACGACGAGGTCTACTTCACGGTACTCTGCGCAACCCGTCTTGCCACCGACGCCGCGATCTCCGTACTGGCGCAGTATCGCGACCTCTCGGACCTCCGTGTCCGTTCGGAACTGGCCAGGGTCTGGAGTCGTTTCGAGTGCGATCGATTCGCTGAGGAAGTCATTGCTCACCTCGGAGAGGAAGATCTCTACTTCTGCGTCTCGAATGCGCAGGAACTGCATGCGCTCCGGCGGTTCGGTGGCCGTTCTCGCATTCGGATAACGGGCACGATCACACCTGAGGAGTTCCAATCTGCCTGCGACCGGACCCGCCTCACCCACTTGTGGGTGGAGGCCGACTCGGACGCCACCTGGGAGTGGCTGGCGTACTTCCCTAATCTGCACACCATCACGTTCGAAAGCGCTCTGGTCAGTATCGATGTGAGCAGTCTCAAGAAGGTCAGGTCCCTGCGCACCATTCGGCTCGCCGAGGAATCCGTGTTCGTGGGATCCGAGGCACTTCCGTCAAACACGGAAATTGTCCGAGCGTGCCTGACCACGACCTGATGAGTGCCGTCCGTACCACGATGGCCACCGATCGCATACGCGGGTTCGCTGGCCGTGTGAGGCATCCCTCTCCCGTCGTCGTGGCGCTGGTGGCCTGGGAAGGTCGATCATGTAGTCATGACCTCTTCGCCTCGTCCACCGCACGTCGACGGCCAACCGGATCCGCTGGGCGGGACTACCGCGCTCGGTGCAGAGTCCGCTCCCGCCCGCGGGTACCTACTGGACAACGCGCGCGCCGAGGCGGGCGAGCGATTCGTTTGGCTGGCCGAGCTGTTCGACGGGGTGACGCGCGGGCACTTCGATCGACTGGGGGTCCGGGCCGGCTCGCGCTGCTGGGAGGTGGGGGCCGGTGGCCCCGGTATCCCGGAGGCGCTCGCGGCGGCCGTCGGTCCGACCGGGCACGTGCTGGCCACGGACATCGACCCGTCGTGGCTGGAGGCAGGCGACGGGTACGAGGTGCGCCGGCACGACATCGCCGCTGATCCGCCCCCGGAGCCAGGGACATTCGATCTGGTGCACGCCCGGCTCGTGCTGGTCCATGTCCCCGACCGGGCGCGCGCGTTGGCCACGATGGCGGCAGCGCTACGGCCCGGTGGCTGGCTGCTGATCGAGGACGCCGATACCGCTCTGCAGCCCCTGGCTTGCCTGGACGACAGCGGGCCTGCGCAGCGGCGGGCCAACCGGCTGCGCGACGCGGTCCGGGAGCTGCTGGCGCGCCGCGGCGCGGACCTGCGCTACGGCCGGACACTGCCGCGGGCATTGCGTGAGGCCGGCTTGGTTGATGTCGCCGCGGCGGGCTCTTTCCCGGTCGGCGGGCCGGCCTGCGACCGGCTGGAGGCGGCGACCATCCGGCATGTGCGCGGCGAGCTGCTCGCGGCCGGCCTGGCCGACGACGCCGAGATCGACGCGCATCTGGCGGCCATCGACGCGGGCGAACTCGACCTGACACTCGCACCGCTGATCTCGGCCTGGGGACGCCGTCCGGCCGAGCAGCCTCCGGCACTCGGTTAGGTGTGGATCCAGGCGTTGTCCGACTGCCCGCAGCGCTGTTCGTCGAGGGAGCCAGGCAGCTCGCGCTGCTGCGCGCTGCGCGTCACCGCAGCTGGGGCCGGCCCGCGCACGGGCTTCGAAGATCATGGAGTTCTCGACGCCCCGTGATCCGAGCGGAAGCTCGTGCCCGCCGACGCAGCATGCCCGGTCCCGGCTGCTCTTGACCAACTCCGCGAGCAGCCCGAACCCCGCCCCGAGGAGATCCCGGGCTGCTGGAGCGGCTGGCTGAAGTGCCCGACCGCGTGACCCGCGCGGAGTGCGCCACAACCTGACCGCCGTGCTCGCGCTGAGCGCGTGTGCCGAACTGATCGGAGTGACCGGAGCCACCTCACCGCCGGCGGTCGGTGAGTGGATCGCCGACGCCCCGACCTGCGTGCTCGAACGCCTCGGTACCCGTCGTGATCCGCTGCTGCCTGGGCGGCTGGTGCCCGCGGAAGCGACGGTGCGCCGACTGCTGACCCGCCTCGGCGGCGACGCACTGGAACGAGCAGTCGGCCGCCGGCTGGCTGACCGCCGCCGGAAGGCGGCCGGCGCCACTGGCCTGCGCGGAGTGTCGGTGGATGGCAAGAGCCTGCGTGGTGCCGCCCAGGCAACCGGCCGCAAGATCCACCGCTCGCCGCCGGGGAGCACGCTTGGGCAGCGGAGACGGCGGCCAGACCGGGCAGGGAGGTGCGCGTGCTGCCGGGCCCGACAACGCACGCCTTCCTTCTCCGGCACCGCCGCCTAGCCACCGTCCGGCGGGCCGACGGTTCGGCAATTTTCTGATGAAGAGTCAAAACCCCTACAGGTGGCGCCCATCGATGCCATCGTGGACAGGGACATGCGCGCCGGTCGGATTTGGGGGATCGGGGGGGGCGGTGGATCGGTTCGGTAGGTGGCTGGTGGCGGTCACTGTGACCGCAGTTGTTTTCGCGGCGGGCACGGGGCTCTGCGGGGCGCTGCTGCTGCCGGTGATGCAGGACCCGGCTGTGCGGTGGACGGTGGCGTGCGGGGCGGGAGCGGCGCTGGCCGCACTGGCGGCCATGTGGGGCTACGGCTACGCCGGCAGCGCAGGCGCCACCCCGGGTCCTGGCGGGCAGCCGACCGTACGGGCGTCCGGGGCACGCGCGGTGGCCATCCACGGCAGCAACACCGGTGCCGTCACCACCGGTGACGTGCATCTTCCATCCGGCCCCAGGCCGTCCGACCTCAGGCCGCCCGGCCACTCGACCCCATCGTCGCAGGGAACGCCCGGGGCCGCTCCCACCGCCTCTGGAGAGCGGGCCATCGCCATCGGCGGCGACAACGACGGTCCGCTGTCGACGGGCGACTCCCGGAACGAAACGCCACGATGAGACCGCTGTTCCGCAAGCGGCGGCGGTCCGGCAAGCGGTCCGTCTTCATCGGCGGCAACAACTCCGGCAACATCACCACCGGGGACACCAGAGTCGAGCTGCCTCCCGTCGTGCGCATGCCGTTGGTCGTGCTGCTCGTCTCCGTCCTGGGTGTCGGTGCAGGCTGGCTCTACTTCGACTGGCTTTCACCGAAGCTCGCGCCGAATTACCGCACCCAGTTCCTGATCGACACGGCGAACGGCCCCGACCCCAAGGGCATCGCGGCGATCTCCACGTCACTGCGTAAGACGGTCGGGAACTCGGGCGATCATGACGCGCTCGCCCTGCGCACCTTCGGCGGCCAGTGCGGTGCCTCCGACAACACATCGCAGGTGGTCGGCTTCGACGTCGGCAATCAGCAGAAGATCACCGAGGCAGCGGGCCGGGTCCGGGCGGACGGCAAGCCGACGCTGGTGCGCGGAATCGTCCAGGCCGTCGAGGACTTCTCCCAGCCGTTCGATCGCAAGGCCCGCCAGGTCAACCGGATCATTGTGGTGACCCGGCACGGTGTCGACGCCTGCGAGGACGACGTCTCCTTCGTCGAGAAGGAGATTCGCGAGCGGGTCGGTGCGGCCGGACTGTCCCTGCAATTCCGGGTGATCGGTTATCAGGTACCGGAGGGGCAGCACCGCACGCTGGACCGGATGGCCACGGCCGCCGAAGCGCCGCCGCCGGTGTACGTGAAGAACGCGCCCGACCTCGCCAGGACCCTCGACGGGTTCTCCAACGTGGAACCGGTCCTCAAGGGAGCCCAGCGGATCGTCAGCACGCTCAACGCCACAGTCACGCAGGTCAACACGGCCGTCCGGGCGACCGAGGACGGTCGTCTGGACGCCGCCGACAGCACTCTGCGGCAGGCTCGGCAAGCGGTCAACGGCACCGGCCCGGAGTTCGACGACCTGACCGGCCGGACCAAGAGCGCGGATGCCCGGAACGTGCGCGACAGGGCGGTCCGGCTGCGGGAGAAACAGAAGCAGGTCGTTGACGCCGCCTCCCAGCTGCTCCAAACCGCGCGGGCCGGCACGCCGCTGGAACCGCGGAGGAAAGTGTTCCAGCGGGCCGCCGCACACTACAACGACGAGGTGAACGGCATGAACAAGCTCCTCGCCGCCCTTCGCGGAAAGCTGGCCGAGCCCTCATGAGGGGCAGCTTCCTCCCGGGGCGCAGGCGGTGGCCTCGCGTGCTGCTGATCGGGGGTGCCGTTGTCACGCTGCTGACCGGCGTCGCCGTCTTCCTGGTCCTCCGGACCGTCCCGGACTACCGGACCGCCTTCCTCGTCGACACCTCACTGACCAAGAACGACACGGACCTTCCCGATACCGCGGACGCCGTCGGCTCGGCCGCGCAGAACTCCGCCGACGAAGACTCCCTGTCCTTGCGCCGCTTCGGCGGCAGCTGCGGCGACCAGGGGAACACCGCGACGGTCGTAGAGCCGGGCACGGGGCATGCACAGAAGATCAACACGTCCGTGCACGCACTGTCGGCGTCCGGGAAGCCCACCCTGGAGAGCGGACTCCTCGCCGGGATCGACGACTTCTCCGGCTACTACCCGTTCCGCGGGAAGAAGCGGAACCGGATCATCGTGGTGACCTCGCACGGCATCGACGCCTGCACGGCGGATCAATCCGCGCTCAAGGAGGCAGTCGGCCGGCGGGCCAAGGACAGCGCGGTGCAGCTGGACTTCCGGTTTGTCGGCTACAAGGTCCCACGGAAGGAGCGGCAGCCGCTCGCCCAACTGGCCGAGGCCACGAAGGCCCCCAAGGTCCGGTACGTCTCCACACCGGCGGAGCTCACCGCAACCCTCAACAAGCTTGCCCTGCCCGAGTCCCCAGAGGTCCAGCACGTCGACGTCCCCTCCCCGACGGCGACGTCGCCGTCCAGTCCCGCCGCGTGGCTCCGTTTGTCCCCTTCGACGTTGAAGGCGGGCGGCACCGGCATGGCGAAGGCAGGCGGGATGGAGCCGGGCGAGCCGGTTGTGCTCACCTGGACCGGCCCGACGAGTGGCAGCATCGGAACGTTCACCGCGGGACGGTCCGGGGAAGTCGCGGCCCGGTTCCACCAGCCGGGCAAGCCGGGTTCCTACACCCTCCGGGCGCAGGGGACACGTTCCGGCCGGAAGGCATCGGCGGCGTTGCGGGTCCTCCCGGCCGACGTCACCACGCCTCACACCACACCCCGGCTGACCCTCAACCCCTCCACCCTCAAAGCCGGCCAGCCCACCACAGCCACGGCTTCCGGCTTCCAGCCGGGGGAAACCGTCGATATCTACCTGGGTCCCTGGGGGCACAGCGGCAGCTACGCCCACGAGCGGGCGAACAGCTCAGGAGTCGCGGTCGGCCGCGTGGGAGAGGGGTGGGGGCTCGCGGAACCCGGTGGCACCTATCGCGTCACCGCTGTGGGCACCGCGTCCGGCCGCCAGGCCCATGCCGAGCTCCGGTACGAGAAAGAGAAGCAGAGCGGCCCTGTCAGCGCGCACGCCAGCCCCGACCCGGCCACGCCCGGTGGGACGGTCACGGTGACCGGCACCGGCTTCGCACCGCACCGCACCGTGCAATACCGCTCCACGCTGTTCGCCAACGCGACTACCGCAGCAGACGACGGTTCCATCGAGTTCACCGCCGCCATCCCGAAGGACACCGCTGCAGGCAGGTACACCATCCACGTCTACCAGACCGCCTCGGGAACCGACCTCGCGATCCCCCTCGAAGTGCGGCCGGCCACCCCAAGTCATCCGCCCACTCCCCCACCGACCGAAGCCTCGCCGTCAGGAACTCCTCCCGGAACGATCAGTCAGACCCGCGCGACGCTCAGGCCCCGGCTCCGATCGCCTCGCACCCGGTAGACACCCTCCGATCAGGCAGAGCACCTCGGCCTCCCGCCACTCGGCCTCACCAGCTCGCGCGCGGCTTGTTTGCGGGACGTGAGTGAGGCGTTGGTGGAACGTTGGTGGCGCCGGGAAAGGTGGTGGTCACACCGCGGGAACGGCCAAGAAGACTCCCGCACGAAGCACAGGGGGAACCCGATCATGCGTACTTCTCGCATCCGTACCGCCACCCTGGCCGCCGTCACCGCCGCGCTGGCGCTGGGTCTGACCGCCTGCGGCGGCGCCGACGGCGGCTCGAAGGCGGCAGGCAGCCAGAGCGCCGCCGGTACCGGGCAGAGCCGGTCCGCGTCCAACGGGGACGGTAAGGGCGGTGCGGAGCAGGCCAACAGCGGCAGTGACGGCAAGGAGGGCGCACGCTCGACGACCGCCGCAGGCGGAACGAACAAGGGTGCGAGCAAGGGCGCAACGGCCGGCGCTCAGCAGTGCCGCGGCGATGAGATGCTGCTCACGGCGGTGCACCGGTTCGCCGGCCAGCAGGGCGACCACCTGCTGGTCACCGCCTCGAACAAGGGCACAAAGCCGTGCTGGGTCACCTCGTACCCGGCCGTGAAGCTCGGCGACGTCGATGGCACCGCATTGCCGCACTCGACGAAGGACAACACCGGCGGCACCCAGCACATCACGCTCCGGCCCGGCGGCACGGCCTACAGCGCGGTGAACCTCTTCGACTACGGCTCGAAGCACCACACGGCGCAGTCCTTCGCCCTCGCCCTGCGCGGCGCGGACGGACACAACGGCTCCTTCTACTCCGTCGCCCTCAAGGGCGACAAGCCGCAGTTCAGCTGGAACGAGGCCGACGTTCTGAACTGGAACACCAAGAAGCCGTATGACTTCTGACGAGCCATCAGGCACTGCTGCATCGTACGGGACGCGCCGCACCACGCGTCCCGTACGCCGAGCCGTCGGCCACCGCACGGGCGAGCCCGCGCATGGCACCAAATCGGTGACGCTCCACTCCGGCCAACCGCTCCACGCGCTCAGCTGGCCGGGTGCAGCGCTCAGGGGGCAACCAAGGGCCCGTCTTCAAAGATCATCGTCCGTTGGAAGACGGACCCTGGAGCCCCCTCCCCACACCACTCACCTCAGTCATGGGGGATCATGCCCGGGTCTTTCCGACCTGCATATGGATGTGGTCCTGATGGGCCTGCCGCAGCGTCGGGTCGCCCCCGTAGTCCGGGTAGATGACGAACCCGCTCCCGCCCAGATCCGGCATGGGCCACTTGTTGCCGGCTCCGATCCCGTTTCCTTCACATTCGTAGGTGCCGAAACGGAAGGCGGTCGAGAACAGTTGAAATGTCAACGCGTCGCCGGACGGTGAGATCCGCACGTTGCTCCCCGGGGTCGCCGGTAGGTCACCCCAGTCCGTTTTGATTGACTTGTTGAACGGCGAATCGTCAAGCGATCCTGAGATGCCGGACAGATCGAGGGCACGACCCTGGTTGTGACAGTCGTTGGCGGGGCCGTTGCCGTGCCCGATTCCGAGGTGCCGCAGTTCGCTCACGTTCGGGTGCGATGCATTGATCCACCTGGTCAGCCGGTACAGCGCGATCAGCATGCGCTGATCGACGTTGTCGAAGAACCCCGCGCCCGGATTGAGGGCGTTGACGTAGCCGATGCCGTCGATGACCGGTGGCTGGACGGCCAGGCGCTGGTCGACGGCCGGGGTGGTCGAGCCGCCCTTGAGCGTGAGTTTGCCGCGCGCGATGAGGTCGAGGGTCTGCTTGTTCGCCTGATCCGGAGTGAGCAGGCGAGCCGGTGCGACACCGCCCGGGGGCGCCGGAGAGAAGCTCAGGTTGGCGAGGGCGTCCTCGAAGTCGACCGCGTCGGCGTCGAGGTCGTAACGCTGGTAACGGTCGCCCCGGAAGAAGTAGGCGAACTGCCCGCCCGGGTACAGGGCCGCCGCCAGATTAAGCGGGAAGAGCCCCGGCCAGTGGCCGTCGATGAGCAACGGGTAGTCGGGGTCGACCCGGTCGGCCGTGATGTCGTAGCGGACGTAAGAGTCTTCCTTGAAGAGGTAGATCTTGCCGTTGCCCAGATTGATGGCCGTGTCGATGCCGCTCTCCCACCCGGCGGGCAGACCCGTCCAGTTCCCCGCAAGGAGGAACGGTGGGTTGGGCGGCAGGTAATCGGGGTCGACGTGGTCGGCCCGCTCGTCATAGCGGACATACGTGGCGCCGGTGAAAGCGTAGGCCTTCCCGGCGCCCCACCAGAAGAAGGCGTCCGGGCTGTGGGCGAGGCCGGACCAGTTGTCCGGCACGCCGAGATTGGTCTGCTCACGGACACCGGTGACCGCGTCGTAGCGGTGGTACGTGTCGTCATCGAAGAAGAGATAGCTCTTGCTGTTGGGAAGCGTGAGCGCTGTGCGAAGCCTTGCCATGTAAGTCTCCAGCGCGGGAGTGTCCCCCCTGAGCGGCCGAAGGGGAAGCGGGAGTCCGTCCGGCTCGGAGTTCAGCCGGAGTGGGGGCCGACCGGATCGGAGACCTCCGAATCGGTGCGGTCCTGGTTGCCCGTTCAAGCTTCAGTCACTTGGTGTCACCTCCACTGTGGCTCCGACCAGGCACGTCCGCATCTCGAAGCCTCGGCCGGCGTCCGGGAACTTACGGGCCCAGTACGGCCTTTACGTCTCCACGAGTCGATCCGTGCCGTCGGGTACGGAGCCAATTCCCAGGTCAAAGGCTTCTCCGTCCTGCCCACGCGAGGGGTGGTGGAACGAGCCCTGGATGGATCACGATGCACCGCCGACTCGCCCGCGACCACGAACCCCATCCGAACACTGCGAGAGCATGAGGCGTAGCTGCCCATCGGCCGCGGCGTTCGGCGACTCCGTGCCCACGCTCCGGCCCACGAACTCGGAGGGACCCTATGAGAAGACCTCTGCTGCCGGCGATGATCGTCGGGGCGCTGTTACTCGGAGCACTCGGCGCGCCCGGAGCAGCCGCGTCGACGGCCCCGCACCCCGCACCCCCGGCGGTCGGCGAGCCGAAAGCCCTCATTGATTCGTGGCGTCCGCCGCTCAGTACCCGGGGCCGCTACATCGTCGACGCCGACGGCAATCGTTTCAAGCTCAAGTCGGCCAACTGGCATGGCGCCCAGGGCTCCTGGAACGGATCCGGAGACATCGCCGACCCGGCGAACCACCACGACGGCGAGAAGTCCGACCAGATGCCGCTCGGACTGGACCGCGCTCCGATACCGAAGATCCTCGCCGGATTCCACGAACTGGGCATCAACAGCATCCGGCTGCCGTTCTCGAACGAGATGCTGCACGACAAGCGGCCCGTCCCGGACTCCTCGGTCGCAGCCAACCCTCAACTGCGCGGCAAGACCCCGCTCCAGGTCCTCGACGCAGTGGTCACCGCCACCACCGCGGAAGGCTTCGCGGTGGTGCTCAACAACCACACCAACACGTCGCGTTTCTGCTGCGGTCTGGACGGCAATGAACGCTGGAACACCAGCCAGTCCACCGCTCAATGGGAGGACGACTGGCTCTCGCTCGCCCGCCGCTACAAGGACAACAAGCGCGTCGTCGGAGCCGACCTCTACAACGAGGTCCGCCGGACCGTCACCGACGACGCCAACTGGAACTGGGGCGACAGCCACGACTGGTGGGCCGCCTCCCAGCACCTCGGCGACCGTCTGCTCACCGAGGCCAATCCCGATCTGCTGGTGGTCGTCGAGGGAATCAACTGGCAAGGAATCCCGGCCGACGGACTCTTCCACTGGCGGCCGACGCTCGAACCGGTACGCACCGTGTCGCACACCCTCGTCACCTCGAACAAGCTGGTGTACTCGGCGCATTTCTACGGCTACACTGGCCCGAACCACACCGGCGCGACCGGAATGGGCGAAACCCACGACCCGCGCTACCAGGAACTCTCCCGCGACGATCTCTTCGCGACCCTGCAGCGCCAGGCGTTCTTCGTCACCGGGGCCGGACGCCACTACACCGCGCCTCTATGGATCAGCGAGTTCGGTATCGGCAGGGATGAGACGAACCCGCAGGCCCGAGCCTGGTTCGGTAACTTCGTCGACTACCTGATCAACCAGGACACCGACTTCGCCTTCTGGCCCCTGATCGGATGGACCGGCCACGGAACCTGGCCGCTGATCAACTTTGACACCGCCGGACGGCGTTCCGGCATCCTGGACGGCGGTGACTGGCGCACGGCCGACTGGAAGCGTCTGGTGGCCGCGCCCCAGAAGACGGGGCAGATCGCCGACTCCGACACCTGGGACATGCTGAACCTCGACCACGCCGACGCGGTCCAGTCGACGCGGGTACGCAAGCAAGGTGACTGGGACCCGGGAGCACGCAAGGGGGTCTGCCCCGACGGACAGCGCCTCATCGGCCTGGCACACCGTGACGGGCGTGGCCTGTGTACCGACGCCGGAGCCGCCGGGCTCGCCGGGCCCGACCCGGTGCTGAGCGTCGTGCACGACGAACGCCATGTCCAGCAGGGAGACTGGGCGCGTGGCTACACCAAGTACCAATGCGGGCTCGACCAGTTCATGATCGGCTACAGCGTACGCGGCCAAGCGGTCTCGGGCGTACTGTGCGCCAAGGCGAGCAGTGCACTCAGCACGAACGGCCGGACCGTCTGGTTCGACCGAAGCGACGACCGCCCGGCCGGGGACCAGGGCGGCGAGTTCGCGTACGGCACCTACAAGGGCCAGTGCCGAACCGACGAGTTCGCGGCTGGAATCGCCTTCACCAACGCGTGGGCCAAGGGCGGGACACCCGACGCCCTGCTGTGCCGCAAGCTCTGACCAACACCACCCGCGAACGATCCAGGCACCTCGGACCCGCCTCACCCGGTTGCAGAGCACCGGCTCCGCTCCGACCACCGGCGTGAGGCGGGTCGACCGGTCAGGGATCGTGGACGCGCAGCGGCTCGCCACCGAGCACCCCGAACTGTCGTCACCGACTGACCGAGGAGATGGGGACCCGCGAACTCCTGCTGCTCCTCGAAAGGCTCGACGAAATGCCTGCCGAGCGGCGGGCCGCGGCCCTGCGGACGCTCAACAAGAGCCTGGACGAACACAGTCATCTCATCCTCGCCAGCCGCACCGGGGAGTACCGGAACGCGGTGCGCCAGACCGACGTACTCAGCGGCGCGGCGGCAGTGACACGCTCCAGTCGCTGACCGCGCGAAAGCGGAGCGAGTACCTGAAGACCAGCACCCGGCGGAGACGGACGGGACGCCGCTGTGGGAGCCCGTTCAGCTCTTCCGGAGCGTCGTTGGGCACCTCTTCCGGAAGGCCCCTGCTGAGCTTCCTGCTGTGCCACTGGTTCAGCCTCGCCGGGGCCTGTGCACTACCTGAGCACCTCAGCCGCGATGGGTGAGACGCCGTTGAAGGCCAACATGCCGACATTGGTAGGCCGCGCCTACCTGCAGCAGCACTCCACGCCGCTCGACCGTGTTGCGTTGCTTGTAGGCGTCGTGGTCGAAGGCCGGTGGCCTGCCGCCGCGGCAGCCGAGGCGTTTGCGGTGGGCAGCCTGGTCAACGGGCTACGGAATGACCGCGCTGATCCCGCGCTGCCGTAGTTGGCGGCGGATCGCCCGAGACGAGTACGCCTTGTCGGCCAGGACTACCGACGCATGGTCGTCCGGCTCGCCGGCCGGGGCCCCTTTTGACGGGCCCCGGCCGGCGAGCTGGTGGGCACGGACGATGGTGGAGTCGACCGCCACGACCCGGTCCAGAACGCCTTCGGCGTCGGCCTGGGAGAGGAGGGCGGTGAAGTCGTCCTCGTGGCGCTGAGCCCGGTCGGTCGATGCCGCGTTCTGGGTGGGGTCAGCGAACGTACGGGGTGGTGGTGGCCAGCGGTACGAACCCGAGGCGTCGGAGGATCGGACGGCTCTGGTCGGAAGCGTCGACCTGGAGGTAGCGGTAGCCGTGTTCGGCTGCGATGCGGGTGCGGAAGGCGACCAGGGCCCGGTAGACGCCCCGGCCGCGCCACTCCGGCACTGTGCCCCCGCCCCACAGGCTCGCGAAGGACGTACCCGGGTGCAGCTCCATCCGTGCGGCGCTCACCGGCACGTCACCGGCCATGGCGACGACCGCGAGAGGCAAGCCAGCGGCCAACTGGCCGAGCAACAGCTGCCGGTGGTACGGCCGCGCTTCGCCGAACGCCCGCTCCTGCGCGGCCACCGCGAGCTCGACCCCGGCGGCATCGGTCACCGGGAGCAGGCGAACACCCTCGGGTAGTTCGACGCTCGTGGGCAGGTCTTTGATGTCGGCGACCATCAGCGTCTCCTCGGGCTCGGGTTCAAAACCCGCTGCCCGCAGCCGTCCGGGTAGGTCGGCCGGCCGGTCGTACCCGTACAGCTTCCACTCGAACCCGCGCCCGAGTGAGGTGAAGTACTCCACCTGTTCCGCGACCGCGGCGTCCGCAGTGGCTTCGTCCAGGTCCGACCAGACGATTCCGTTCCAGCCGTCGGCGTCTGCGCCGACATGGCGTACGACGCCGCCCACCCGCTCTACCCGGGCTCCGGGCCCATCGGCCCGGACGCCCTGTCGCATCTCGCGATCGAAGACCGCCAGCACTGTGTCCTGATCCATCCGCTCACTCCAGCATCGCCAGGCACAAGCGGCAACGAAAAATGAGCGGACCGAGCCGGCGGATCACGCCACGGGACACCGGTCCGCTACCGGAAGAGAATGCCGTTGATCACCCTGCGATGACTTTTCCAACGCCCGCCTCGTCCTACGTTCTTCCTCGCCCTACGTTCTTCGGCAAGTGCGGCTCCAGCCGAGTCCACGCCTGATCCGACAGACCACCCCGCCCCACACCGGCCGGAACGACGCCGGCGCGAGCAGGTCACACGACCCATCGGACAGTGCCTGGGCCAGGCGGCAGTCACATGACCGCGCGGACAGGTCCGTTACGGGCCGCCCAGGCAACCCGCATGTGTCGAGCCCCAGCCCCGGGCGCAGCGGGCCGGCGCCCCGGCTCAGGACTCGGTGGCTTCCCAGGCCGCCTTGATCATCCGGAAGACCTCGTCCACCGTGGCCCCGGGATCGTCCGCCCGGCAGGCCAGCGCGTAGGCGTCGATGACGAACCGCGCGGTCGCCCGGCAGGCCGTCGCGCTCCGGGACAGGTGGGGATCGGCGGCCAGGGCCGCTGCCAGCGCGTGCGCGTGACGCAGGCTCATCGACTCCTCGTACTCCCGCAGGGCGGGTGATCCCTCGATCATGCGCCGGACGGGGGCGCTGCCCTCCGCCGTGCAGTGCCGTACCAGGGCCTGGACCTCGCGGTGCAGCGCCGGGATGAGCGGCTCGTGCGGGGGCCGGTCGGTGACCGCCCGCGTGAGGCGCTGCTCGAAGTCCTGGTCACGCTCGAACACCAGGGCCTCTTTCGAGGCGAAGTGGGCGAAGACGGTGGTGACGGCCACGTCGGCCTCGGCCGCCACGTCACGGATACCCACGGTGTCGTACCCGCGCTCCAGGAAGAGCCGCAGCGCGGTGTCAGCGATCTTCTGACGGGTCGCGGCCTTCTTGCGTTCGCGGCGTCCGGGCGGCTCGGTCATGCCCTGACACTACCAGGTATGAATCCCTAACCGTTGTTAAAGACTAACGGCTAGGGTTATCTTCGACCGCATGAGGAAAATCAGTTTCGCCGAGTTCGGCGGTCCCGAGGTCCTGCAACTGGTGGAAGCCGAGGAGCCCCACGCGGGCCCCGGTCGGATACGCATCGCCGTACGGGCGGCGGGCGTCAACCCCGTCGACTGGAGGATTCGGGAGGGGCAAGTCCTGGGAGCCCATCCGGTCGAGCTGCCCGCTGGGGTCGGGCTGGACGCCGCCGGGGTGGTGGATGAGGTCGGCGAGGGCGTCGAAGGGGTCGAGGTCGGCGACCGCGTGTTCGGCGAAGGCACCGACACATACGCCGAATTCGCCGTGCTGTCGGCCTGGGCCCGGATGCCCGAGGGGCTGGCCTTCGAGGAAGCGGCCGGGTACCCGTCGGTGGTGGAGACCGCACTGCGCATCATCCGCGAGGTCGGCGTGCGGCCCGGGCAGACGCTGCTGGTCAGCGGCGCGTCCGGCGGCGTGGGGTCGGCGGTGCTGCAGATCGCCCGCGAGCGCGGCATCACGGTGATCGGCACGGCCGGGGCCGCGAACCAGGACTACCTGCGCGGCCTGGGCGCCCTCGCCACGACCTACGGCGAGGGCTGGGTCGAACGGGTGCGGCACCTGGGCCGGGTCGACGCGGCCCTCGACCTGGCCGGCTCGGGCGTGATCCGCGAACTCGTCGAGCTGACCGGGGACTCGCGCAAGGTCGTCTCCATCGCCGACCTCGGTGCGCCGCAGCTGGGCGTCCGGTTCTCCGGTGTGGCCGGGAGCGTGCCGGACGCGCTCGCCGAGGCCGTCGACCTCATCGCCCGGGGCAGGCTCCACATCCCGGTCGAGAAGTCGTACCCACTCACCGAGGCAGCGGCGGCGCACGCCGACAGCCGCGCCGGCCACACACGGGGGCGCCGGGTCCTGGTCGTCTGAGCCGCCGCCCGCCCGGCGTCCCCTTCTGCCCCTACCTCGAACGAGACTTCCGTCAAGCGCCGGGCTAAGTTCGACTCGTGGACGACACTCAGATCACCATCAAGCTCACTCCGACGAAGCCCTCGTCCTCTCGGACTGGCTGCAGCGAGTTCAGATGACCGATCTCAGTCGTCTGGTCGACGACCCAGCCGTGTGGGCTCCGATCCACAAACTCGCGGGGACATTGGACACGGCACTTCCCGGGATCTTCGCTGCTGACTACGCGGAGCGTCTGGATGCGGCACGGTGTCGTCTGAGGGAGACCATGGGCAGCTTCCCTGAAGAACAAGACGGTTGAGCCAGCTGTCAGCCCGTCAGCACGGTTCCGTGAAAGCCAAGTCAGTTGAGGACAGCACGGGCCGGCGTTCTCCATCAACGTCGCTGTCCTCCAGGTCAGCGGCTCGCTGTCTGACAGATGCACTTCGAGGGGACAAGGAGAGACGCCGTGCCGCGGGTCCTTGGCCGGCCGCTACCGCACAGCCGCAACGACTGCCAGGCGTATACCGGGTCCCGGATCGACCAGGCGGGCGGCGACGCGTTCGTCCTGGCCGACGGCGCCTACGGGGGTACCGGCTGTCTGATCCCGCACCGACGTGCGCCCGGCCAGGCCGAGATCACCGGCTGGGGCGCCATCGCCGGAACGCACACCTCGCCATGAGTGCATAGATGCCAGTGCACTTTACCGACCGCAGGAGCTCGCGTACCGGCTCTGAACTGGGACGATTCGTAGACTACACGTCCGCGACGGCGAGTTGAGGCCGTTGCCGTATCGCTCGTCATGGTGGTGCCGTGGGACGGGCAGGGGACATGCTCAGGTCATTGATCCCGCTTCGGTTGGCTATTTGATGTGGTCGAGGAAGCCGAGCACCCGGTGGGTGGCCTGCGTTGCGGCGTGCTTGTCGTGCGACGGCAGGCTGCTGTCGGTGAACAGATGCCTGTCGCCGGAGTAGAGGAACAGCTCAGCATCCGCCGCCGTATCGACGAGCGCGCGGGCCGCGTCCACATCGCCCTCGCCGGAAAAGAACGGGTCTGCGTCCATGCCGTGGACCTGGACCGGGACATCCGTGGGCCAGGCAGCGCCGAACTCCGAGACCGGGACGCATGCCTCGAGCAACAACGCGCCCTTCGCGCCCGGGCGGGTCTGGGCCAGCTTCTGCGCCGGCAGGACCCCGAGTGAGAACCCGAGGTAGACGAGCTCCGCGGGTAGCGCCTCGGCGACGGCGGTTCCGCGCGCGATGACCGTGCCGAACCCGATCCTCTCGACGTAGTCGATGCCCTCCTCGAGAGTGTCGAATACCTGCCCCTCGAACAGGTCGGGAGCATGGACGGTGTGTCCGGCCCGTCGCAGCTGCTCGGCGAACTCGCGGACGCCAGCCGTCAGTCCGTACCCGTGGTGGAAAACCAGCACCTCAGTCATGTCGCTCCCTCGTGATGCGGTACCCGGACGGCGCCGCAGCACGAGTATGACCCGCAGCACTGACAACCGCGGGTCCCCAGCCTGGCAGGGTCACGTGGTGGATCCAGGATCAGCGATCTGTGCTTCGAGGTCGATCATGCGGCGTCCTGGAAGCGCAGGTTGGAGCGGGCGGCCTTGAGCCACTCGTCGAGCGTGCTGATATCGGCGGTGAGCTGGCGGACCCTTTGTTTTTGTTTGAGGGTGGTGTCCTCGCGTACTGGAAAGGGTCCGCGCGCCCCGCCCCGCCTCGGGTCGGGGCGGCCGCGTATCCGTCCCCATCGGGTCATCCCGGACGAGGCCGACCAGGCACGCCGCGGCGGTCGGCCGCCGCCCCGCTGCGTCCCTCCACTGGGAACTCTCATCCCCGTTCCTCATCACCAGGGGCATGGTGCGGCTGCTGCGCCACGGGAAGCCGCCGGCCTGGCCGTTGGGAACCACGCCGACGCGCAGGACACCACCTTCCTGCCTGCGGCTTGCTCACACTGGTCGTGGTGGCACTGGCGGGCGTCACGACGATCTGAACGGCTACGAGCAGGTCCGGCTGTGGTGGGCCAAGAGCGGTCCGGCTTGGTGATGACGACTGCCGTCGAGGCCCCGCACTGGGGGCTCGAAGGCGAGTGACGTCAGGCGGACCGGCTGACGTCGTCGAAGTCGGTGGAGGCCGACAGCTCGGCCCATGCCTGCATGTCGCGCTCGAAGGCGTCGCGTCCGGCCTGGACGAGCCGAAGCGCGTCGGTGCCGAGCAGCAGGCGCGTCGGCGGCTGGTCGGCCGCCACGATGCGCAGCACCGCGGCCGCGGCCTTGTCCGGGTCGCCCGGCTGGTGCCCGCTGCCGCGGATGCGCCGGGCGCGCAGCGGCTCGAACAGCTCGTCGTAGTCGGCGATCGCACGGGGTGCGCGGATCATCGACCGGCCGGCCCAGTCGGTCCGGAAACTGCCCGGTTCGACAGCGGTGACATGGATGCCGAAATCGGCGACCTCCTTGCCGAGCGTTTCGAGGATGCCCTCCACCGCGAACTTGCTGCCGTGGTAGAAGCTGAGGCCCGGCATGGTGATCAGTCCGCCCATCGAGGTGACGGCGATGATGTGGCCCGCACGGCGCTCCCGCATGTGCGGCAGCACGGCCTTGATCACCGCCACGGTTCCGTAGACGTTCACCTCGAACTGACGGCGAAGGTCATCCATCGACGACTCCTCGAAGAGGCCGTCATGGCCGTACCCGGCGTTGGCGACGAGTACGTCGACCGGGCCCAGGTCGCGCTCGGTCTCGTCCACGACCCTGTCCACCGCGTCATGGTCGGTCACGTCCAGGATGCAGGCGTGCGCGTCGCCGGCGAGCGCCTCAAAGGCCCGCGCGTCGGCGGGGGTGCGCACCGTGCCCACCACCCGGTGGCCCGCGGCCAGCGCCGCCCGCGCGAGTGCGCGGCCCAGGCCGGTGCTGACGCCGGTGATCAGGAATGTCTTGGTGTCCGACACAGGAGTTCCCTTCGTGGATGCGAACAGAGGCCGACCGGGGAGGTTGGGCCCCGGTCGGTCTCGACACGTTCAACTTCAGCACCGAAATCGGCTGCTGATCGCCTTCCGGGGGTTCCGCTTCGACCCGGGGACAGCCGGACCGGGGGTCTGCCAGTCCCCCTTTCCCGAGCCGTCGGGGCGAGCTTGGGCCCTATCGTGAACGGCATGGACCGCAACACAGCTCTCGGTGAGTTCCTCCGCTCTCGGCGGGCACGAATCACCCCGCGCCAGGCGGGCCTGTCCGACGACGGCGGCTCCCGGCGAGTGCCAGGACTGCGCCGCGAAGAGGTCGCGCAACTGGCGGGCGTGAGCGTCGACTACTACGTACGCCTGGAACGCGGACGCCGACTGAACGTCTCCGAGACCGTGCTGGATGCCATCTCCCGCGCGCTACGCCTCGATCCCGTCGAACGTGCCCATCTGTTCCAGCTCGCCAAGCCCGCCGCAGGCAGGCCCCGCCGCACGGCGACGCGTCCGCAGCCGGTCCGCCCGGGGCTGCGCGACCTGCTCCGGATCCTCGAGCACACCCCCGCCCTTGTGCTGGGGCGGCGACTGGACGTACTCGCGTCCAACCAGATGGCACGTGCGCTGCTCACCGACTTCAACGCGCTGCCGCACCGCGAGCGGAACCTGGTGCGGTTCATGTTCTGCGACGAGACCGCCCGCTCGCTGTATACCCATTGGGAGACCCACGCCCAGGACATTGTCGCCTCGCTCCGGCGCGACGCCGGACGCCGTCCCCACGATCCGCTGCTGGCCGAACTCGTCGGCGAACTCTCGATCAGAGATGAGGACTTCCGCCGCTGGTGGGCCGACCAGAACGTGTATCGGCACACGCATGGCAGCAAACATTTCCACCACCCGATCGTCGGCCCGCTCACCCTCAATTACGAGTCCCTCACCCTGCCCGCAGACCCGGACCAGCGGCTGAGTGTCTACACCGCCGAGGAAGGCTCCAGCTCCGAAGAGGCGCTTCGGCTACTGGCCGCGTGGATACGGCAGCCCGAGACCTCACACGGGCAGCACGCAGATCATTAGACACCCGCCGGCCCACGAGGAGCGGTCGGCCATAGTGAATGCGTCCCATGAGTCGGGATGAGCGTTGTGGAACACCGGCAGACCTTGCGCCCCACCACCGGTGCCCCGAAACCCTCGTCGAGGGGGGAAGAACCGGGATGGAGAGCAAAGCAATGCGACTTGTCCATTCGTGCGGCGCATCAACTCTCAACATGTAAGCAGCGCATCGGGATGCCCCGGTCCATCACGCGCAGTCCCGCGACCCCGGCGGCTGGGGTCGAGAGTTGCTGGAGGTAGGAGGCGGGGCGGTCAGGACTTCGTCTGCGTCCAGCGGCCCGCTCGCCCCGGCGGCGGAGCCGAGCCGCCGCGCGAGGCCCCCGAGCCGCTTGGTCTTGCCAGTGTTGTCCACGCCCCTCAGCGCGAGGGTGGTCACCGCGTCCTCGCCCATGCCGAGCCTCCAACCCTGGTCCCCGCCTGCCCGGAGCCGAGCAGCCCGGGGAGGTGAGTACACCCAACGCCCTGTCCTGGCACCCAAAGGCAGCCGGTGCAGGCGTACGACCCCGAGGATCTGCAAGCGGATCTCCGCCGTACCCCACCCTCCACTATTCAACTTTGACTAGAGTGCCCGGCATGAGCGAGAAGACGATTCCGATGCTGCCCTGTCGGACCATCCAGCCTGTTCTCGACTTCTATACGACCCTTGGGTTCGAGGTGACCTTCCAGCATAAGAGCCCCAATCCGTACGCAGTCATCCAGCGCGGCGGCATACAGCTGCACTTCTTCGGGATGAAGCACTACGAGCCGGCCGAGTCGTTCAGTACGTGCATCGTCCAGACCGATGACGTCGACGGGCTGCACGAGACCTTTCGGACCAAGCTGAAGGCGGTGTACGGGCGAGTACCGAACCGCGGGCTGCCGCGAATCGGGCCGCTGAAGAACACGTCACACGGCGTGCGGCAGTTCCTCATGACCGACCCGGGCGGCAACTGCATCCGCATAGGGCAGCAGACGAGCGACAACCAACACCACCGCCCCGCCCCCGAGGAGACTTTCGCCCGGGCCCTGCATCACGCCTCCCTCCTAGCCGACTCCAAGCAGGACCTGGCGGCCGCCGCGAAGATCATCGACCGGGCACTGCGCCAACAGGAAGAGCGGCCAACGCCTGTGCAACTGCTTCGTCTCCTCGCACTGCGTGCAGACATCGCCACCCGTGTCGGCGACGAAGAAACCGCGAGGTCCACGATTGCCGCGGCCACCGCAGTCCACCTCACCCCGCAGGAGCAGAAGTCCGTCCACGACGACCTCGAGCGCCTCACGCAGTTGCTGGACTGAGGGTCGGGAAAGTGCTGGTCACAGCCACTCGTTGAAGACTGTGACCAGCACGGCCGCCTCATGGCGAACGGCGAGCTTGTCGTATCTCGGCGCCATGGCTCGATGGCACTTGAGACGATTGGCCCCGGACTCGACGGTGTGCCGCTCGCGGTAGTGGCCACGTACCATCGCGCTGCCAGCGCCTGAACAGGCCATAGAACCCCGCCCCACGAGCCGTACTGCTCCCGCACGTCACGCCAGGGGGCACCAGTGCGGGTCCGCCACCGGAGGCCGTCTATCAGCTGCCGCCGCGTCCACACCGGCGGACGGCCCGCTTGATTCCCTGCGCCAACAATGAAGCCAGCACGGCCTGCTGACGAATCGTCAGGCCAACACGGTCCCACAAGCCGCGATCACCAACGATCAAGATCCACTTTCGCCACAGACCCTAGGCCCCCGTGCGACTCGCCGTCGACGTCGACTCACACCCATCCTCGACGCGGGCGCGCCTTGCGTTCAGGTCGCGGCGCGGAAGACGTACGCCGTCATCGGGGCAGTCACCGGCCCCGGGCCCAGACGGGCTGTCATCTCCTCGATGACGGTTGCCCGGACCGCTGGTTCGTCGCCGCGCTCCTCAAGGGCTGCGCGCACCGGTGTCCCGGTGAGGTACCCGGTGGCAAGGTCGGCGGTCGACGCGGCCCGGCCCTGAAGCGTCAGTTCCTGCTCCTTCTCGACGGTGAACCCGGCGGCCACCAGATCAGCGACCACGACAGCGGGGTCAGCGTAGCCATGTGCAACCGTCGGGAAGAACCGCGGTGGGTCGACCGGAAAGGCTCGCTCCAGCCCTGCCTGCAGCGCGACTTCGATGGCGTGCGTCCCGAGCGGGCCCCAGGTGTTGAACAAGAACCGGCTGCCTGATGCCAGCACCCGCCGGACCTCCCTGAAGGCCGCGACCCGGTCGGGAAAGAACATCACGCCGAACTGGCAGACCACTAGGGGGTGTCTTCAAATGATCTCGGGTGGTGGACCATGGTCGGGTGATACGTCGCCATGAACTATCCGATGCTGAGTGGGAGTTCGTCCGACC
>NZ_JBIDAJ010000045.1:0-56037 GCF_043202395.1 Streptomyces sp. NPDC048197
CCTTCCGCCAGCTCTGCGACTGGCTCGACGCCCAGGACCCCAAGGTCCTCACCGACCTGCGCCGGCTCGGCGTCGGGCAGCAGTTCACCGGACGCGGCTGACGGCGACGGCGGCGGGCCGGGGGCACGGGGATGTGGCCGGCCGAACCCCCGGGGAAAGCCAGGCAGTCGGGCCGGCCTACGGGGTCCGCGAGCCCGTCGCCCAGGAACGGAGCTTCTCGGGGTTGAGGACGGCCCAGATGTGATGGATCCGGTCGCCGGTGACGTCGAACGCCATCACCGATACGGTGGCGCCGTCCCGTTCAGCCACCAGCCCCGGCTGTCCGTTGACGGTACGTTCCACAAGCGTCATGCCGGGCGCCGCACCCGGTCGGTCGGCGAAGAAGCGTGCGACCTGCTCGGCGCCTTCGACGGGGTGGAGCGCCGCGGTGACGAGTCCGCCGCCGTCGCCGGTCGCCGTGGCGTCGGGGGCCAACAAGCCGATGAGGGCGTCGATGTCCTTGGCCTCCCACGCCTGCTTGAAGGCTCTGACGACGTCGGCGTGCCGGGCCGTGGTAGCGCCCTCGCCAGGCTGCGGGGCACGTAGGCGCCGACGGGCCGAAGAAGCCAGCTGACGGCATGCCGCCGGGCTCCGGCCGACGATCTCGGCCACTTCGGGGAAGGAGTAGCGGAAGACGTCGTGCAGGATGAACGCGACGCGCTCCGCCGGGGTCATCGCCTCGAGCACGACGAGGAAGGCCATGTTGACCGACTCGTCGAGGGTGACGCGGTCGGCCGGGTCGACGATGCCGGCGCCCGGCCGCCCGCTGATCCACTCCGTACGGTCGGGCAGCGGTTCCGGGATCCATTCGCCCACGTAACGCTCCCGCCTGGCCCGCGCAGACCCGAGCAGGTCGAGGCAGATACGGCTGGCGACGGTCGTGAGCCAGGCACCCGGGGAGCCGATGGCTTCCTGCTGCTGCGATGACATGGCGTACCAGCGGGCGTAGGTCTCCTGCACGACGTCCTCGGCATCGGCCAGGGAGCCCAGCAGTCGGTACGCGAGGTTGGTCAGCTGACGTCGCTCGCTCATGATCGCGCTCAGCTGCGGATCGGTCCGGCCAGGTCGCGGCTCGGGTCCGGATGGGTGGGTCATGGTGTCACCGGCTCCTTCGGATGCTCTGCCTCACCCTCTACGACGACCCGTCACCTCGAACTGTGAGGTCCGCACGTCACTTCCCACTGTGAGATCCGCACGTCACCTCGACTATGAGGGTCGCACCTCACACCTCACCGGGCTGCCTCGTCGTACCCATCAGACCGGCCCGGCTGAGACCGGCCCGGCTGAGGCCGGCCCCATGAGGCCGACTCCAATCGGACCGACAATGGAAGGAAACCGATCGTGGAACCCGTGAACGTCGCGATCATCTACTACAGCTCCACCGGCACCGTACATACCTTGGCGCAAGCCGCCGTCGAGGGCGCGGAGAAGGCCGGTGCCCACGTGCGACTGCGCAAGGTTGCCGAAACGGCCCCACCGGAGGCGGTCAACGCACGGCCCGAGTGGGCCCAACACCTGGCGGACACCGCCGAGGTCGCCGAGGCCGGCCACGACGACCTGGAGTGGGCCGACGCGGTACTGTTCGGCACCCCCACCCGCTTCGGCAACCCGGCCAGCCAGCTCAGGGCGTTCATCGACACCACCGGCCCGCTGTGGTTCCAGGGCAAGCTCGCGGACAAGGTGTACTCGGCCTTCACCGCCTCCAACACCGCCCACGGCGGGCAGGAATCCACCCTCCTGGCGCTGGCGAACACGTTCTACCACTGGGGCGGCATCATCGTGCCCCCCGGCTACACCGACCCCATCCAGTTCCAGTCAGGCAACCCCTACGGCACGTCCCACGTGACCGCCGACGGCCCGCCCGGCGAGGTCGCCCTGCAGGCGGCCCGCCACCAGGCCCGCCGCGTCGTCGACACAACGGCTTCCCTCAAGGCCGCCCGCACCGCCTGATCCGTGTGAGCCCCCGTGATGGCGGGGGCTCACCTGCGGGCCGGGTGATACGTGTTCTTCTTCGTCCTTGGCCGGCTCGCAGCAAGCGCCGGCCGGTGGCACTGCCCGGTGCAACGACGGTTCCTACAGCTATTCCGCCCACCGTCGGGGTACCTGCTCGCATCACCATGGCGTGGCTGTCTGGCTGGCCAGTGTGCCTTCGTAGAGAAGCGCCTACTGGGCGCCTCTGTGGGATCAGGATGCTTCCGTGGTGCGGTTGAAGAGCCGGCCGGCGAGGTCGATGCCGGTGATGGTGCCGTCGGCGTCGCGGGAGAAGTAGCCGCGCTGGTCCTTGAGGCCGCCTTCGGTGACGATGTACTCGTCGCCGTCGCCGGGGAGGAAGCCGATGGCCGCGGCCGGGTAGTCCGGGGGCATCTCCTCGTCCGATGCCTGGCGGATCTCCGGCTTGATGCCGACCGCAAGGGTGAGGCGGGTGCCGTCGGTGGCGAGGTCGAGGTTCATGGCGTCGATGTCGTAGCGGCCGACGACCTGTTGGGCCTTTTCTGCGTCGTAGGGGAGCGGCTCCGCCGTCTTTTCGACCACGCCGAGGCAGTGCTCCAGCGCCCACCGCACGACGGACTGGTTGAAGGGGTAGCCGTCGGGGCCGACGTTGGCCAGCGAGACCACCGCGAAGTTGCGTTCGGGCACGATGAGCAGTTCGGCGAACTGGCCGTTACCCGAGCCGCCGTGGCCGATGCCCTGGAGGCCGTCGAGGTCGTGCAGGAACCAGCAGATGCCGAAGCCGTCGCCGAGGGTGCTGGCGCGCAGCGCGACCGTCTGCTCCCGCATGCGGCGCAGCTCCGCGGCGGGCAACAGGCCCGCTCCGTCGTCGAGTTGGAACCGTGCCCAGCGCAGCAGGTCGCTCACCGAGGAGGCCAGGCCGCCGCCGGGGTTGTCGCCGCGCGCGCCCTCCTTGAACGCTCCCCAGGGCCGGGCGGCGCGCAGTTCGCCGTCGTCGCCCCGGTTGTAGCCCACGGCGAACTTGCGGACCATCACCTGCGCCAGTCCGTACACGGTGTCCGACAGGCCCACCGGCTCCAGGACGAGTGAGGCCATGGCCTGCTCGAAAGGCAGGCCCGTGACCTTCTCGACCACCCGCCCGGCCAGGTTGTATCCGGCCTGGCTGTACGACGCGCGGGCCCCGGGCGGCGCGATCAGCGGCAGTTCGGGCAGCTTGGCCACGAGGCCGGCCAGGGAGCGGTCGCCCTCGCCGTCGTCGATCAGGTTCCAGTCCAGGCCCGCGGTGTGGTTGAGAAGGTTCAGGACGGTGATCTGGGCCGCGGCCTGCTCGTCGGCCAGCTTCAGCTCGGGCACGTAACGCCGCACCGGCGCGTCCAGGTCCACCTTCCCCTCGGCGACCAGGCGCATCAGCGCGGTCGCCGTGAAGGTCTTGGACACCGACGCCAGGTGGAAGAGCGTTCTCTCGTCGACCGGCGTCGGGTTGGCGAGGCTCGTGACGCCGTGCGAGGCGTAGATCTCCTCGCCGTCCAGGAGCACCCCCACGGCGACACCCGGAACGCCGAGCTCCGTGGCCTGCGTGGTGACGAACTCCGACAGCTTGTCCTGCAACATGGCTCCCCCTTCGGGCACTTGAACTAAGTACGAGAAGGAGCGTAGGCCTCACTTGAACAAAGTGCAAGACTGGGCGTGAGCGGACTTAACTAAGTTCAAGTAGCATGGCGGCCATGCCGCGAGACACCCTGACCGCAGACCGGATCGTCCGTGAGGCCATCGAGCTGCTCGACGACGAGGGGCTGGACGGCCTCAACATGCGGAGCCTGGCGAAACGGCTCGGCTCGGCCGCCACGGCCGTTTACTGGCACATCAAGACCAAGGACGAGTTGGTACGGCTCGCCAGCGACGCGATCTGGCACGAGGTCGAGCTGCCCGATCTCGACACCACCGACTGGCGCACGGCCGCGACCGCCCACGCCACCGGCATGCACGCGATGCTCACCCGGCACCCGTGGCTCGGCCAGGCATTCGGCAGCCACCTCCTGCACGGCCCCGGTCAGGCCCGGCACAACGACCTCAGCCTGGGCATCTACGAGAAGGCGGGTTTCGCCGCCGCCGACGCGGACCGGGCGGCCGCCACCGTCCTCACGTTCGTGCTCGGCAGCACGCTCGGCCCTGCCGCACAGGTCTCACTGAACCGCCGGCTGAGCAAGAACGGGGCGGACGCCGAGCAACTGATGGCCGACGCGATGACCCGCGCCACCGAGACCGCCAGGCAATTCCCACGGCTGCGCGAACGCCTCAACACCACGGCCGCCACGGAGTACGCCGCAGCGCCCGACGACACCTTCGCGTTCGGCCTCCAGTCCCTCCTCGACGGCTTCGAGGCCCGCCTCACCACCGACAGCGCCGCTCGCCGCGAGTGACCCGTATCCCCGTCCCGGTCGTCACCCGCCCACCTTCGCCGTCTCCCTGGCGCGTCGGAGCAGGGCCAATCCGCGGCTCCGCACGAACGCGTCCACCTAGCATGGGTTCAGGGGTGTCAACATCATGCTCGACTTCGAGGTGCACGGCCTGGCCGACGAGGCGCAGACCCAGTCCGTCCTGAACGGACTCGTCGAACTGATCCGTGCGGAAGGCCTGCAGGACCACGAGGTCGGTCTCGGGTGGAGCGTGGAGGGCGGACGGCACTGGATCTCCGGCGAGACCGACTACCCGATCGGCATCAGTCGCTTCCATACCTGGCGTCCGCACTTCGAAGCCGCCTTCCGCGAACGGATCCAGGCACTCGCGCCGGCTGCCACAGCCGCCATCAACTGGCGCTATCCGGACGAAGACTGACGTCTTCTCGGGACTTCTGACGACTTCTGACGACTTCCAAGAGCGTCCAGCAGAACGACCTATTACGCGACCACGACTTCCAGCTTCCGCACCGCCGCCTCGGCGACCTCGCCGAAGAACCGCGGACAGGTCCATGCCGCCTCGCTGCGCGCCTGCTCCGGTCGTTCGGGGGTGGGGAAGTCCTCAGGGGCGTAGAAGTGCGCCACGGCGTGCCGGAAGCCGGAGTACCGCAGCTGTGGGTGGTCGTCGTCGTGGGCGCACCGGGCCGGGCGCGGTGCGGTGGCGACGGTACGCAGCACCCCCAGCACGTCTTCGGCCACGGCCCGCGCCGGCTCGGGATAGGCGATCTGCAGGGTCTGGTGCGCCGCGAGCAGCAGTACGGCACGCTCGCGCGCGGTGGCGGCCCGCTCGAAGCGCCGAGCCGCCCACAGGCTCAGATCGTCGGCGTACTGCTCGTTCCGGGACGTGTACTCCACCCGCTCGGCGATCTTCTCGATCTGCAGACGGCCGTCCGCGTCCAGGTACTCCGCGTCCAGGTGCGCGACGTCGCGCGGCGCGAAGAGACGGTCGCGGCCGGTGCGCAGCTGCGTCAGGGACTCCTGCCCGAGCCCGGCGATGAAGGCGGGACACAGCAGCAGCTCCAACGGTGCGGCGTCGTCCCCGTGCTCCGTGCGGCGGCGTTCGTGGCGGACGCGGCCGCCGGCGTGGCTGAGTTCGATGCCGAGCCTGGCGGCCTCCGGTGCGAATGGGGGCAGGAGGGGGTGCGCGTCCCAGGCGTGTCCGCAGGGCTCGACGGGGTAGTGGCTCAGCGCCTCCTCCAGCGCCTCGATCAGCTCGTCGAGGATGTCCTTGCGGCGAACCATGCCCGATATGGCGTACCAGCCAACCGCCCTGACCACCATGATCCGTCCGGCCCGGTCGTCCGGGTCCTCGACGGAACGCAGGGCCCGGGCCTGCTCCTCGATCTCGTCGTAGACATCGGTTTTTGGATAGCCCTCAAGCAGCGCCGACAGTGTGTCGATGGCGGCGTGGGCCTCGGGTGGGAGCCGTGCCGGGATGTCAGGGACCGAGCCGGGGTCGAGGACGTGCAGGGCGATGCGCGCGAACCCGGCGGCGTTGCGCGGGCAGCGCCACTCATCGCGCGGGCGGTCCTCGTACCACTCCTGTGTCTCGTCGACGAGGTACACCAGCCACCCGGCCAACTCCTCGTCCTCTTCGTCGTCGTGGACGTCGTACGGATGGGAGTCATGCGCGCAGTCCTGTGCCGACAGGACCGGCTCCGCGGCCCTGAGTGCCTGGAGCGCAGCGTCCTTGACCCCGTCGCCGGGCACCCAGGACAGATGCGGCAGGGCCAGCACCAGCCCGAAGATCCACACATAGGCCAACGGGCCGCCGGGGGCGGCGCCCAGCTTCGCCGCGGCATCCAGGACCAGCTGGTCGTGGGCGCCGTCGTGGAAGTCCTCGTACTCGTGGTGGAGCTTCTCCCAGGCCACGGCGAGCTGTTGGATGTCTTCGACGAAGGTGTCGCTGGCGGTGCTGGCGGTGCTGGCGGTGTTGCGGGTGTTCCCGCTCCCGGTGTTCTCGGGGTGGGCGGCCGGGCCCGTTTCGTTGTTCGTCACACCAGTCACGACGCGTCGGCCGACGGGCAAGTTCCGGCCCTCTCGCTGCGAGCTGACGCGCCGAGCACCGATCGCCGATCAGTGATCGCCGAATCAGCGATCGCCCCCTCCCCGATGGTCGAATCGCTGATCGCCGACCGAGGGTCAGGCCGCCCCTATTCCTCGTCGCCGGCTGTGGGCGATTCCTCTGAGGGGAACATGATCGGGCTGATCAGGTAGCGGGTGCGTTGCGGTGAGGGCTCGTTGGCGATCCGGCGGACCAGGACGTCGCGCATTTCGCCGATCATTTCGGTGAGTTCGTCCCGGCTGAGCCACATCGCGTGCTGGCGGTAGCCCACCAAGTCGGCGGCGGGTGCGGCGCCGGGCCGGTCGAGGTAGGCGTTGAACTCGGACAGCAGGGTCGCCATCGCCACGGCGAACACCTGCCGATGGTCCTCGACCGGAACCGAAGCGGCGGTGTCGGCGTCGATCGCGGCCCGCTCCCGCCGCAGCCGATAGCGGCGCTCGACGGTGCCGCGCACCCGCTGCTCGCCCGCGATCTCCAGCAGGCCATGGTCCGCCAGTACGCCCACGTGCCGGTACACGGTGGCCTTCGACACGTCCGGCAGCAGCGCGCACAACTGCGAGGTGGTCAGCGTCCGGCCGCCGGACATGGCATGCACGACGCGCAGTCGCACGGGGTGCAGGAGGAGGTCGACCGTGTCCATGCGGTTATGTTCTCACAGCTGATACTGTTCTCAAACCTGAGAATGTAACGCGCAGAGGAGCAGACCATGACTGACACAGCGCCTCCCCTCGGACGTCTGCACGACATCGGTGGCGGTCGCCGCCTGATGCTGCACCGTTCCGGCACCGGCAGCCCAACGGCGGTGTTCCTCGCGGGGGTCGGTCTGATGAGCCTGGACTACCTGAACATCCACCACCGCGTCGCCGAGCTGACCACGAGCGTGCTCTACGACCGCGGGGGCAACGGCTGGAGCTATCCCGCCGAACTGCCCCGTACCGCCGGCGAAGTGACCGACGAACTGCAGGAACTGCTCCACGCCGCCGACGTTCCCGGCCCCTACCTGCTGATCGGCCACTCCCTGGGCGGGGCCTACGCGCGCCACTACGCCAGGCGCTTCCCCGACGAGGTGGCCGGCCTGCTCCTGCTCGACCCCTTCCACGAGGACATGGTGACCCGCGCTCCCCGGCAGGCACGGGAGAAGCTCCACGAGATGCTGGAGCAGATGGGAAACCAGGAGTCGGCGGAGCCCACGCCGGAACAATGCGAGCAGTCCCGAGCCCAGATGGCCCAGCACTTCGCCGCATGGCCGGAGTCGGTACGCGAGCCCCTGGTCGCGCGCCACCTCGCCACGTGGCGGACCGCCTCGCGCGAGAACCAGAACCTCTACGACAAGGTCGCCGCCGAGTTCCGGGACGCCCCGGCCACCCCTGACGTGCCGCTGATGGTGCTCACGGCCATGGGGCACGACGCCACCCAGGCCCATCTGTGGCCCGCGGAGCTGCTCCGCGAGATCAACGAGAACAAGCGCGCCCTGCACGCCGAAGTCGCCGCGGAGTCCCCGCGCGGCGAACAGCGGGTCCTCGACGACGCGGGCCACGGGTGGCTGCACGAGGAACGGGCGGACGCGGTGATCGAGGCCGTCAATCACCTGCTCGCAGGGGTACGTTGATGACGGCCCGCCGTGCCTGATCGGCGTAGGACGAGAAGGCGACCTCCGCACCGGCACCGGAAAGGCCCGCTAAACGGCGCACGGGATTCCCGGGAAGCCCGGGGTGTGCCAGGCTTCGCCGCCACCCGTTACCGCGAGGCCCTCGTAACCGTCGAGCCCCTCCAGCCAGGCCTGCGCTCCCGCGCCCATCGCGAACGCTGCGGTGGCGTAGGCGTCGGTCGTGGTCAGGCCGGGGCCGACCACCGTGACGGATGCGGGGCCGGCCGCGGGGGTGCCGGTGTGCGGGTCCAGGATGTGGGGGCCGCGCTCGGCGCTGCCGGAGGTGGCGACGGCCAGGTCGCGGCCGGTGACGACGGCGCACAGTTCCCCCGGACGCAGCGGATGGGCGATCCCGATGCGCCAGGGCACGCCGGGCGCCGCCTCACCGCTGAGTTGCAGGTCTCCGCCGCCGTTCACGCAGGTGTGCCGGGCACCGGCCGCCCGCAGGAGCTGGCCGGCGCGTTCGACCGCCCAGCCCTTCACCAGTCCGGACGGGTCGAGAGTGCCGTCCGGGGTGGCGCTGAACCAGCCGCGGGTGGCGGCTCCCACCTGCTCGCACAGGTCGAGGACCTCGGGTACCTCGGCGGGGCAGTCGTCGAGTCCGATCTCGCCGCGGGCGAGCCGGCTGATGGCGCTGTCGGAGCGGTAGGTCGAGAAGACCTCGTCGACGTGGTGGAGCCAGGCGACGGCGTCGTGCACGGCGGCCTCGATGGCGGGGGTGCGCGCGTCGCGGATGTCGAAGGAGAACACCGTGCCCATCGCCCGCTCGACATGGCGCAGACCGCGCCGGAACTCAGACACCGGCCCGGTCCAGTGCGCTCTGCAGGGACCGGATGTATCCCGCACTGGTGTAGCTGGCGCCGGACACCGCGTCGATGTGGGCGCTGTGCGCGCTCAGTGCCTCCTGTGTCAGGCGCGGCAGGGCGTAGGCGGCGATCTCACGGTCGCGACCGTTCTCGGCCGGGGCGCGCAGCACCTTGACCGTTGTCAGCCGGCCGGCCTTGACGGTGGCCATGACCTGCACGGTGCCGTAGCGGGTACTGATCGAGGCGCCGGTGTAGGTGCCGTCGGCCGGACGGTTGCCCCGGGAGGCGGGTCCGGAGGGCGTCGGGGCCGGTGCGGCACCCGTCCGGGCCGGGTCGCCGGTCAGGCCGGCGGGCTGGTGGGGTTTGAGGGAGAGCAGGAGGACGACCAGTGCGCTGGTCGACGCTGCGGTCAGAACGGCTCGGCGCACGGCGGACTCCTCAGAACTCGAACGACTCGTGGTGGATGTGGCGTCGGGGTATGCCGGCACCGCGCAGCGCCCGCCGGGCCGCGGTGGTCATGCCGGGCGGGCCGCACAGATACACCTCGTGCGCGGCCAGGTCCGGCACCAGGCGACTCAGTGCGCGGGCCGTCAACGGTGCGGAGTACACGGCGGGTTCGTCGACGAAATAGTGGACGGCCGCACCGCGGGCCGCGGCGATGGCATCGAGCTCGGTGCGTAGCGCGAGGTCCTCGGGGCGCCGCGCCCGGTAGACGAGGGTGACCTCGCCGGGGAGGGTTTCGAAGAGTGCCCGCAAGGGGGTGATGCCCACGCCGCCCGCGAGCAGCAGCACCTTGGATGCGCGCTGCCGCGCTGCGGTGAAGGCGCCGTACGGGCCCTCGGCCCACACCCGGGTGCCGGGCCGCAGCCGGGCGAGGGCCGCGCTGTGGCCGCCGGCCTCCTTCACGGTGATGCGCAGGTGGTGGGGGAGCGGCGGTGCGGAGAGGGAGTAGGGGTTGGCGGTCCACCACAGGCCCGGTGCCAGGAAGCGCCAGCGGAAGAACTGGCCCGGCCGGGCGCCGAGTTCGGCCAACCGTTCGCCGGTGAGGTGCACCGAGACCACGCCCGGTGCCTCCGGCCGGACCTCGGTGACCCGCAGGCGGTGGCGCCGGGCACGGCGGATCGGAGCGATGAAGCGGTACCCGGCGATCAGCGCTGCCACCAGCGCATACATGGCGTACCAGGCGAGCTGGGCGGGCCGTCGCCCCACGAAGTCGGCGCCGTTGGAGAGTTGGTGACCGAAGGCGAGAAAGATCGCCAGGTAGGTGGCGAAATGGAGGTAGTGCCAGGCCTCGTAGCTCATCCGGCGGCGGGCGAACCGCGCGGAGACGACACCGGTGCCCACCAGCAGCAGGAAGCCCGCGGTGGCCTTGAGCATGTCCGGGTAGTCGAGGACGAGGGTGGTCGCCTCGTGCAGGACACCGCTCCGGGTGGTGAGGGTGTAACCCCAGATGATCAGGAGGATGTGCGCGAGCACCAGCGAGACGGTGTAGCGGCCGCCCGCCGCGTGCCAGCGCGCCAGGCGGTCGGTGCCCAGGGTGTGGTCGAGCAGCGGCACGCGGGCCATCAGTGCGACCAGTACCGCGCAGGCGTAGCCGGCCAGCAGCCCGGTGATCCGGCCGGCCCCGGTCAGCCAGCCCGCCGGGCCCACGACCGACGCCGTACCGGTCCACCACAGGGCCAGCACACCGGCCGCCCCCGCCCAGATCACGACGTGCGCGAGCAGGGGTGCCAGGGACGGCGGCCGCCGCGGCGGGGTGCTGCCGGTGGTGGTCCGGCGGGTGGCGGAGACGGTGCTCATGGCGGCTTCCCTTCCGTGGTCGGCGCCAGCGTCGCAGCGCAACCTCTGAAGACCCTCTGAGCGGCGCTCCCGCCCGCTGATTCACAGGAAACTCAGAGCCGGCTCATACCTCCGCCGGTCACCGGGCGAGGGATGCTGGAGGCACCATGCACATGCACCGCACCCCCGCCCCGCTGCACAGCGCCGACGGCTCGCCGGTACGGGTCCTCGTGATCGACGACGAGCCGGACCTCACCGAGGTGCTCTCCGGCGCCCTGGCCGGCGAGGGCTGGGAGGTCCGCAGCGCGGCCGACGGCGCCTCCGCGCTCGCCGCGGCACGGACCTTCCGCCCGCACGCCGTCGTCCTGGACTGGATGCTGCCCGACATCGACGGCCTGCAGGTGCTGCACCTGCTGCGCCGGGAGCTGCAGACGGTCTGTGTCCTCTTCCTCACCGCACGTGACGCCGTCGAGGACCGGATCGCCGGGATCACCGCGGGCGGTGACGACTACGTGACCAAGCCGTTCAGCCTGGAAGAGGTACTGGCGCGGCTGCGCGGTCTGCTGCGCCGGGCCGGGATGGCCCGCGAGCCGGACGGCGACCGGCTGGTCGTCGGCGACCTCGTGATGGACGAGGAGGCGCGGGAGGTCCTTCGCGCCGGCGAGCTCGTCGAACTGTCCCGCACCGAGTTCGAGCTGCTCCGCTTCCTGATGCGCAATCCCCGGCGGGTGCTGTCCAAGGCGCAGATCCTGGACCGCGTCTGGTCCTACGACTTCGGCGGCCGGTCCCATGTCGTCGAGCTCTACATCAGCTATCTGCGCAAGAAGATCGACGTCGGCCGGACCCCGATGATCCACACCGTCCGCGGTGTCGGATACGTCCTCAAGCCGGAGTCCTCGTGACGCGGATCGGCCCCCGCACCCTGCGCAGCCAGCTCACGGCCGGTCTGGTCGCCCTGCTGGCGCTGGCCTGCCTGGCAGTCGGCATCACCACGGTCGTCGCGCTCGAAGGGTTCCTGGTCAGCCGCCTGGACCAGCAACTCTCCGCCTCCGCGGGGCGGTTCGCGGTGAGCCTGGAGCACGAGGCCCGGCCGGACGCCGACAACCGCCCGGACACCCGCGGCCAGTCCGACGGCACCTTCGGCGCCCGGCTGCTGCGCGGCACACCCACCCAGGCGGCCGTCGTACGGGACCAGACGGATGCCGCGGTGCCGCTGTCCGCCGGGGACCGCCGCGCGTTGGCGGCCCTGCCCACCGACGGTTCCGGACACAGCGTCCGACTGGCCGCACTGGGGCGGTACCGCGTCAACGCGGTATCGGGCGACGACGGCGACGTGCTGGTCACGGGCCTGCCGCTGCACCCCGTCGAGGAGACCGTGCACCGGTTGGAGGCGGTGGAGGCCGCGGTGTTCGGCGGGGCGCTCGTGGTCACCGGCGTCCTGGGCGCCCTGTGGGTACGGCTGTCGCTGCGCCCCCTGCGGCGCGTCACCACCACGGCCGCGCGGGTCGCCGAGCTGCCGCTGGCCAGCGGCGAGGTGGCGATGCCGGCGCCGGTGCCGGTGGCCGACCCGCGCACCGAGGTCGGGCAGGTCGGTACCGCCCTCAACCGGATGCTCGGCCACGTCGGCAACGCACTGGAGCGCCGCCACGCCAGCGAGAACCGGCTGCGGCACTTCGCCGCCGACGCCAGTCATGAGCTGCGGACTCCGGTGGCGAATGTCCGGGGCCATGCGGAACTCGCCCTCCGGCACAAGGGGCCGGTACCCGGCGAGATCCGGCGTTCCCTGGAGCGGATCCAGGCCGAGTCGGAGCGCATGAGCCGGCTGGTGGACGACCTCCTGCTGCTCGCCCGCCTCGACGCCGGCCGTGCGCTGGAACGCACGCCGGTGGATCTCACCCGGCTCGTGCTCGACGCGGTCGACGACGCACGGGCGGCCGGTCCCCGTCACCGGTGGCTGCTCGACCTCCCCGAGACGGCCGTGACCATGACCGGTGACGAACACCGCCTGCACCAGGTCGTCAGCAATCTGCTCGCCAACGCCCGGACCCACACCCCGCCCGGGACCGCCGTGACGGTGCGACTCGCCGCCGACGACCACGACGTCCGGTTGACGGTCCTGGACGACGGCCCCGGCGTGCCCGAGGAGATCCGGCCGGAGGTCTTCGGCCGCTTCGTCCGCGTCGACCACAGCCGCTCCCGTGCGGCCGGCGGCACCGGTCTGGGACTCGCCATCGTGGAGGCCGTCGTCACCGCCCACCACGGAGCGGTCTCCCTGACCAGTCGCCCCGGGCACACCGAGGTCACGGCCACCTTCCCCGCGGGAGCATCCGGTCGGTGAGTTCCACGAACGGCTCCCCGTCACCACCACACCAGGCGTCCCGCCGGTCAGGGAGCGTCGGAGCTTGGGTCGCTGTCGCGGCGTAGTTGCTGCCGGTCGACCTTGCCGTTGGCGTTGCGGGGGAGGGCCGGGAGGTGGTGGACGGCATCGATGGTGATGCCGCGCGGCAGGCGGGTGGCGCAGTGGCGTTTGAGGGTGAGCAGTGTGGGCGGGGTCGTGGTGGCCGGGACGATGAAGGCGGTCAGCCGGGTGTCGAGGGCGGAGCGGGTGACCAGTGCCGCGGCCTCCGAGACATGGGGGTGGGAGGAGAGGGCCGCCTCGATCTCGGTCAGATGCATCCGGATGCCGTGGATCTTCACGGTGTCGTCGAGGCGGCCGAGGTAGAGGAGGTCGCCGTTCTCGGTGAGGCGTACGCGGTCGCCGGTGCGGTACCAGCCCTGGTGCGGTGGCCGGTTCCAGTAGCCGAGCATGACGGTGGGGCCGGCGACGGCCAGTTCGTTGTCGGGGGCGAGGATCGTGATGTCGTTGCCGCAGGTGGGGCGGCCGATGGGGGTGGGGGTCGGCGGGGGCGTCGCGCCGGGTGGCGGGAGTTCGTAGGCGGTGCAGACGTTGGTTTCCGTGGGGCCGTAGAGGTTCAGGAAGCGTTTGCCCGGCCAGTGCCGGCGTAGCCGGTGGAGGTCGTCGGCCGGGAAGACCTCGCCGGCGAAGAGCACCGCACGCAGCTGCGGCAGCGGCCGGTCCAGGAGGCCGCCGGCGCGCATCATCAGCTGGAGGGCGGAGGGGACCGAGTACCAGACGGTGAGCTGCCGGTGATCGAGCAGCTCGGTCAGCGCCTGGGGTGCGTAGGCGAGGTCGGCGGGGATGAGGTGGACCGAGGCTCCGGCGGCGAAGGCGGTGTAGAGGTCCAGGACGGAGAGGTCGAAGTTGAGGGGGGCGTGGTTCGCGAAGCGGTCGGAGGGGGCGGCGTGGAGGGTGTCGACGGCCCAGTCGACGAAGGCCAAGGCGTTGCGGTGGCTGAGGCAGACGCCTTTGGGGCGGCCGGTGGAGCCCGAGGTGTAGAGGATGTATGCCGGGGAGTCGGGTGACGGACGGGGGCGCGGAGCACAGCGGGAGGGCGTGGCGCCCGGGGTGTGGTGCGGTGCGGCCGGGTGGTCGAGGAGGAGTGCGGTGCCGGGCCGGGTGACGGCCGGGGCGCGGTCCGCGGTGGTGAGGACGGCGGCCGGAGTGCAGTCCTCGATGATCTGTGCCGCGCGGTGCGCCGGGTTGAGCGGGTCGATGGGGACGTAGACGGCGCCGAGACGAAGGACGGCCTGGGTGGCGGCGACGGCCCGCACGGTCTTGTCGGTCCAGATGGCCACCCGGTCGCCCACCGTGACTCCGATGTTGTGCAGATCGGCCGCCAACTGGTCTGCTACCGCGTCGAGTTGGGCGTAGGTGAGGGTGGTGACGGGGTCGGTGACGGCCGGTGCGCCGGGGGTGCGGCGGGCCGCGCGGATCACCAGGTCGTGGAGAAGGGCGGAGCGGGTCACAGGCCGAGCCCCTTGGCGATCAGCTCGCGCTGAATGTCGGAGGTGCCGGAGAAGGTACGGGCCGGCAGCGCGTCGCTCAGGGCACGCGCAATGTCCGTACGGGTGGAGAAGGACGAGCCGCCGAAGAGCTGCGTGGCGTCGAGGGCGGTCCGGATGGCGCTCTCGGCGGTGTGCAGCTTGCTCAGTGCGATGTCGAGCGGGGTGTGCTCGCCGCGGTCCAGGAGCCAGCAGGTGCGGTAGAGCAGGAGCCGGGCGGTCTCCAGGCGGAGCTTCATGTCCGCGATGCGGTGGGAGACGGCCTGGTGCGCGGCGAGGGGTTGCCCGAACTGCTCGCGGGTCGTGGCGTGTTGGACGCACTCTTCGATGAGGCGGGACATCTGTCCCAGGTACGCGGCGAACAGACAACTGCGCTCCCAGCGCATGGAGGACTGGAAGAGGGCGGCGCCCTGCCCCGGGCGTCCGACGACGCGGCTGGCGGGCACGGGCGCGTCGGTGAAGGTGACGGTGGCCGCCGGGCAGGTGGCGAGGGCCGGCTTGTCGAAGGGGGCACCGACGGTGACGCCGGGGGTGTCGCGGTCGACGGCGAAGCAGGTGACGCCGAGGAAGCCGAACGCCGGGTCGGTGACCGCGTAGACGAGCAGGAGATCGGCGACGGGGGCGTTGCTGACGAAGGACTTGGTGCCGTTGAGGAGGTAGTGGTCGCCGTGCCGCTCGGCCGTGGTGCGCAGGGCGGTGACGTCCGAGCCGGCCTCCTCCTCGGTGATCGCGTTGGCGCCGATCGCGGTGCCGTCGGCCAGGCGCGGTACGAGCTCCTGGCGCAGGGCGTCGTGGCCGTGCTCGGCGATCGGCATGACCGTGGCGAAGAGATGGGCCAGCACGGAGAACAGCAGGCCCATGTCCGGACAGCCGCGCCCGGCCGCCTCGACGGCGCGCGCGGTGGTCACGGCGTCGTACCCGCGCCCGCCCAGTTCTTCGGGAACCGACAGACCGGTGAGGCCGAGCTCGGCACAGGCGCGCCAGTGGTCGCGGACGGCGGCGGGCGTACGCGAAACGGTGCCGCCGAGTGCACGGGCGCCGGCCAGCACACGGTCGTACACGGCCTGCTGGCGATCGGTCCAGGAGAAGTCCATGGGCGGGCCCTTCAGGGAGGCGGGAGGATCAGCGGTAGTGGGAGATGACGTGCTCGCCGAAGAGCCGCAGCTGCTTCTTCGTCTCCTCCAGCGGCATCAGCCCCTGCTCCACGTACAGGCCGAACCAGCTCAGTTCGCCGCCGTTGCCGTAGCAGGAGGCGACCTCGGCGACCTGGCTGCGGACCTGCTCGGGGGTGCCGCCGAGCGCGTACTGCGAGTCGAACATCCGCTGTACGGTCCATTCGCTCTTCGGCAGCATCTGGCCGGGGTACTTCTCGTCGTCGTCGGCCAGCCGGAACGCCTCCCAGAAGCCGAAGTCGCCGAGGTACTCGTTGAAGGCGGCGTAGGTGGTGCGTTCGGTGATGTCGTACAGCTCCTCCGGCGTGTCCGCGAAGTGGAGGGAGCGCATGGCGCCGACGCCCTCGCCCAGCTTCAGGTCGCGGCCGTGCTCGGCGGCGGTCTGCTGGTAGGCGCGGCACAGGTCGACGAACTTCTCGGGCCGCGGGCCGAGGATCCAGGGCGTGATGTTCTCACGGGCGGTGTAGCGGATGGTCTTCTCACTGAGGGAGAACGGCTGCATCAGCGGCGGGTGGGGCTGCTGGTAGGGGGCCGGGACGACCGAGACCCGGCGGATGACGCCGTTCTCGTCCAGCTCGCCGGGGGCACCGTACTTCTTGGTCCACTCCTGGGCCGGCCAGCGGGTGATGCCCTGTTCGTAAGGGAAGGGCACCTGGTAGTACTGGCCGTTGTAGTCGATCGTCTCCTGCGTCCAGGCCATCTTGACGATCTTCAGGTACTCCTCGTACACGCTGCGGTTGTGATCGTCGGTCGCCGAGCCGTCCATCGGGGCGCCGCGTACGCGGGTGTGCTGCCCCATCACGTTGAGCCAGCGGTCCTGGAAGCCGCGGGCGAATCCGCCGTAGATGCGCCCCTTGGTGAGGTGGTCCAGCATCGCCAACTCCTCGGCGACGCGCAGCGGGTCCCAGGAGGGCAGTACGAGGCCGAGCGGGCTGAACTTGATGCGTTCGGTGCGGGCGGCGAGGTCCGCGTAGAGCAGCAGCGGGGCGACGGAGAGTTCGAAGCCCTCGGAGTGGAAGTGGTGTTCGGTGGTGGAGAGGACGTCGAAGCCGATCTCGTCCGCGAGCTGGGCGATCTCGCGGACCTCGGTGAGCATCTCCTGGTACTTCTCGTTGTTGCGGCCGATGGGGCGCAGGCGCTCGCGCTCCTCGAAGGTGGCGGGGACGGTCGGGGTGATGAAGAGGAGGAACTTCATGGCTGTTCCGTTCTGCTTTCCCGGGGACTTGGTGGACTTCGGCCGGTTGGCCGCGGGGTTCGGCTCCGCCGGCGGAGCTGTTCAGGGGCGGTTCGGTTACGGGACGACGGTGGTCGCGGTCATCAGGAACTCCGCGAGATGGCCGTCATGGGGGAGTCCGGGCACGTAGGTGCTGGTGGGGCGGGTGCCGAGGAAGACGTTGCGGATGGTGGGGTCGCTGACGGCCGCGGCGACCAGGTCGGCGTCGTCGGTCAGCGTCATCAGTGCCAGGCTGTGCCGCAGCGGGCCGAGGCCGTCGCGGCGGTTCCAGGGCGCCACCCATAGGCAGGGGAAGGGCATTTCGGCACCGAGGACGGGATCCCGCGGGTCGGTGACGAGGTGGAGGGCGGGGCGCAGCGCGGCGCTGCCGTCGTCCAGGTCGGCGACCAGGCCGTCCGCTCCGAGCAGCGCCTCGGTTCCCGTTGCCCGCCGTGCGAGGTGGTCGCGCAGCGCGTGGGCGCGGGCGAGCGGGGTGACGGGCAGGACCGCGTCGGGGGCTTCGGGTCGCCGGACCGGGAGCCGGGCGAGCCGGGCTGCCAGTGCCTCGGCCACCGGGCGGGGGTCTCCCTCGACGAGCAGTGCGGTGGCGTTCACGCACCCGAGCCCACCGCCGGAGGTGAGGGACTCCTCGATGACGTCCAAGTGGCCGCGCCAGTCGGCGTTCTCGGCAAGAAGGATCTTGGAGCGGCCGGGGCCCTGGACGAAGACCGAGGGGTCCGCGCCGTAGCGACGGACGACGTCATCGCCACCGAAGACGACGGACCGGTCGGCCGCCTCCACCAGTGCGTCGCCGACCTCGTGGCCGCCGGGGACCAGTGCGCAGTGCGCGGGGTCCAGGCCGGCCGCGCGCAGGGCGTGGACCAACCGGGCCGGGGTGAACGGGTCGCGGCGTGAGGGGCGTACCGCGACCCGGTAGCCGAGGGCGAGGGCGGTGAGCCATTCGAGGTGCGGCCCCGGGTGGTTGCCGGGTGCGAGGACGGCGAGGACGTCGCCCCTCCGGGTCCAGACGGCGCCCGGGGCGGTGGCGGGGGCCTCGCCCGCCCACGGGTGGCGGGCCGCCACCGCCGTCGGCCGCTGGCCGGCCGCACCGGCCGCGATGGCCGCGGTGCCGGTGGCGAAGAGGCGGAGCGCGGCACGGGGGGTGGCCAGCGGCAGTCCGGCCGTCCGGGCCACGGCGTGGCAGTAGTCCTCCGGGCCCTCGCCGTCCAGGGTGGCGGTGGCGAAGAGGCGGCCCGCGGCGGCGATCACCTCCCGTGTCCCGTCGGCCGAGGGGGCGTCGGCCCGGCGCATTTCCTCGATGGTGCGGGCCACGGCCAGCCGCGGCATCCTCGCCAGGTCGGCGATGGGGCGGCCCGCGACATCGGATAGGGCCTCGCGGCGGTGGGGCGCGTAACTCCCGGACGGCACAAGGGCATTGAGGGTGCGCGGCGCCGAAGCGGTGGTGGCGGGCATGCTCAGTACACGCCCTCGATGATCTCGCCCTCGGCCTCGGCGTACGGCGCGACATCGGCGACCGCGTCGGCCGGATGGCCGGGCACCGGGGCGACACGGGTCGCGAGGTCCCGTTCGAGGTTGTTGGGGAGCAGGGTCTCGCGGGTGAGGGTGTGCGCGAGGACCCGCCCGCGGGCCCCGTACGGCACGGTTCCCCGGCCGGACGCGGGGTCCACGATCTCCATGAGGAAGCCGGTGTAGCAGGGCACGAAGACCGCACTGCCGTCGTCGTACGAGCCGTCCGCCGGCGCGTCCGCGGCAGTGGGGACGTACTCCGGTGAGACGCCGGTGATGGTGTTCCCGTACGCACCGCGCAACTTCACCCGGGGGAAGACCTCATGGCGCAGGATGTCCCGGGTGTCGCGGTCCATCGATGCCCCGCTCCACAAGATGGTGTGGACGCTGCGGTTGATGAGCTCCACCGCGCGCGGCGACTGTGCGAGCACCTCCAGCAGCGGCGGGGTGCAGAACATCACGTCGATGGTCTGGGTCGTCAGCAGGTCCATGGTCTGGGAGACCAGGTGCTCGATGTAGTGCTGGGCCTCCTTGTCCCGGCCGGTGCGCATCAGCTCCTTGACCCAGCGCGGGTCGAGGTCGATGTGCAGCGGAACGGCCGATCGCAGCGAGGTCAGTTCGCGCAGGACATGGCCTACGGCATGCGGGCCGGTCGGGGCGATCAGCAACCAGTTGCCGCCCTGCGGGACCTGCTCACGGTCCAGGAACGAGGACCACCAGCCGGCCTGCCGGCGGAACTCGTGGAAGTCGACGATGCGGCGCGGCCGGCCGGTGGTGCCGCCGGTCTCGAAGACCCGCATCGGCCCGGCACCGGCCAGGCCCTTGGGTACGAGGTCGCCGACCGGGACCGTACGGATCTCGTCGGTGACGTCGGGCAGCAGCGCCAGATCGGCGAGCGTGGTGACGTCCTTGCGCGGGTCGAAGGAGAAGGTGCGGGCCTTCTCCAGCCAGAAACGGGAGCCGGTGTCCGGACCGAAGTGCCAGTCCATCGCCGCTTGGACCAGATCGTCGGCGCGGAAGCCGGGGCCGTCGGAGGTGACGAGCGGGGTGGGGGTACGGGTGTCCATGACGGTGTCCTTCAGGGTGTCCGGCGGGAAAGGGGGCGGCGGGCTTGGGCGGGCTCAGACGGAGGCGTCGAGGTCGGCGAAGAGGGCGGCGACCACGGGCCCCGGGTCGCGCTCCGCGAAGAAGTGGCCGCCGGGCGGGTCGGTGTACAGGTGCCGGCGGTACCTGCCGGGCGCTGCCTGCGCGGACCAGGCCGCCAGCCCCTCCGGGGTGGTCAACGGGTCCTGGGCACAGCCGAAGACCGATACCCGGCAGCCGAGTGGCGGGGCGGGGGCGGGCCGGTAGCCCTCGGCCATGGTGATGTCGGCGCGCAGGGCCCGGACGAGCAGCGGCGCCAGCTCGTGGTGCTCCAGCATGGGGCGCGGAATCGCGCCGAACGCGCCGACGCGCGACCAGAGTTCGTCGGGCGGCAGGTCGGCGAAGAACGGGAGCCGGCGCGGCGCCCAGGGCGCGTCGTAGGCGGCGACGGCCAGGGCGTACGGCGCCGTGCCCCAGCGGTCACGCCAGGCGCGGGCGAGGGCGAAGGCCAGGCAGCCGCCCAGGCTGTAGCCGAAGAGGACCAGCCGGCCGGCCCGCCGGGGGTCGGGCAGTTCGGTGCACAGCGTGTCGGTGACGTGGGCCAGGTCGGTGTGCACCGGCTCGTCGCCGCGCAGGAGCCCGTGGCCGGGGAGGTCGACCGCCAACAGCCGGACGTCCGCGGGAAGGTGCGGGACCCACCCCTCGTAGGTCTGCGGAGTGCCGCCGGCATAGGGCAGGCACACCAGCGTCGTGGTCGCGTGGTCGTCCCCGGCCAGCGGCCGCGACCAGGGCCGCTCCGGTCTCGCCCCCGGCATCAGAAGAGTGGCGCGGCGGCCGGGGCACGCAGCGAGCCGAGGTGCGGATGCCAGAGGTGGTCCGGGTTGTTCTCCACGGTCTCGATGACCTCGCGCATGGCGGCCAGGACCGGCGGCCGATCGGTGTTGTAGACGTTGCCCTGGAGCAGCCGCAGGACGTCCAGCCGATAGCGGGGGTCCTGGACGAAGGCGGTGAACAGGATGTTGAGGCGGTAGTAGAGGGTGATGAAGGTGTACCAGTTGGTCAGCCCGCGGCGTTGGGCGGCCTCGTACTCCGCGAACCGCGGCCGGTGGAAGTCCCCGGCCTCGGCGGCGGCGAGCACGTCCTTGCACAGCAGTCGGGCGCCGTGCATCGCGATGCCCACGCCGCTGGAGAAGATCGGGTCGACGAAGCGGGCGGCGTCGCCGACCATCGCCCAGCCGTCGCCGGTGATCTGCCGCATGGCGTAGCTGAAGTCGCCGTCCACCTTCAGCGGGCGGACGGGGGTGCAGGCGCGGAGCGCCGCGGCCAGTTCGGGCCGTTGTTCCAGTGCCCCCCAGAAGAACTGCTCCCGGTCGCCGCCGGCGTTCCGCAGCCGGCTCTTGCGGGAGACCACGCCGACGCTGGTGATGGTGTCGGTGATGGGGATCTGCCACACCCAGCTGTCCTCGGCGGGCAGGAAGTGGACGAAGAGGTAGCCGCCGAGCTCGTCGCGCTGGGCGACGGCGCCGCGGTCCAGGCCGCCGAACCAGCCGTGCACGGCGTACTGGTCGAAGGTCGGGTCGGTGACCTTCAGGCCCAGCTGGCGGCCCAGGACGGTGCCGCGTCCGCTGGCGTCGATCACCATGCGTACGGTGGCCTCGTGCTCGCCGCCGCCGGAGGTGTGGACGATGCGCGGATGGTCGCCCTCGAAGTCCACCCGGCGGACGCGGGCGCCCTCGAAGACCTTGGCACCGAGGCTGCCGCTGTGCTCCAGCAGCAGCTGGTCGAAGTGGCCGCGGTCGACGTGGTAGGTGTAGGTCTGGTCCCCCCAGAGGTCCTCGTCCTCGGCGAAGGCCAGGTCGGCGACGTCGAAGGCGTCACTGGCGCGGACCCCGGCGGGTGAGGTCCAGGCGGCGCCGTACTTCTTCGGGAAGCCGGCCGCATCGACCCTCTCCAGTGCGCCGATCTCCGCCAGTACGGGAGTGGTGGCCGGGACCAGCGATTCCCCCACATGTTCGCGCGGGAACGTCTCACCCTCGAAAACGGCTACCGAAAGACCCGCTCGCGCCAAATAGGAAGCGGCTGTGGAACCGCCCGGACCGCCCCCGATGATTCCGATATCAAAATCGGTCATGCGATGCCTCCTCAGGTCCGTGCCGGAGTGTCCGACAATTCCGCGAGCAAGGTCGCGATGCTGTTGATCGTCGCAAAATTGGAGCCCACCACCTGGTCGTGCGGAATGGAAATTCCGTGGGCCGTCTGAAGGTGGCCGATGAGCTGGACGGTGGTGAGCGAGGTGAGAATCCCCCATTCCAGGAGCGGCGCGTCCAGCGCGATCTCCTCCTCCCGGGAGCCGAGTACCTGGCTCTGGAGGTAATCCCTGACGACGTCGGCCGCCTCGTCCTTGGTCATTGCGCTGCACCCTCTCGTACCGCGGGCCGTTCGGACCCGGCTAGCTGACCACAGGAGAGAGGGCCGAACCACACCCGATTCGCAATGAATCGATCACGTTCCCTGATCGATTGCCCGGGTTTTCCGATGCGTTGACGGCGCTCGGTATCAATTCTCGGCGATGGTTGTTAATCGGTGTGACCGGCTGCTAATTTTCCGGCCAACCCGTGAAAGGACTCTCTGTGTCTGATTTCCTGTACGACGTCGGAATCATCGGTGGCGGCCCCGCCGGGTCGACCATGGCGTCCTATCTCGCGCAGGCAGGTCTGTCCTGCGTCGTACTCGAAGCCGAACATTTCCCGCGGCCGCACGTCGGCGAATCCCTGGTGCCGGCCACCACCCCCGTACTGGCGGAGATAGGCGCCCTGGAGAAGGTCGAGAAGGCGGGCTTCCCCCGCAAGTTCGGAGCCGCCTGGACGGCGGCGGTGGACGACTCCATTCCGCGGCTCGGATTCCAGGGCCTGCACAGCGGATTCCGGCTGGCGGACGTCCAGTTCAGCGAGCGCGACCAGCCCGGGGTCCACCAGGACCACACGTACCACGTGGACCGGGGACGCTTCGACGAGCTGCTGCTGGAGCACGCCTCCGAGCTGGGCGCAGAGGTCCGCCAGGGCGCCCGCGTCCAACGCGTCGACCTGGACGGCGACATCAAGCGCCTCACCTACCGCGAGGGCGGCAACGAGTCGTCGCTGTCGGCCCGGATGGTCGTCGACGCCAGTGGCCGCGGTACCCACCTCGGACGGCAGCTGAAGCTCAAGGAGCCCGACCCGGTCTTCGACCAGTACGCCGTCCACACCTGGTTCGAGGGGCTGGACCGGCAGGCGGTCAGCGGTACCGAGGACCGGGCGGACTACATCTTCGTCCACTTCCTGCCGCTCACCGACACCTGGGTGTGGCAGATCCCCATCACCGACACGATCACCAGCATCGGCGTCGTCACCCAGAAGAGCCGCTTCAAGCAAGCCGCCGCGAACGACCTGGAAGCCTTCTTCTGGGACTCCATCGACACCCGCCCCGAACTGGGCCGCGCACTGCGCGCCGCCCGGCGGGTCCGCCCCTTCAAGGCAGAGGGCGACTACAGCTACGCGATGCGCGAACTGTGCGGCGACGGCTGGCTGTTGGTCGGTGACGCGGCCCGCTTCGTGGACCCGATCTTCTCCAGCGGCGTCAGCGTCGCCCTCAACAGCGCCCGGCTGGCCGCGGGCGACATCATCGCCGCGCACAAGGCCGGGGACTTCGCCCGGCAGCGGTTCGCGAGGTACGAGGGCAAGCTGGGCAAGGCCGTCCGCAACTGGCACGAGTTCATCTCCATCTACTACCGCCTCAACATCCTCTTCACCGCCTTCGTCCAGGACCCGCGCTACCGCGTCGACGTCCTGAAGATGCTCCAGGGCGATGTGTACGACGCCGAGGAACCGGCGGCGCTCGGCAGGATGCGGGAGGTGCTGCGCGAGGTCGAGGCCGACCCGAACCACCTGTGGCACCGGCACCTCGGATCACTGCGGGCCACCGCCCCCGCAACGGGCCGCTGACGGCGACCGGGAAGGCGGATCGTCATGGCTCGTACGGACAACAACAGCGCCGGTATCGCCCGGCCCTGGTGGTTCTGGACCGGTGTGGTCCTCTCCTGCGCGGGGGTCGGCCTGCACCTGCCGATGTTCTTCGCCATGCGCACGATGCACTACCGCATGGCCGGGATGGGAATGGGCGGTTCACCCGACATGATCGCCGGCATGGTCCTGCTGGTGGTGGGACTGGTCGCCGCCGTCATCGGGCTGGTCCGGCACCGGCCCTCGGACGAGGGCGCTTCCGCGGCCGGCCGCTACCGCGTGGAGCCCGGCCCCGAGGACCGGCTCAGCCCGGCCCACCGGCGGCTGATCGCGGCACTCTCGCTGGCCCTGGTCATCGATGTGATGAAGCCCGCCACGCTCGCGTTCATCATCCCGGGAATGCGCGAGGAGTACGGAATCAGCGCCGCCGAGGCGGCCGCGCTGCCGGTGGTGGCGCTGGCCGGCACCATTGCCGGTTCGCTGGTCTGGGGTTGGCTCGCCGACCGCCTCGGGCGCCGGGCCACCATCCTGCTGTCCTCCCTGATGTTCATCACGACCACCGTGTGTGCCGTGATGCCCACCTTCGAGTGGAACCTCTTCATGTGCCTGGTCATGGGGACCGCGGCCGGCGGACTGCTGCCCATCGTGTACGCACTGATGGCGGAGTCGGTGCCGGCCCGTCAGCGCAGCATCGTCATGGTGCTCCAGGCGGGCCTGGCCACGGTCGCCGCGTACTTCTTCACCAGCGCGCTGGCCGCCGTCCTGATCCCGGTCTTCGGCTGGCGCATCATGTGGCTGGTGCACTTCCCGTTCGCCGTCGCCATCATCGTGATGAACCGGTGGATTCCCGAGTCCCCGCGCTTCCTGGTGCGCTACGGCCGGGTCGCCGAGGCCGAACGGATCCTCGCCGACTACCGGATGGTGCTGGCCGACGCGGACCGCACGCCGGCCGAACTCCCAGGGCGCCAGGGCACGGTGGCGCCTCTCTTCGGGCGCGGGGCGCTCGCCAAGACCCTCGTCGTCGGCAGCTATGCGCTCTCCTGGTCCCTCGTCAACTGGGGCTTCATGACCTTCCTGCCCACGCTCCTGGGCAAGGCCGCCGGCGGCCGGGTGCTGCCCCTCTCCTCGCTCCTGGCCGTCCCCGGCACCGTCCTGGTGGCGTACCTCTATGCCCGATGGAGCAGCCGCCGCACCATGGTCCTCTCCGGCGTGGTCACCGTGCTGGCCCTGCTGGGCCTCGCCGCCACCGGCCGCGCCGGCACCGGGCCGGCCGGCTACCTCTCCCTCGCCCTGCTGCTCATCGGCACCAGTGGGGTAGTGGCCACACTGGCCCCGTATGCCGCCGAGATCTACCCGACCGACGTACGAGGCGCGGCGAGCGGGTTCACCGCGGCCTGCAGCAAGGCCGGCGGGCTCTTCGCCCCGCCGCTGATCGGGCTGCTGCTGGCGCACTACCCCGGTATGCGGGTCATCGGGCTGTGCGCCGCCGTGCCGATGGCCTTGGCGACCGTCGCCATCGGGCTGAAGGGCCGGGAGACCGTGGGGCGGGAACTGGAGGAGGGAGCACCGGACCCTGCGGCCGTCCTCCGTCACACAACGGACGAGCGCGGCGCGCGAGCAGGAGCCGCGTGAGCCGGGCCGGCACGGAGCGGAGGGCGGCCGCCCGGAGGCATCACGATTCGTGATCGGTGCCAGATCGGATTGCGTCTTGGACGGCCACCGGCCCGGTGCTGGACTGGGTGCACGGCGGTTCCCCGGCCCCCTCGGCCCAGGGACCGTACGTCAACAGTTCCGTCACGACCCCCGGAGACATCCATGCCTCTCATCCACGTGCAGCAGACCCCTGGTAAGACCGCCGAGCAGAAGGCGGAGCTGGTCCGTGAGCTGACCGACGCCTATGTGAAGGCCACCGGCAGCAAGCCGGAGAGCGTGTGGGTGACCGTGCAGGAGATCGCCACCGACAGCTGGTCGATCGGTGGCGACACGCTCGCGGCCCGCGCCGCCAAGCGCTGACCACAGGGTCCGTCCGCGGGAACCACGGCCTGCGGACGGACCCACTCCCTGGCGCCGTTTCCGGGCCGGATCACCCCCGAGTCCGGCCCGGAAACGGCCGCCCCGCCGGCTCCCGGTCGTCCGGTCGCCCGGTCCCCCCACATCAGGAACAGGAGTTGATGAGCCGCCGTGAGCGACGCGCTTGACACCGCCGTACCGTCTTCCGCCGCCGCCGCCGCAGCCGCTGCCTCGGGTCCCCTGGACCTGCTGGTGGTGGGATGTGGTGCGGGCGGCCTGGCGACCGCGGTCAGCTTCGCCGAGAACGCCCCCGGCAGCCGGGTCCTGGTCCTGGAGCGGTCCAGCCGCTACAACCGCGGCGGGAACACCACCTGGACCGGTTCGTTCCTCCGGCTCGCCGCCGACGGCACGCCGGCGGAGGACTTCGAGAGCCGGATGCACGAACTGAGCGAGGGGCAGTCGGACGCCGGCCACATCGCTGCGCTGAGCCGGAACGCGGAGCCCACCGTGCGCTGGCTCGCCGAGCGGCACGGCGTGGAGTTCGAGACCCGGCCGACCTACTTCGTGACCGCGCGCGGCCCCCGGTTGATGCCCGCCGGCGGCGGCGCCAGCCTGGTGGACAAGCTCGCCACGTCGCTGGAGCGGCTCGGCGGCTCGATCGCCTACGGAGCCCGCGCCACGGCACTGAGCACCGACGTCTTCGGCGGGGTCAACGGCGTCCACGTACAGGAGGACGGCAGGTTGCGGCACATCGCAGCCCGGCGGGTCGTGCTGGCGTGCGGCGGATTCCAGGGGAACCCGGAGCTGCTGGAACGCCATGTGGGGCCCACCGGCGGCGGGTTGCGGCCGATCGCGCCCGGCGGCGAGAACAACCAGGGCGAGGGCATCGAGATGGCGGTGGCGGTGGGAGCCGCCCGCAGCGGCCAGTACGACCGTTTCCACGGCGAGCCCGTCGACCCGCGCAGTCACCAGGCCGAGGCGCTCATCATGGCCTACCCGTACGGGATCCTCGTCAACGCGGACGGGCGGCGCTTCCTGGACGAGGGGGCGGACACCCCCGACAACACCTTCGAGGACGTCGCCTACCGCATCTGGCGCGAGGCCCGGCAGTCCGCGTACCTGATCTGTGACGCCAAGCTGCTGCAGATCGAGGGACACGAGCGGTCGTTGCTCACCGACAAGGACCCGATCACCGCGCCGACCATCGACGAGCTGGCCCGCTCGCTGGACATCGCGCCCGACGAGCTGAGCTGGACCGTGGCCCGGTACAACGACGCCTGCCGGCCCACTCCCTTCGATCCGACCCGGCCGGACGGCAAGCACACCGTCGGCCTCGTGCCGCCGAAGTCCAACTGGGCCGTGGAGCTGGACACCGGGCCGTACATGGCCTGGCCGGTGCACTGCGCCATCACCTTCACCTTCGGCGGGCTGCGCACCGACACCCGCTCGCGCGTGCTGACCGAGCAGGGCGAGCCCGTGCAGGGCCTGTACGCCATCGGTGAGACCGCCGGGCTCTACTACAGCCGCTATCCGGGGGCCACTTCGGTGCTGCGGGCGCTGACATTCGGGCGGCTGGCCGGGGCGGAGATCGCCCAGGCACCGACCCCCACCAGGTGAGTCCTCAGCCGCTCACCCTCGACCAAGGAAGTTGTCCCGTTGCCATGAAGACCGCATCAACACGCACGCCCTACGCGCTGTTGCTCGCCGTCCTGTGCTCGCTGAACGCCGGCGGCCTGTTCGCCTCCGACATCAACCTGCCGGGCGTGCCGGCCACCGCGCACGCCTTCAGCACCCCGGTCGCGTCCGTGCAATGGACGTTCAGCGCCTTCATGATCGGCATCGCGGTCTCGCAGGCGGTCTACGGGCCGATCTCGGACGCGTACGGCCGCAAGCGCGTCATCGTCTCCGGTCTCGGACTGTTCGTCGTGGCGTCCCTGCTGTGCGCGGTGGCACCCACGGTCGAGGTGTTCGGTGCCGGCCGGCTCCTTCAGGCGCTGGGCGCGGGGTCGGGCATGGTGCTCGGCCGGGCCGTGATCAGTGACCTGTACGAGGAGAAGGACGCGGCCCGGATGTTCGCCACGGTCATGCCGATCGTGGGCGTCTCCCCGTCCATAGCCCCGCTGGTCGGCGGATATCTGACCACCTATGTCTCGTGGCGCGCCCCGTTCGTGGTGACCGCGCTGATCGGGGTGGCGACGCTGATCGTGATGGTCACCTCCATTCCGGAGAGCCTGCCGCCGGAGCGGCGCAGCAAGCACCTGGGCGCCACGCTCAAGGGCTACCCCAAGCTGCTGACCCGCCCGCTGTTCTGGGCCTACACCGTCAACCTGGGGGTGGCGTACGGCGGTTACTTCGGTTACCTGGCCGCCTCCCCGCTCGTCTTCGAGAAGATGGGCCTGGCCACCGAGACCACCAGCTACTGCTACATCACCGTCTCGATCGCCTACGTCGCGGGCAACCTGACCTCGCGCACGCTGGTGCGCAAGCGGCCCATCAACCAGCTTCTGTGGATGGGCCACGGGTTCTTCCTCGTCGGAGCGCTGATGATGCTGGGGCTGGGCCTGAGCGGGGCCGGTGCGCCCTGGGGCCTGCTGGTGCTGGTCTTCATGCCGGTGATGACGTACGGCAACGGCTTCCTGCTGCCGCTGTCGATGAGCGCGGGGGTGACGACCTTCCGCTCGACCGCCGGCTCGGCCTCCGGCCTCATGGGCGCGCTCCAACTGCTCGCGGCCTCGCTGGGGATCTTCGTCTCCAGCCGGCTGCCTGCCGGCGACCTGTTCGCCCTGGGGTGGTTCGTCCTGAGTGCCTCAGTGGTGGGAATCGCGGCCTTCGCGCTGTTCCTGTCACTGGCCCGGCGGCAGGAGCGGGCCGGCCGTGAAATGCGGAGCGTCGCGCAGCCTGCCGCGGAATTGCAGGGAGCTACTGCCGAGTAAACAATCGTCCGAAAAGTGTCTGGGTAAAACGCCGCGGACTCCTTTCGTAGTGCCCGATCCGACGAGCGGCCCCATCCAGTGGTGGCGCCGCTCGTCAGTATGCGAGGATTCGCCGTGCGGGCGATCCCCAGCAACCAACCGTTTTGCTTTCAACAATGGGATCGCTCTGAAAATCGGGGGGTCCTGTGGAACTGCGTCAGATTCAGTACTTCGTTGCGGTCGCCGAAGAGCTGCATTTCGGCCGGGCGGCCGAGCGGCTGCACATAGGCCAGCCCGCCGTCAGTCAGCAGGTACGCCGACTGGAACGGGAATTGCACACCCAGCTCTTCGACCGCTCCAGTCGCACCGTCACCCTCACACCGGTCGGCCGGGCACTGCTGCCCGAGGGGCGGGAACTGCTGAAGGCGCTGGACGTCTTCGCCGCAAAGGCCAGGAGGCTGGCCACGCAGAGCGAGGCCACCTTCCGCATCGGCATCAGCTCCGCGCTGGGGGGACGACTGGACGACTTCCTGGACGCCTTGCCCGGCCGCGGCGCCGGCACCCGCTTCGAGTTCCAGACGCTCGACGCCCGTACCCGCCTGGAAGAGGTGCGTGCCGGGCGCCTGGACGCGGCCTTCATCCGCGGCATCGACAGCGCTCCCGGCCTGCGGCTTCTCACTCTTTGGTACGACCCGTTGGTGGTCGCCCTGTCCGCCTCGCACCCGCTGGCCCGGCGCGAGGTGCTGGACCTGGCCGACCTTGCCGGGCTGCCCCTGCGGATGGCCTCCCGCACCGACAACCCCGTGCTGTTCGACACGGTTCTCTCCGCCTGCCGCAAGGCGGGCTTCGAGCCGCCCCTCGGTCCGTCCTCCACCGGACTTCAGGACACCCTCGCCGAGATCGGCGCGGGTGCGCCCGCCTGGACGCTGATGTATCCGACGGCGGCCCGGACCGTCTCCTCCCGCCGGATCGCGCTGCTGCCCCTGGAGGGGGAGCCCATCACCATCTGCATGTTTCTCGCCGTGCGAGAAACCGCAGATCCGGAACGCCTGGAAGTGCTTACGGAGACGAGTGCGCAGGTGCGCCGGAAGGTCGCGGGGGAGCTCCGGCAAAGCCGCCGGCCGCAATGAAAGAGCCGGGGTTAATGGCTGCTGTCGGGTGGGGGTACAAGCCCCCGGCGACTTTTTACCCGGTCATTAGAGTTCGGCCGAAAGCGTGCGGTAGGTTTAGCCGCGTCGGACTCCCGGCTCCTGCCACATCGCGGTGCTTCACCGAATGAAGAGTGTGGCCTTTTTGGTCCGTGGAGTTCACTTACGGGGTGTTGCGGGCTCTTAGGGGGGTCCCGCTCAACAAAAGTGCGCAATTCTCATCGGTCCGTCGCATCGCGACGGACGCGCACGTCTGCTGTCACCCCGCCGACTGCCTGCGCCATATATGGAGGGGTAATGATCGTCAATCTTGATGTGACGCTGCGCGACGGTGGCTATCGCAACAACTTCGACTTCCCGCTCGACTACGCGCTGCACCATGCGCGGGAGAGCGTCGCGGCCGGCATCGAGTGGGTCGAGATCGGCTACCGCAACGGTTCGTTCAAACCGCAGCCCGGCATCGGCCGGACCGGCGTGGGTGCGGACGACTACATCCGTGCGGTCGCCGAGGTCGTCTCGCCCGATCGCCTCTGCATGATCCTGCACCCGAAGAACATCACCTCCGAGGACCTGCCGCGCATGTACGAGGCCGGCATCCGCCTCGTACGGTTCTGCCTGCCCTCCGGTGCGCCCGAGCCGGGGCTTGCCCTGCTCGCCCAGGCCGCTGACCTCGGTTTCACCACCACCGTCAACATCACCCGGGTCAGCCAGCTCGACCGGCGAAGACTTGTCGACCTCGCCGCACTGTCCGGCGACGCCGGCGCCGACGTCGTGTACCTCGCCGACTCCAACGGCAGCATGCTGCCGCGCGAGGTCTCCCAACTGGTCACCCTGGTCCGCTCGGTGACCGACGCGGCCATCGGTCTGCACGCCCACAACAACCTCGGTCTGGCGCTGGCCAACGCGATCGCCGCCGTGGACGCGGGCGCCACCTGGATCGACTCCTCGGTCCTGGGCATGGGCAAGGGCCCGGGCAATCTGGTCACCGAGCAGTGGCTGGCCTACCTCGGCCGGCACAGCCGTCCCGCCGACGGTGGGTACGACCTCGGCCGGATCCTCAACCTCGCCCACCGCATGGAGTCCGAGATCGCGGAGGCCACGCCCTCCCTGCCGCTGCCCGACCTGGTGCTGGGCCACTTCGACCTCTCCGTGGAGGAGCGCGCCAAGCTCCCCGTGGACCGGATCGGCGATGCCTTCTCTGCGGCCCGCGAGCTCACCGCGGCGGGCGCCCGGTGACGTCGCGTCTCCCGCATCCGGAGCCGGTGCGCGACGCCGCGCCGGCTCCGGCCGCCGCAGTTCTGGGCGAGCCCGACGCACCGCGGCATGCGGTCGTCCTCGCCCCCGTCATGCCCCGCTGGGACCATGGCGCCTTCTTCCAGCAGGTCGCGGAACCACTGCTCGCCTCGGGCCACCGGATCACGATCTACGACACCCTCTCCTTACTGTGCGAGGGCGACGACCTCAAGGCCCTCGTGGACCGCTGGGCGACCCACCTCGCCTCCGGCACCGACCGCCCCGACCTGCTGGCCGGCAACGCCCTGGGCGGCGCCGTCGTCCAGGCCCTGCTCACCCACGAATGGACCCACCGCTCCAAGGTGTTGCTGCTCTCCGGCCCCACCGTCGCCGACGACCAGCTGAACACCGAACTGGAACGGATCGCCGCCGCCGTCGGCACCCACGGCCTGTCCACGGCGCTGCACCTCCTCGAAGAGGTCGTCAGCGGCCCGGCCCGGGGGCCCGGGAGCGGACCGCGGCAGCGGACCCGACCGGCGGCCGCACCAGGCCCCGCGCCGGACGAAGCCGCGGCGGGACGACGACTGTCCACCGGACTGCGACTGCTGCACGACGCCGACGCCCGGCAGTCCGTGCGGGACTTCCCCGGACCACTGCTGCACCTGTACGGCGAACAGTCGCTGCTCGTCCAGGCCAAGCACCTGGCCACCGGCCCCCGCCCACGGCACCACCTGGTGGGCATCCCGCAGGCCGGAATGCGCCCGCACGCCGACCAACCGGCCCTCACCCGAGACGCCGTCGCCCGCTTCCTGGGAGCTGAAGAGTCATGAACCGCAAGACCGTCGCAGTCCTGCCCGGCGACGGCATCGGACCGGAGGTCCTGGACGCCGCCCTGCCGGTGATCGAGGCCCTCGGCCTGCCAATCGACCTGGAATTCGGTGACATCGGCTGGGAGTGCTGGCGCGCCGAGGGCACCCCCGTGCCTGACCGCACCTGGGACCTGATCGACCGCAGCGACGCCGTCCTGCTCGGCGCCACCACCAGCAAGCCGCGCCGCGAGGCGCTGGCGGAACTGGCCCCCGAACTCCGCGAAGCCGCCCCGCAGTACATCTCGCCGATCATTCAACTCCGCCAGCGCCTGGACCTGTTCGCCAACCTGCGGCCGGTCGAGAACTACCTCGGCGGTGGCACGCCGTACCGCTTCTGCGTGGTCCGGGAGAACACCGAGGGCCTGTACGCCGGCCTGGACTGGAACCACGTACCGGACGACATGTGGCCGCTGGTCGCCGAACACCCCAACGTCCGCCGCAGCGGCCGCTCCGGCTCCACCGCGAGCATCCGGCTGCAGACCTCGCACGGCCTGGACCGCATCCTGCGCTTCGCCTTCGAGACCGCCCGGGACCACGGCTACGAGCGGGTCACCCTCGCCGACAAGCCCAACGTCCTCCGGCAGAGCAGCGCATACGTCCTGGAGCGACTGGAAGCGATCGGCGCCGACTACCCGGAGATTCCCTTCGAGGTCCTCAACGTGGACGCGGTCGCCCTGTGGATGGCGCGCCGCCCGGAGCGGTTCGGCGTGATCGTCGCCGAGAACATGTTCGGCGACATCCTCTCCGACCTCGGCGGCGGCGTGATGGGCGGACTGGGCCTGGCGCCCAGCGCCAACATCGGCGAGGCCGGCAACTACTTCGAGCCGGTGCACGGCAGCGCCCCGGCGATGGCCGGACACGGCCGCGCCAACCCCGCCGCGGCGTTCCTCACCATCGGCCTGATGCTGGCGCACCTCGGCTTCAAGGACGAGGCCGGCAGCATCCAGGACGCCGTACGGCATGTCACCCGCCGCCGTGACCGGGTCACCTACGACCTGGGCGGCGCCGCCACCACCACCGAAGCGGCCCGGGCGGTCATCGACGCCTGCCGCGAGGTACCCCACACCCCCACCGCCGCCATCATCACCATCGGCGACGAACTGCTCCGCGGTGACCTGGAGGACTCCAACGCGGGCAACGCCTCCCGGATGCTCGGCGAGCGCGGCATCCCGGTCCGCGTCCGCCACACCATCGGCGACGACGAGGCGACCATCGCCGACGCCATCCGGCCCTCCCTCGGCCGCGACGACGTCATCGTGGTGATGGGCGGACTCGGCCCCACCTCCGACGATGTGACCCGCAGTGCCGTGGCCCGCGCGCTGGGACGCCCGCTGGAGCACCGGGAGGAGGCCTGGCAGGGCGTCGTGGCACGCCTCACCCGCTTCGGCGTCGCCATCCACGACGACAACCGCCGGCAGGCGCTGTTCGCCGCGGGAGCCGACCTGCTGCCGAACACCAACGGCACCGCCTGGGGCTGCCGCACCGAGGCCCAGGGCAGCACCGTGATCATGCTCCCCGGCCCGCCCCGCGAATGCCTGCCGATGCTGGAGTCCGTGCTGCGCGACGGCCTGCCGCACCTCCCCGAGCCGCCCGAGGTGACCACCGTCTTCCGTCGCACGCTCGGCATCATCGAGGCGGACGCGGCAGCCCTGGTCGATGAGCTCGTACGCGACAGCGGAGTGCCGGGGAAGCCCGCCTACCGCTGGCACTACCCGTACGTCGACATCCGGCTCGGCTGCCCGCCGGAAGCCGCCGATGACCTGGCCAAGCGGCTGGACGCGGCGCTCGCCGACCACATCGTCACCGACCGGGACCGCACCGCGGTCCAGGAACTGGCCGAGCTCCTGGACGAGCACGCCCTCGTCCTGACCGTCGACGACCGGCTCACCGAGGGCCTCTTCGCCTCCGAAGTGGCCCGCGAACGCGCCACCGCCGACGGCTCGGGCGAGCTCGATGTCGCCCTGTCCGGAGTCTGGGACGGCGGGGACCGTACGACCCACACCGGCACGCTCGCGCTCACCTGCACCGTCCAGGACGGGACCGGCGAGCACACCAGCACCCTGACGGTCCCCAACCGCGGGCCCGAAGTCGCCACGTACGCCACCGAGTTCGCCGCCTGGTCCCTCGCCCGGCACCTCACCGGCCGCCGCACGCCCACGGAGGAATCCGCATGACCACCGCCACCGATACCCCGGTGCCCACCGAGGCGTTGCGTGAGCGCCTGTCCCGTCTGGACACCGCCGCCCTCTCCGACGCGATGGACAGCATGCGCACCCCGCCGTGCGTGCTGCCCGGCATCCGGCCGCGCACCCCCGGCACCGTCGCCTGCGGACCCGCCTTCACCGTCCGCTACCGCCCCATCGACGACACCACCACCTTTCACAACGCCGCCAACTACATCGACGACGTGCCGGCCGGCTCGGTCGTCGTCGTGGACAACGCCGGCAGCCGCACCTGCACCAACTGGGGCTCCCTGCTCAGCTCCGTCGCCCTGCACCGCGACATCTCCGGCACCGTCGTGCACGGCTCGGTGCGGGATGTGAAGGAGAGCCGATCCGCCGGATACCCGCTGTTCAGCACCGATGTGACCATGGTCAGCGGCAAGAACCGGGTGGTACTGGACCGCACGGGCGTCGAGGTGGACATCGCCGGTACCACCGTCGCCCCGGGCGACTGGATCGTCGCCGACGACAACGGTGCGCTGCGCATCCCGGCCGCTCTCGTCGAGGAGGTCGTCCGCCGCGCCGAGGCCGTGGAACGTACCGAGTCCCGTATCCGGGAAGCCGCGCTCGGCGGCAGCCGGCTGGACGAGGCCCGCGCCCGCTTCGGCTACGCGCGTCCGTGGGAGGACGGGGGCGAGCATGGCGACCGCTGAGTCCGCCGAGGGCACCACCCCAGCTCAGGGCCCGGCCGCAGAGCCGTCCACCGAGGCGGTCACCGCACCGGAACCGGCCGCCGCGCGGCCCGCGCCACCGGCCCCGAGGGACGCGCGGTTCATCGACGTCCACTACCACGTCGGCCCGGACGCGTATCTGCGCCGCCACACCGCCGCCACCGCCGGCGCGATCTATGCCGAGCACGGTGGCTGGGTGGTCCTCAAGAACCATCTCGGCTCGACCGCCGCCCAGGCATGGGAGGCCCGCCAGCAGGGGCTGCCCGTCTCCGGCTCGATCGTCCTCAACGACCTGGCGGGCGGGTTCGACCTGCGGGCCGTGGAACAGGCCGTCATCCAGCACGGTGACGACAGCGGGCTGCGGCTGATCGTCCACCTCCCCACGGTCACCGGCCGCAGCCACCGCAGCCGGCTGACCCGTACCCCCTCCCACCCGCTCCTCGCCGACGGGCAGCGCCCGCTGACCGTCACCGACGACCGCGGAACGCTGCGCCCGGAGGTCCGCGAACTCCTGCGCGCCGCCCGCGATCTGCCGGTGGTCATCTCCACCGGCCACGCCGACGGACACGAGGTGCGGCTGCTGGTCGACGAGGCCGTGCGGCTGGACCTGCCCCGCCTGATGCTCAACCAGCCCGCCAACCCGATGACCGGCCTGACCTGCAAGGACCTCGTCGAGGTGGCCGCTGCCGAACAGGTGTGGACCGAGCAGACCGCGCTCACCCGCCTTCTCGAATATCAGGACTGGACCGACTTCGCCGACGTGCTGTCCCTCCTCCCGAGGGTCGTCTACAGCTCGGACCTCGGCCAGCCGTCCCAGATGGACATCGAGTCCTGGCTGACGTGGAACCAGAAGGTTTTCCACTGGGCCGGCTTGACGCAGGAACGGATCACGGAACTCATCCACACCGCGCCGCTGGAGATGCTGAGCCTGTGACCGCACCGCCGATCCTGCCGGCGCTGCTGCTCTCCCTGCCCCTCGTGCTCACCGCATGCTGGGCGGGGGGAGCGGTGTGCAAGCGCCTGGGTCAACCACCCGTCATCGGCGAGATCGCCGCCGGCATCCTGCTCGGCCCCTCCGTGCTCGGCCGTGCCTGCCCGGCGGCGACGGCCGCGCTCTTCCCACCCGACCTCGCCCCCGTCCTGGACTCCCTGGGCCAACTGGGCCTGCTGTGCTTCATGTTCCTGCTCGGCCGGGAACTGGATCCGGAAGTGGTACGCGGCGAGCGCCGCACCGCCCTCACGGTCGCCCTGACCGGCCTCGCCGTCCCGCTGGTGTGCGGTGCCCTGCTCGCCCTCGCCCTCTACGGCCCCTACGCACCCGAGACCGCCGACCGCCTCCCGTTCGCCCTCTTCCTGGGGGTGGCACTGAGCATCACCGCCTTCCCGGTCCTGGCGCGCATCCTCGCCGACCGCGGGCTGACCGGCACCCGCCTGGGCGCCCTGTCCCTGACCTGCGCTGCCGTCGACGACGTACTGGCCTGGTCGTTGCTGGCCCTGGTCGCCGCCCTCGCCCGCAACACCTCGCTCGGCGCCGTCCTGCGCACGGTCCTCCTCACCGTTGCCTTCGCGGCACTGCTGCTCCGCGTCGTACGCCCGCTGCTCGCCCGCGTCCTGCGGCACACCGGAGCCGCCACCACCTTCGCACTCGTCGCCTGCTGCCTGTGCCTGGCGGCTCTGGCCACGGACCGGATCGGCGTCCATGCGGTCGTCGGGGCCTTCCTCTTCGGCGCCGCCACCCCCCGGGACTCCGCTTCCGTCCGTCAAGTGGCCGCGGGAATGGCCCAGTTCGCCATCCCCTTCCTGCTCCCGCTCTTCTTCATCAGCACAGGTCTGCGGATCGACATCGGCACGCTCGGACCGCACCTGGCCTCCTGGCTGTGGTGCGGCGTCATCCTGCTCGTCGCGACCGCCACCAAATGGGGCGGCACCGCCCTCGCGGCCCGTGCCTGCGGCTCGGACTGGCGCGACGCGCTCTCCCTCGGCGCCCTGATGAACTGCCGCGGCCTCACCGAACTCATCGTGCTGACCGCCGGATCGGACCTGCACCTCATCGGTCCCGAGCTCTACACCATGCTCGTCCTGATGGCCCTGACCGCCACGGCGCTCACTTCACCCGCCCTGACCGTCCTCCTGCGCAAGGGACCACCCCAACGACACCGCTCACCGAGCCCACCGAGCACATCGGGCGCACCACGTGGCACAGCGCAGCCGGTCGGGAACAGCTGAGCGCTTCGTCAGCTGGGCACCTACCTGGTGATCGGACGGGCAGCGGCTGCGCGGGCGGGTGGCTCAGCGGGTGGGCCTGGTTTCCAGCGGTACAACCTCATGAGGCGGGCCGGGGCGCGCCGGAACCGGGCTGGGAGCCGTAAGCGGTCAGGAAGCGGTTGCGGAAGGTGTCCATGCGCCAGACCGGTGCCTTCGGGCCGGGCCGGAGGCCGGGCGTCCAGTGCCAGCCGGAAATGCGCTTCAGCACCGCCGGGTCATGGGCGACCAGCGTGACCGGGACGTCATGGACGGCATGGTCGCCGGAGACCTTGGCGAGGGGCTGGTGGTCGCCGAGGAAGACCAGGACGGTGTCCTTGGTGCCGTACTTCTGCAGGTACGCGATGAGGCTGTGCAGCGAGTACTGGATGGACTTGCCGTATTCGGTGCGTATGTGAGCGGTGTGCTGCCAGACGTCCACGGGGTTTTTCCCGGCCTTTTTGATGGCGTTGTAGACCGAGCCGTCACCGATCTCGTCCCAGCCGATCATCTTGGGGAGGGGGGCCCAGGGATTGTGGCTGGAGGTGAGGATGACGAAGGACATCAGCGGCTTCGAGTGTGGCTCGGCCCGCTGCCCGGCCCGCTCCTTGGCGCGGTTCTTGCCGTGTTCCAGGCGCTCGAAGGCCGACAGGGCGTACTGGTCGGGCATCGTCGACCAGCTGAATTTTGGCCCCTGGTAGCCGAGGTCACGGGAGTCATAGACGCGGTCGAGGCCGTACAAGGACGCCTCCGGCCAGCCCTTGGTGAGGCCCGGCATGATGCCGACCGTCCGCCAGGCGCCGGTGCGTTTGAAGGCGCTGGTGAGGGTCAGGCGATCGCTGGCGGTGAGGGTGCGGTAGCGCTGTTGGTTGTCGATCCACAGGCCCGACATGAACGTGGAGTGGCCCAGCCAGCTGCTCCCGCCGTAGGTCGACGAGGTGAGCCAGCCGCTCCGGGCGGAGTACCCGGCCGCACGCAGCCGCTTGGTCCCGTCCGCGAGGGCTGCGTCGACTCCCGGCGCCATCAACGGGTCTTCGATGGCGCTGCGCCCGTAACTCTCTATGAACGCGAAGATGACGTCCTTGCCGCGCAGTCCGGTCAGCAGCCGGTCGCCCGGGGTGTCGCGGAACGCGTCGGCGCCGGCCTCCTTCGCGAACGCCTGCTCGTCCGCCAGGCTCGCCCGCACCTGTTGCGCCCGGTTCTGCAGGACTCCGGCTGTGCTTTCCGCGGCCACCGGTACGCCGGCCACCTGCACGCCGCTCACCGTGCAGGCGACCCAGAGGGTCCCGAGCACCAGAGTGACCCGGGTCGCGATGGCGCTGTGCCGGGCCATGAGAGTGCCGAGCCGAACGACCGCCAGCGTCATGAGGACGAGCAGGGTGAGAACGAGGACCAGGGCTCCGATCGCGACAGCGCTCGCCTTCGCCCGGCCGATCGAGTCCTGGAGGAACGATTCACCATCGCCGAGCAGTGTCCAGTCGAAGACCGGATTGAACCCTCGGCCGAGAGCCTCGTTGAAGCCGATGTCGAGGAGGTTCAGCACGGTCAGCAGGCCGAGGCCGGCCCCGGCGAGAGCAGACGCCACGCGCCTCGCCCTCGGTGGGAGGACGAGCAACAGGGCGGCACCGAAGACGGCCTCCACAGGGATGCGGATGAACTGACCGGGAGTCAGGAGAGTCAGCTGACTCGGCAGGAGGAGGGCGAGGAGGACGAGGAGGGCGGAGAGGGCCGTGGTGCCGTAGGCGAGGATCCGCGCGGTGGACGGGTGACGGTCGCGCCAGGTGTCGCCAGCGGCGATGTCATCACCCGTGGCGGCATCGTCCGGGACCCGCTCTGCAGGCGCGTCCGGCGGCAGGCCCGCGTCCGCGAGTGGCTCTTCGGCTGTGGCTGCCTCGTCCGCGGTGGCCGCTGCGTCCGCATTCGGCTGCTGATGAAGGCGCGGGGAGAGTGACAACGCGAAGGTCCTTCCGTGCGGGGCCCGGTGGTGGCACGGCAGGCCAGGACCTGCAAGATCAGAGCCGCCGCCCTTCTCTATACGGCAGGGCGGCGGATCCGGTTCAATCGCAGGGCATGACTTCGTTGACGAGCAGGGCGGGTACGCCTCCTCGTATATCAGTGCGGCAGTCACCTGAGTCACCTGAGCCGGGTCAGTCAGGTGCGGTCCCACAAGTTCCGGTAGAAGCCGGTGCGTTCCGGGTCGGGGGCGATGCCGTAGGCGTCGAGGAAGGTCCGCTCCCATCCCGGGCCGTAGTTCCACTCGGTGCTCCAGCCGGCGACGGCGATGTCGGCCCAGCGGTCCGCGACGCCGAGCGTGCCCAGGTCCACGTGACCGGACCAGGAACCGTCCTCGCTCAGTAGCGTGTTCGGCGCGCAGGCGTCTCCATGACATACGACGAGGCGGTCGATCGGCGGCGTCCGCAGATCTGCGGGGACGTCCAGTCCAGCGCTCCGGGCGCGTTCCAGGCGGTGGGCGACCGACCAGCTGAAAGGGCAGTCGGCCACCGGAAGTTGCTCGTGCAGGGCGCGCAGTCCTGCCCCCAGGGTACGTACCGCGGTACCGGGATCGCCCGTCCAGCGCGGGCTGACGGCGCTCTCGCCGGGCAGCCCGTGGGTGACGAGCCAGGCCCCGTCCTCGTCGGCTCCGTGGTCCAGGACGCGGGGCACCGGTGTGAAGCGGGCCGCCCAGCTCAGGCGCGTGACCTCGGCGGCGAGGTCCAGGCCCGAGCCCGCCGGGGCCCACTTGGCGAACAGCCGGGCCTGGCCGGTGCCGATCTGGAAGGTCAGGCCGCCCAGCGCGTTCTGCCAGACGGGCCGCAGCGGCCGGTCCCCGGCCTGAGCGGCGATCGGGGCGGGGACGCGGACCTCGCACGTCGGCGGTCCGGAAAGCCTCATCCGCTCATGCTGCTCCACCAACGGGGCCTCGGACGAACGGTTTTCAACCTGTCGAGCAACCGTGGCCGGCTCAGAAGACCACAGCGATCTTGCCCGCCAGGCCGCCCTGGAGAAACCGCGTGTGGGCGGCTTGGATCTCTTGGAGGCCGAAGGTGGCGTGCACCCGCACCTGCAACGCGCCGCTGTCGACGAGCTTGGTCAGCTCGTTCAGGCCCGCGCCGTCCTCCCGCACCTGATGGACAGTGGTACGGACACCTCGGGAGGACAGGTCGGGGACCGGACCGGCTTGGGTGGCGATCGACGCGTAGCGGCCGCCATCGGCCACCGCCTCGGTCACGAACGCCCCGAAGGTGTCGAAGACGGCGTCGTAGCTGCGCTCTGAGAAAGCATGGCGGTCGGTGGCGACGACATCGGCGCCGTGCTCGCGGGCGAAGGCGACCTGCGCATCCCGGGAGACCAGAGCATCGACCTTGACGCCGCGTGCCCGCGCGATCTGCAGCGCGAATCCACCCACGGCACCAGCGGCGCCGGCGATGAGCAGCCGCTCGCCCTCCTTGACCGCCAGCCAGTCCAGCGTCTGCCAGGCCGTGAGGCCGGGCAGCGGCAGGGTGGCCGCCTCCACCAGACTGATCGAGCCTGGCGCAGCGGCAACTGCATGCGCGGGAAGCGCGACCAGATCGGCCCAGGTCCCCCGACCGGAGCTGAGTTGGTGCGACATGGCGATCACCCGCTCACCGGCCCGCAGTCCACTGTCCCCGCCGTCGACCACGATGCCTGCCAGGTCCCAGCCGAGGGTCAACGGCAGGGGCGGCGTTCCTTCGCCGATGGCGCCTTCCCGCGTCTTGTCGTCGACGGGGTTGATGCTCGTCGCCACGGTGCGGATCAGCACCTCCCCGGGGCCCGGAGAGGGCTCGGGAACGTCGACGGCATCGAGGACAGCAGGGGTGCCGAATCGATCGATTCGTATGGCGCGCACGAAAAACCCTTCACATCGCGGATGCTGACAGCAGGGCTCAACACCGTTGATGAGCTGGGGATTCCCCTCAACGGCGACGGTTCGCCAGCGGCGAGTCGACGCTTGCCGTCATGGGTGTCCGCAGCACCTCAGGACGTGCGGATGTCGAGAACTCGCTCGAGGAACTCAATGCCGTTCATCTCCGGCATCCGGTACCCGGTAGCCGGCCAAGATCACCACAACGGGTGCGCCGCGCAGCTTCCGCTCCTCCGGCACACCGGTGCGTCGGCAATGTCCATCCTGTGGGCGCCTGTCCTGGTGTGCTCATGGTCCGCTACGCAAGATCAACAGTGCGGACACCTGCCGGGAACCGTCACGGCGTGTGCCCCTCGCGTCCGCGTCCGTTCGCGTCCGCGTACCGCACGCCGCCGCTTCAGCGCGCGGTCGCCCACGTGTGGTGCGCCCAGTCGGCGAAACGAGTCCAGCGGACCTCTGTGTGGGCCGCATGGAGGGCGGGGAGGTCGACGCGATAGCCGGGGCCGTTCAGGAACGTCCACATCGCATGCATATCCGGATTGCCGACCGCCGTCAGCGGCACCTGCTCATGGCGGACCTCCCGTCCCACCGCCGCGCCGAGTGCGTCAGCCATCTGCCGGGGAGTGGGTGCATCGCTGGCCAGCTCGATGCGCTGCCCCACGTAGGCGGCAGGGTTGAGCAGCACTTCCGCCGCGAATGCGCCGAGGTCGGGGCGGGCCAGCTGTTGCAACGGGCGGTCGGGTGGCAGTGGCAGCTCCAGGACGCCGGCAAGGATGCGCTCCGTTCCGCCCAGCGCGTTGTCGAAGAAGTACGTCGGCCCCAGGATCGTGTACGGCACCTCGCCGGCCGCCAGCTCCGCTTCGATGCGTGCCTTGCTGTCGAAATGCGGTACCCCGCTCTCCTGGTCGGCCCCGGCGACAGAGCTGAACACCAGATGCGGAACGCGCTCCGCTGTCGCGGCAGAGAGAATTGCCCGCCCCTGACCGACCTCCGCCTCCACGCCGGCCTCGAAGGGTGTGGTGAACGCGAAGGCACCCGCCACCCCGCTCATCGCGGCGGCGAGAGACTCGCGATCGCTCAGGGATCCCGCCACCACTTCGACGCCTTGGCCGGCCAGTTCCCGCGCGGCGGGCCGGTCGGGGTCACGCACCAGCGCCCGGACCCGGGCCCGGCGAGCCCTCAGCGCGTCGGTCACGGCCCTGCCCTGTCCGCCGGTTGCAGCAAGAACCAAGATCGGCTCCTCGGCCATCCAACAACTCCTTTCCTCGCAGCCAGGTGGCCATGATCACCAGCCGGACCCACGGTAACCCTCGGCCCGGAACGACAAGCCCAGCTCTTACGGTGTGCCGTTGGTCCGGTGAAGCGGTCCGGGGCCGCACCGGCCGTGGCAGCTGTCACCGGCTCGTCGACGGGCGCCCTGGCGGAGCGGGGCGACTGTGCGTGACGCCGCGCGGGACGATCGCCGTCCGGTCCGACGACCTGGGGTACGATCGACCGTATGGGTAGTGCCACGGCAGATGTCGCAGATGTCACCGACAAACGCCTCCTGCGCGGCGCCCGGACCCGGAAGACCGTACTGAAGCGGGCGGTCGACATCGCCTCGCTCGACGGCCTCGAAGGGGTCAGTTTCGGCCGTCTGGCCATGGATACCGGGCACAGCAAGGCGGGCATCCAGACGCTCTTCAAGACGAAGGAAGCGCTGCAGCTGGCGGTCATCGACTTCGCCCGCGAGATGTTCACCGACAACGTCGTCCGGCCGGCCAGGTCCGCGCCGCGCGGCGTCGCACGTCTGCGCGCGCTGCTCGACGAGTGGGTCGTCTATGCCTCGACCCCGTTGTTCGCGGGCGGATGCTTCCGGGCCGCGAACCTCGCTGAGTTCGACGGCAAGACCGGGCCCGTCCATGACGCCCTCTTCCGCGACCAGCAGGAGTGGCTCGAAGTCATCGCCGGCGAACTGCGGCACGCCATTGCCCACGGCGAGATCGCAGAGCTGGACGTCGAACTCGCCGTCTTCCAGATCGACGCGCTGCTGTGCGCCGCCAACACGGCGCTACGCCTCGGGGACGACAGCGCGGTGAGCAAGGTCCGCCGCATCGTCGAGGGCCTGCTGACCGCCCCGCAATAACGCGACAACAACACGGCAACGACCCGCCGGTACGGGCGACTTGGGGCCGCCGCATCGTCGCGTCGGGTCACTTGGCCGGCTTGGCCGTCCCTCATCCCCATCCGAGACGCGGACCTTCCCAAAGACGGACGTCCGGGCAATTGACCTGCCCGGACGTCGCTACGGCTGGGACCGCTCCCACCGCAACCCTGGCCGTGACTGGTGATCCTCGCACTCAGGCCTGGGCCGCCGGCCGCTTCGGCAGAAGGAAGACGGAGAACTGGGGAGCGCTGGGAAGAGCTGGAGAGAACTACGCCGAGGCGATGTGTCCCAGGGAGGCGGCCAGCTTCTTGACCACCTCGGCCGCCATAACGGCCTGACCCGAGGCCGAGAAGTGGAGGCGATCCGCGCTGAGCAGGTTGTCGCGGTCGTTGACCGGGTGATCCCACATGTCCACCACGACAGCGCCGCATTCGGAAGCCAGCCCGCGCACGATCTCGTTGACCGCGGCGATCCGCTCCGGCCAGTCAGGAAAGACCGGGACGACATACGCCCTGCCGAGCGTGAAAGTGGTCAGCAAGGCGCCGGTGCCCGTCGCCAGGTCGTACATCCGCCGAAGCGTTCGCTCTATCTCACCGAAGTCTGGCCTGCGCCGCACGATGTCGTTGGCCCCGCACGGCACGTGGAGCAGGTCCGGGGCGAACTCAACCATGGCGGTGGGGCGGTGGGGCGGTGAGGTGATGGGGCGAGGAGGTGAACTGCCGCCGGCTCGGCCGCGACACCGCAGGAGGGTCATGACCTGTCCGAACGCGGGCGCCGCCGGGCGCGTTGGCGGCCCGACCAAGCGTCAGGGCACAGTCCAGCGGTCGGCAACGCCCATCGGCGGCGAGATGAGTCTTAGTGACCAGCCCATCGCGGGACACCGTCCGAGGGCCTGACCGTGCGGCTCGCCGACTGGGCCCCTTCAGCGGGCCCCAGCGGCTCACGGCGCAGCCCGACGGGCCGCTGGGCCTCCTGCCGCCCAACCTGTTGCGCCCGCTATGAAGACTGCGCGGAAGGTCATGCATGACCTTCCGTACATGGAATGTCATGCGCGGAAGGTCATGCTCGGAATGGCATGCCTGGGAGGTCAGTTGACGTCCAGCACCGCCTTGCCGTGCAGGCGGCGGCCGAGCAGAGCCTGGACTGCTTCGTCGTGGCGGGCCCACGGGCCGCGCCAGCTGATGCCCGGGTCGATGCGGCCTGCGGCGACCTCAGCGGCGAGCCACGTCAGGTCCGCGGAGAAGTCGGTGGCGGGGTCGCTGAAGAGGAAGAACGTGCGGATCGACCTGTCGTGCCGTCCTTCGGTTCCCAAGAGGGCTTCGGGAGGGAGGACGGCGTCGGTCTCGGACGCACGCCCCACGCTGAACAGCGTGCCGTGCGCCTCCAGAGCGTCGAAGGCGTCCACAAGTTGTTGTCCGCCGACGTTGTCCAGCACTGTGAATACGGGCCGCTCCACGGCGGCCGGATCGGTGTGCACCTCGTGTGCGCCCAGCGCTCGCAGGCCGTCCGCCTGGGCAGGATTCCCGCTGATGGCCACGACCTCTGCCCCCGCACGAGCGGCGAGCTGGATCGCGAAGCGACCGACACCGCCGGACGCGCCGGTGATCATCACTCGGCGGCCGAGGAGTTGGCCCGCGCGGCGCAATACGTGCAGCGCGCTCAGCCCGGCCACCGGGAGCGTGCTCACGGCGCCGAGGTCGGCGTGCTCCGGCACCTGGCCCAGCATGGCAGCGGGGACCGCGCGCAGCTCCGCCCATCCGGCCGCCGCGCCGAGGGTGACGACGCGGGTGCCCTCTGCCGGCCCCGACCCGTCGGCGGCTGCCTTCACCACGACACCGGCGGCGTCCCAGCCGATCACTGTGCCGTCCGGCGTCTCCGAGCTGGTGGCGCCTTTCACCTCGCCGCGGTTGAGCGAAACCGCCGCGACCTTGACCAAGGCCTCGTGCGGTGCCGGTATCGGATCTGATGTCTCGGTCATCGACAGGTGAGTTGCTGCGCTGTGGTCGATAACGAGTGCTCGCATGTGCCCGTCTCCTCGAAGCAGAAGTGCCACAGTGAAGTGAAGTGCCACAGTGTGGCGTTTGCGCCATTGAAGCACATGCTCACTGAGAGCGCGGGCGGTAAGCTGATGCCCATGACGACCGCCCCGCAGCCCGCCTCGTTGCGTGAGCGCAAGAAGCTGCGCACCCGCCAAGCACTGGCCGAAACCGCCGTGTCGCTGTTCACCGAGAGCGGCTTCGACGACACGCCTCTCGATGCGCTCCTCGAAGCGGTGGAGGTTTCGCGGCGCACCTTCTTCCGCAACTACCGGTCCAAGGAGGACGTGACGCTCACAGCCGTCAAGCAGCTGTGGAGCACCTGCTTGGAGGTCATGGAGCAGAGCGAGCAGAGGGAAGTGACCGGGCGCACCGGGCACCTGGTCGATGCGTTCCAGAACGCGATCCTGACCACCCTCGAGCGCATGGACGAGGACTGGTTCCCCCGGTTCGCGGCCACTTTGCAGCTGATCGACCAATCGCCGTCTCTGCACGGGCACTCCCTCCGGCACTGCGCTGAGATCCAGGCCGGGATCACCCGCCGACTCGGCGCCCCGGACACGCTGGAAGCGCGACTGCTCATCGAGTTCTGCGTGGCGACCTGGCGGTGCGCCCTGGACGAGTGGCTGCCCCAGTGCACTCCCGCGGAGCTGCCCCGCTGCGTGCGACGCGCCTTCGACGCCATGCGTCACAGCCTCAACGCGGCGGCGTGAAACCGTCGTCCAGGAGGACCGAGCGTCGTCCAGGAGGACCGCACCCTCGCGGCCGGACAGCACAGGCGGCGTCGCCGCGAGGAGACGAGGAGACAGGCGCCGAGGCGCTTGGCTACGTATCTCGCGAGGTGGTCCGTGGCGAGCACCGGACTTGGCGGCTGGGAGGACGCCTGGCCATCTCCCGCTTGGCTCCGCTTGACCTTGACACAGTGACAAGCCCTTCACTGCAGCCAAGGAGGCGGTCGAAATGCCCATGCCGAGAGAGGACATCAACGTGCCGGAAGAGGACTGCGGGGCGGCGCCGACGATGCGTGTTCTCCAGGGCCTGGAGAACAACAGCTCGTCGGTCCGGCTGCAGGCAGCGCTGGCGGTCGGCACGACGCCGGACCCGGGATTCATCGATAAGCTCATCGAGCGGTGCGCGATCGAGCCCGAGTTCTACGTGCGCGAGATACTGACGTGGGCACTCACCCGCCACGCTGCATCGATGACGATCCCGGTGCTTCTTGACGAAGTTCGCTCGGAGCGCGCCCAGGCACGGAGCCAGGCGTTGCACACGCTGTCCAAGATCGGGGATCGGCAAGCGTGGCCGGCCATCACACCGGCGCTGCTGTCCGACACCGACGACGAGGTGGCCCGGAGTGCCTGGCGGGCAGCGGTCGTACTCGTACCCGAAGGTGAGGAGGGCGAGTTGGCCGTAGTGTTGGCGACGCAGCTCGGGCGTGGCGAACGCGAGACGCAGCTGAGCCTCAGCCGGGCGCTGATCGCGCTCGGGGAGGTGATGCTGCCGGCGCTGGGCGCCGCGACGAGGGATCTCGACCCCCGCGTGCGCGCGCATGCAATCGCCACGGAACGGTTGTGGCGCGACCCGGAGGCCGGATTCGAGTTCGCGACCGAGGAGGCGAAGCGCATCGTGGCCCTCGGCGGGGCGGGCCAAGGAGGGCGGTAGGCAGTGTTGATCGGTGAGGTCGCGCGACGGTCCGGGGTCAGCGCCCGGATGCTCAGGCATTACGAATCGCTCGGCCTGGTCCGGCCAACGGGTCGCACCGGCTCCGGCTATCGCGAGTATTCCAACGAGGACATCCGGCGAATCTTCCACATCGAGAGCCTGCGGTCATTAGGGTTGTCGCTGCGCGACGTCAGGCGCGCCCTCGATGATCCCGACTTCGCTCCTGCCGAGCTCGTCGACGACCTCATCCGCCAGACACGAGACCGCATCGCAGCGGAGACGGAGCTGCTCACGCGACTTCGTCGGATCGATGCCGCGGAACCCGCCGGCTGGGAGGACGTCCTCCAAATCGTCGCACTCCTCCAGGCGTTGGGGTCAAAGAGCGCGACGGAACGGCAGCGCGCGGCTCTGTCTGCGGTCGAGGAACTTTCCGTACCGGTGGAGGCATTGGTCGAGGCCGTGCTGAACGAGTCTGACCCGAACGTCGCCGGAGCCCTTCGGTGGGCTCTGGTGCAGTCGGGCGAGGACGGGCTGGCACTGCTGGCGGAGGGCCTCGGCTCACCCGCGGCCGAGGTACGGAAACGTGCCGTCCAGTCCATCGCCGAGCTTCCGAACGGTGCGGCGACCGCACTGCTGCAGGACGCCCTCACGAATCCAGACACTGTGGTCCGCAGGTACGCGGCGCTGGCGCTCGGGGCACGTGGAGTGGCCGACGCGGTCCCGACTCTCCTCGACATGATCGTCGAGGAGAGGAACGACGTCGACGCAGCCGATGCGCTGAGCACGCTGGCGAGTGATCCCGCGTTGGCGGATCAGATCGCTACGGGGCTCGTCGACTGCCTCGCCCAGGACACCATCGGATCGCCTGCACGTCGACGGCTGACACAGGCGCTCGCGGACATCCCGGGGACCCCGGCGTCACGTGCGCTCGCAGACCTGTCACATGACGAAGACCGTGCCGTTGCGCTCACGGCGACATACATTCTCAAGCTACGGAACGCACGAGAGTGAAGCGCTCCCGGGTGTGGGCTGTGGGCTGCGGGTTGCGGTACGTGGTGTGCGTGGGGACGGTTGTCGTTCCGAGCAGCCGTTCCGCGTGCTCCTGGTGAATCAGGCACCACGCGCCGTAATGAGACCTTGGCCAGCCCTGCGCGATTGCCTGCAAATTACAAGCGCTGCGTGAGGATATCTCTCCACACGCAGCGCGCTTCCGGCGGCTTCCCGCTAGGTCTATTGAGTATTCTCCTCGATTCCCGGCATTGCAATACCAGGCGGCGATGCGTTTCCCGGAGCGGGCCCTCCCGTAGCCGCTTTCGCTATGGGGGCACCGACAGTGGCGAGCGAGACCGGGCGTTCCGACGTCGTCGGGGAATACGGGCCTGGCCCCGCAATTCATGAAGCTGGTCCCCGAGAACGGGGACCAGCCTCGCAGTTGGCTCGTGGGGTCGCTAGAACTCAAGAGTCGCTAGTAACGGCCTCCGCGACCGAAACCGAACCCGCGTCCGCCACCAAAGCCGCGTCCGCCGTCGAACCCGCGTCCGCGTCCGTAGCCGCGTCCGCGTCCGTAACCGCGTCCACGTCCGTAGCCGCGTCCGTAGCCGCGTCCACCGTGGTCGTGACCCCAGCCGCCGTTGAGGGGAAGTATGCTTCGGATGCTCATCGTGTTCCTCCTTTGAGCCCGAAAGATGGTCCGACCCCTGTTCAGTTGAACCGTTTCCCACGCTACGCCGCGAGACCTGGCCAACTCAAACGGAGGAAGCCTGAAAGGTTGCGTAAATTCGCGTATTGCGTGCACTGAAAGTGGTCAGTTGTAGCTCTATGGATTCCGTCAATCCTAAGGACTCAAACGAATTCGGACGTCATCCTTCATCCACAAGAAGGACGTCATCCGTCATCCTCCAAGAAGGTGGATGATGCGGGTGCAGCCGAATCCACCACGTGCGCAGCTGAAGGCCAAGTCTCGTTCGACCGGCGCGCAATGTGCCACGAGGCGAACACCGGGCTGTTGAGCGTGAGTTCGGTGATGCTGTTCGTGATCTGTGCATGGTTGAAGAAGGGGCGGGACGGCACGGAGGTTGCTGACCACACTGTGGGCGGCGCGTTCGTTCTGCCGTCTGCGACCGGTAGCCGGCTGCTGCCGCCTGGGTGTCGGCCGATCGAGCGACACCGCCCGGGCCAGTCCTGAGGTCACGCCATGTTGGAACGTCATGGCGCACCTGGCCCGTACCGCATGGCCGCTGCACCTGGGCAGACCCCTTCGGTCACTCACCAGGACTCGCGGGCCGGTGCGCCTGCCTTTAGCGTCGCTGTGGCGACTGGATGTACATCGACCGGCGACTGGATGTGCAGGTGCCCAGGCGTCGTGCCGCCGTCCCTCAGCGAAAGGAGCCGGGTCGTGGTGGAGCACGTCCTCGAACCGGAGGCGCGGGAACTCGCGGATGCGAGCGCCACGCCGCCCTTCCTCTACGAGCTCGGTCCGGAGGGCGCCCGCAAGGTACTCGATGACATCCAGGCCGCTCCCATCGACAAGGTCGAAGTCGGTGAGGACCGGTGGATCACGGTTCCGGCCCAGGTGGGAGACGTGCGGGTCCGGCTCGTCAAGCCGGTGGGCACCAGCGGGCCCCTGCCGGTGATCCTTTACATCCACGGTGGTGGATGGATCCTCGGCAACGCCGGCACGCATGACAGGCTCATCCGTGAGCTGGCCGACGGCGCCCGGGCGGCCGTTGCGTTCGTCGAGTACGACCGCTCGCCGGAGGCGCCGTACCCCGTCGCCATCGAACAGGCCTATGCGACCGCGCAGTGGATCACCAAGAACGCAACGAGCGAGGGCCTCGACGCCAGGCGGATGGCCGTCGCGGGCGACTCGGTCGGCGGCAACATGAGCGCGGCGGTCACGCTCATGGCCAAGCAGCGCGGGGACGTGCACTTTGTGCATCAATCGCTGTACTACCCGGTGACCGATGCGGGTCAGGACACCGACAGCTACCGGGAGTTCGCCGACGGACCGTTCCTCACCGCCCGGTCGATGGCCTGGTTCTGGGACGCGTACATTCCGCCGACCTCCCCGGCGAAACGAGCCGAGATCACGGCATCGCCGCTACGCGCCACCCTTGAGGACCTCGCAGGGCTGCCGCCAGCCTTTGTGATCGTCGACGAGAACGATGTACTGCGCGACGAGGGCGAGGCCTACGCCGCCAAGCTCACTCAGGCAGGCGTGCCGACCACCAGTGTGCGCTACAACGGCATCCTCCACGATTTCATGATGCTCAATCCCGTCCGCTCCACCAAGGCATCAACCGCCGCCATCGAACAGGCCATTCACGTCCTGCGGAAGGCACTCGGCACTCTCTGATTCACGGGCCACAACCTTCCCCGGAGCAGCGGATGGCCCCTCTGCAGGGTGCTCCACTGAGTACCAGACTCCGGCACCCGGCGAGCCCTTCCCGCAGACCGTGCGTCACTCACCAGGCACTGGACAAGGCGGCCAGGTCTCCGTAGCGCTGAGTAGGCGTCTGGGAGGGCAGTCGCTCATCCATCAGACGTATCACCGCGCCTTCGACCAGACCTCGACGGTGCCGTAACTAGGGCCGGTCTCCGGTAACTAGGGCCGGTCCGCCCGAGCACGCACGGGGTGGGCGGCCGCTCGCCGTCCGCTGACGGCGAGCACGATGAGGAGAACAAGGGCTGCGATGGCGGTGAGCGTGCGTATGTCGTTGAACAGTTCCCAACGCCGCAGGATCTCCGCGTGATCGGCCGGGGCCGCGGTGACCGCCCACTGCTTGATCCGTCCGTTGATGGGCACGTTGCCGAACCGGGTTATCAGGAAGGACGCGAGGGCCAGTAGGCCTGCCGCACCCGCGAGCAGTCTGGCGCGGCCCGCTGTCAGGACGGCGAGCGTCAGGCAACTCAGGATCGATGCGCCCATCGCCGCCTGCATGGTGATGCCGTTCATCTTCATCAGTTCGGCGTGGAATGACAGCCGCATCTCCAGCGGTACAGCGTTGAAGGTGGGAACGAGATTGGCCGCGCCGTACCCGAACGCGCCGGCGAGGAGGCCGGTGCACAGCAGGGCGATTCCATGGACGAGTCCGAGATGTCTGAGGCGCATGTTGGTTGGCTCCGGTGCATGGGCTTGGGGCGGATGAGCTGCCCGTGGGGTCGGCGCTGATAGGCGAAGACCCGGGAGTCGGGGCTCGCTTCAAGGGTGGCCGGGCCTCCGACAGAAGTCCAAGATCCTTCACTTCTGGCATCCAGAACCATTGCTTCTGAACCATCGCTTCTGAATCAGCGGTGGCTGCGGAAACGTGGTGCCTCTGGGCTGCGCCGTCGGGCCGTCGGGCCGTCGCGCCCGTCCCTGGCACGGGCGCCGAAATCCCTTTGCGGGCGTGAGGACTTCGATTGAGACTTCCCTCATGCCGAATGTTCTGACAACTGACCAGGTAGAGCGCTTTGTCACCGATGGCTTCGTCCATCTTGAGGGCGCCTTTCCGCGGTCGCTGGCCGACGAGTGCCGCGCTTTCCTGTGGCGCGAGACCGGATGCGACCCGGACGATCCCGCCACCTGGACCCGGCCAGTTGTCAGGCTGTCTGGTTACGGGGACGAGCCGTTCCAGCGGGCCGCCACCACACCGCGTCTGCACGGCGCATTCGACCAACTGGTCGGCCGGGGGCGATGGTTGCCGCGCACCGGGCTCGGCACGTTCCCCATCCGGTTCCCGCACCCGGACGACCCGGGCGACACCGGGTGGCACATGGATGCCAGCTACGTGCCTGCGGGGGAGAGCGGCTACTGGCTCAACCTCCGCTCCCGCGAGCGGGCGCTGCTGATGCTCTTCCTGTTCTCCGACGTCGACGCCGACCACGGGCCGACCCGGATCAAGGTCGGTTCGCACCTGGACGTCCCGCGCTTCCTCGCCCCGGCGGGTGAGCGCGGCCTCGACTTCATGGAACTCTGCAAGACCATGGACGCAGCGGGCAGGCTCGACGCCCCCGACCGCCCGCTGGCGCTCGCCACCGGGCAGGCCGGTGACGTCTATCTCTGCCACCCGTTCCTGATCCATGCTGCCCAGCCCAACCACGGCACCCGGCCCAAGTTCATGGCGCAGCCTCCGCTGGTGGCGGCTGCTCCGCTCGACCTCGATCGCACCGACGGCGCCTACTCGCCGCTAGAGCGTGCGGTGCGGCTCGGACTGGGCCGGCGGTCCGACTGAGTGCACCGCGTGGTTGGCCGGTCGTAGCACTTGATCGCCCACTGAGCCCTTTCCAACTCACTGAAGCTCTAGGTCAGAGCACAGGTCGCAGAGCACAGGTCACAGATCACAGAACACAGGCGACGAGGCACTGGTCTCCCCGCTGGCCCGCCTGCTACTCAAGCGCGTGCCCGTGAGGTCACCGCCCGCACGTCCCGAGTCGCCGAAAGATCGTCAACGTGTCTTGTGAACCGGTTCAGTGGGCTGCGACCATCCCGGCATGGACTCGCGAGTAGTCGGGATACCGGGGTTGGACGGCACCGAACAGGTGGCGGTGGTGATCGATGTGATGCGGGCGTTCACCACCGCCGCTTGGGCTTTCCACCGCGGGGCAGACAAGATCGTTCTCGCTGCCGACGAGGAAAAGGCACTGGCTATCAAGGCGTCGCACCCGGGCTGGCTTGCGCTCAAGGACGGGGCATCAGCCAGCGGGTTCGACCTGGTCAACTCCCCTGGCCTGATACGGGAGGCCGACTTGAGCGGCCGCACAGTGATTCAAAAGACCACTGCAGGAACGGTGGGGGCCCTGGCGGTCGTCGAGGCGAAATTGGCCCTGTGCGCCAGTTTCGTGGTGGCCGGCGCGACGGCCCGGGCCCTGGCGGATGCTGGCGCCGACTCGGTGACGTTCGTGGCCACCGGCGAGGACGGCCGTGCCGCTGAGGATCTGGCCTGCGCCGAGTACCTGGACCGGCTACTGGTCGGGGATCGTCTCGACCCAGGCCCCTATCTGCACCGTGCCCGCAGCTCCTCGGCCGCGGACGACCTGCGCAGCGGACGACGCCGCGGTGCTCACCCCGCCGATGTGGGCTTGTGTTTGGAGGTGGACCGGTTCGACTTCGCCATGAAGGTCGGACTCGAGGCAGGGATGGCAGTGCTGCGGCCGTTCCAGATCTGACCAACTGCGCTGTCCGCTGTACACCGCGCACGGTACTTGATGAGCCGATACCACCCCACGCTGACCCGAGCGATCAGGTTGGAAACGGCTGGCTGTCATTCCCAACCTCTGGATTATTTGGCCGGGTGCGGCCTGGAACGCACCGAGGCCGGGACGCACCGCGGTGGTGCCCAGGCAGGGCGTAACCCTAGTAACGAGGACGGCGAGCGGGCCCGACCGGACCTTTCCGGGGCCGGTTCGGTCGGTCGGGCGCTCGCGTCGGGTGCTGACGTACCGCGTCAGACCGGGCGCTTCCTCGCGGCGATCCGCTGCCGGGAAGCCTCGTACAGCACGGCGGTCGCGGCGTTCGCGGCGTTCAGCGAACTCGCCGAGCCGGTCATCGGAATGCTGACCGTGTGGTCGCACAGTCCCCGCCAGGCGCTGCTCAGCCCGGTTGTCTCGTTGCCGATCAGCAGCAACACCGGCTGGGTGAAGTCGAAGTCGAAGACATCACAGTCCCCCTTCTCGTCGGTGCCGACCAGGACGATCGACTGTCCTTCGGCCCGCTTCGCCTCGACCCAGGTCATGACATCGCCGGGCGAGGGGACGCGTACCGCAGGCACGGCGAACAGCGAACCGGTGCTCGCTCGCACCGACTTGGGGTCGTACACGTCGGCGGCGTGTCCCGACACGATGAGCCCGTGTGCCCCGAAGGCATCCGCTGAACGGATGATGCTGCCGATGTTCCCAGGGCTGGTCGGCCGGTCGAACAGGACACCCAGGAAGTTGTCGCCGGCGCTGAACCGGCCGAAGTCGTCGGCCGGCATCTCGATGACGGCGACCAGCTCCGGCGCGTTCTCGTTCTTCTCCCCGAGGTCCGCCAGCATGTCTGGCGCCATCGCGATCCGCTCGGCATCGACAGTCCGCAGCAGGTCCTCCGCCCACTGCGACAGCGTCCGCTTGCGTCGTATATCAGCGCCTTGACGGGCCAGCCGTACCGGACGGCCATCGAGAGGGGACGAACACCCTGCACCAGGAACTCACGCACGCGCGTTCGCTTGTTGCGGTTGGTCAGCAGCGACTCCCACTGCTGAAAGCGGGCGTTGCGTGAGGTGATGCGCTGAACCGGCGGCACATGTTCTCCAAGCTGAGCCAGTAATGATGCTGTGTTCCCAGTAATGATGCTGTGTTGAGGGCCAGCCTATGAGGGTTTACGGAGGTGTCGGACATGGCGGCGGGTCCTGGCCCGGATCGTGTGGTGTCTGGGAGGGGCGGGGTCGGGGGTGTGGGGCCGGGGCGCCGGGAGGGGGAAACCTCTTCACCCGTTGCGCGCAACGAGGCCGGACCATGTGCCCGTGCAGAGTGAGCAGAGCGGACCGCTCCCCCCCCGGGCGGTAGCCCGACGGCGGACTGTTTACAGTGAGGCAAGATCGCCGAATGGGAAGGGGGAGGGAGTGGTGTCGCACTTCGAGATCACTACCGTGATCGCAGCGCCCCCACGCCAGGTCTTCGACGCTTGCCTGGACGTCGAGGCGCACACGCGGTCGATGGCGTCGTCGAGAGAACACGCGGTGGGCGGCACTACCCAAGGCAAGCTCGCCCTCGGTGAGATGGTCACCTTCCAAGCCCGCCATTTCGGACTGACCTGGCGGCTGACCGCCCGCATTACCTCCTGGGACCCCCCGCACTCCTTCGTTGACGAGCAGGAAGCCGGGCCCTTTCGGTACTGGCGGCACGTTCACCACTTTGCGCCGCACGGTCAAGGCGGCACCCTGATGACCGACGTCATCGATTTCGCCTCGCCGTGGGGCCCCCTCGGCCGGCTTGCCGACGTGACCCTCCTCAACCGGTACATGCCCAGGCTCATCCGTTCGCGCAACGCCTACCTGGCTGCCACGCTCTGACACGCCACGCACGCCAGTCGTCGCCACAGCCGAGTTGTAGCTGAGGGCAGCTTGATCCGGGTGATCCGGGCAACACTTCTACGGCTCGCTGCCGCATCGCCCATCAAGAGGCTTATTAAAACTGGGAGATGAGAGTCAAAGTCCCTTGCTATGGTGCGCTGATGTCGTCGATCAAGCAGTTCCAAGTCACCTTCGACTGCGCAGAACCTGAGCGCGTCGCTCGCTTTTGGTGTGAGGTGTTGGGGTACGTCGTACCGCCGCCGCCAAAGGGGTTCAGCACTTGGGACGATTTCAACCGCTCCCAGTCACCGGAGGACCAGGGTTCATGGTTCGCCTGCAGTGACCCCTCAGGTGTGGGCCCGCGACTGTTCTTTCAGCGCGTTCCCGAAGGGAAGGTCGTCAAGAATCGGGTGCATCTTTGCGTGCGGGTCGGCACCGGACTCGTGGGTGAAGAGCGCCTGGCCGCGCTCGAGGCCGAATGCGCACGACTGCTCCCGCTCGGCGCAGTACGGGTGCGACTCCTGTATGACGGCAACGATTCGTGCATCGTGATGCAGGACATCGAGGGCAACGAGTTCTGCCTCGACTGAGCAACCCATGGAAGTGGGGGTGATCTTGGTGGAGGGAGTGCGAGGTGAGCTTGCCGGAACCCATACGGCGGTCTCTTCCTATGGTCTCTTCTCCCCCCCCCCGTGACTCACGCCGAGTTGTCTACCCGCACCCGACCTCGAACCGTGGCGCGTCGTCCGTTGGGTAGCGCAGTGTGCGTCCCAACCAGCCGACAGCCCTTTGGCCTTCAACCTTTCCATGGGAAAACGAGGTGGCGAGATGTGGTCAGGCCGACACGACGATTACTTCGAACAGACGACACGGATGATTGCCGCTGAAGTGTTTGCGTGGTGAGCCCGACCGGCGGCTCTATACGCTCGCGTTGCAGGTCAGCAGACGACTGCGCCGTCAGACCATGCCCGGTTCCGGCAGACCACATGCGAGCTGGGACCGTCACCCCATTGCCTGGCCCGGGGCTGAGGCGTGCCTCGGCAGGGGCTTTGCCGCCGCGCGTCGCTGCCCACTCGATGACTGCTCTGATCTGCACGATCGCGTCGTTGTCGGCCTGCGCCTCTTCGGCGGTGCGGCCGTGGACGAGGACGGTGGAGCCGCGCTCGGCGAGGTGCCGGGCGGTCGTGTTGCCGATGTCGGAGGGGGCGCCTTTCATCCCCGCGCGGTTCGTGACCACCCGTGCTAGGAGATGTCTTCAAATGTCACGCCCACATCAGGAGCGAGGCGAGGGTGACGGCGGCCTGGTAGGACTCGGTGGTCTTGTCGTAGCGAGTG